>NZ_JPJG01000032.1 GCF_000765235.1 Oscillibacter sp. ER4 | reverse complement strand
TCGCACAGTTTTTCATCTGGTGCTTGTCAAAGTTTCGTTGTTTAATTTACAAGGTGCACGCTCCATTCGCGGAACAGGTGTTATCTTAGCACGTGGGTCAGCGTTTGTCAACAGTTAATTTTACTTTTTCGACATTTTTCTTGTCTGCTCCTTTACAGGCAGCTCAAAAATTCAGTATTTTCAACGGTTTGTGGGCATTCTGTCAAGAACAGAATGCCCGCATTTTTCCGTATTCATTCATTTACGCCGCATTTCGGCCGATCAAGGCGTCATAGCGCATCAGCAAAAGCGCGACCTGCGCGCGGCTGACGGCCTGCGTCGGATACCAGACGCACTCTTTTTCAGTGATGAGCCCGTTGTTCCACGCCCAGGTCACGGCATCCCTGCCGCTCTCCGACACTTTGGGCGCATAGGGATAGTCGTCGAGCGTACCCGTGACCGAAGGCTCGCCCGCGAGGCGGTAGAGCACGATGATCGCCTGCTCGCAGGACAAAAAGCCGCTGGGGTCAAACGCCCCGCCGTTGCCGCCCATGAGGCCCTTGCCGACCATCCACTTGACATATTCGTAATACCATTCGTCGCCCGTGAGGTCGCTGAACTCCGCATCCTCCTCCGTCGGCGTGCCGCCGGCAAAACGGTACATGATGACGGCGAACTGCGATCTCTCCACGCCATATTCCGGCTGGAAGAGATGCTGCGTGTCGTCGCCGCTCATCACGCCGGTGGAGACAACATAGTTGACTGCGTCGGCGTACCACGCGTCGGGCGCGACGTCGGTATAGGTGTAGGTCGTCTGCTGGCCGTCCGCCGTGACGGTGATGTCGACACCGCCGCTTTCGTTGGCGGTCATCGTGCCGAGCTCCGCGCGCACGTCGTTTCCGGTCACATTCGCGCTGTCGAACGTGTCCGTCTGCGTGCTCTGCGTTCCATCCTGTTTATTGTCCTGCGATGTATCCTTATTCCCACAGCCCCGCACCACCAGCATGATCACAAGCACCAGCACGACGAGGATGGGGATGAGCAATTTCTTCTGCATGAGCTTCTCCTGTTCTGACGAACATTTTGATTCTGTAAAACATATTATTATATGTTAGCATACCACTGGAAGCGTTGCAAGGCTTTTCCCCATTGTTCACAAAACGTGCACATTCTATCGCGCTCACCTCTTCCTGCCCACGGCATAGAATGAAACGCAGGAGTTTTCCTGCCCCGAGCTTAAAAGGAGGGTATTTTCGATGAATCGTTTTCAGAATTCGTGCGGCTGTGCAGACCGCTGCCCGCCGCCCTGCCCCGCGCCGTTTCCTCCGCCGCCGTTCCCGCCTCAGTATGTGCTGGGCCCGACGGGGCCGCAGGGCGTGCAGGGCATTCAGGGTGTTCCCGGCCCGATCGGGCCGACGGGGCCGCAGGGTGTACAGGGTCTTCAAGGCGTCCCCGGTGCGCCGGGCGCCATTGGGCCTACTGGACCTCAAGGTCAGACGGGTGCGACAGGCGCCGCGGGCCCGCAGGGACCGCAGGGCATTCAAGGCGTAGCCGGAGCCGCCGGCGCAGCTGGCGCAACCGGACCGACAGGCCCCATCGGCCCACAGGGTATTGCGGGTGCAGCAGGCGCAGTCGGTCCTACCGGCGCAACGGGTCCCACCGGCCCGACCGGACCGCAGGGTCTTGTCGGCAGTGACGGTGAGCAGGGTCCTCAGGGTCCGACCGGTCCCACAGGTCCTACGGGTCCGACTGGACCGAGCGATACGCGCGCGGCGGCAGCTGTTGCCGATGCGACAAGCGTAGAGGACGTCGTCGAGCAGTTCAACGCGCTGCTGGCAAATCTCCGCGCAGCGGGTCTCCTCTCGACCTGAGCAATAAGCGGTGCGGCGCAAGCCGCGCCGCAATACATATATAAAAGGAGGGAATCGCCATTTCCTACCGCGTCTGCGTTTACGCCATCTGCAAAAACGAGTCGCAATTTGTCGAGCGCTTCATGGACTCGATGTCCGAGGCGGACGACATCTGCGTGCTCGACACGGGGTCAACGGACGATACGGTCGAAAAACTCAGAGCCCGCGGTGCGCACGTCGAGCAGAAGATCATCGCGCCGTGGCGCTTCGATGTCGCGCGCAATAAATCGCTGAAGCTCATCCCCAAGGACGCCGATATCTGCTGCTGCATCGACCTCGACGAGCAGTTTCAGCCCGGCTGGCGCGAAAAGCTCGAGCGCGCGTGGCAACCCGACACAACACGTGCCCGCTACCGCTACACGTGGAGCTTTCTGCCCGATGGGCGCGAGGGCTGCGTCTTCTGGACGGACAAAATTCACAAAAACGGCTGCTACCGCTGGGTGAATCCGGTGCACGAGGTGCTTCAATATCTGGGCGAGGGCGGCGAGCGCTTTGTCGACGCCGAGGGCGTGCAGCTCGACCACCATCCCGACCCGAGCAAATCGCGCGGGCAGTATCTTCCACTTTTAGAGCTTGCCGTGCGGGAGAACCCACAAAACGACCGCAACCGCCACTACTTAGGCCGCGAGTACATGTTCCGCGGCGATTGGGCGCGGGCGGTCTCGACCCTGAAAGCACACCTCGCGATGCCGCAGGCCGTGTGGCGCGACGAACGCTGCGCCTCGATGCGCTACATCGCGCGCTGTCTGCGTCGTTTGGAGCGCGAGGATGAAGCCGCGCTCTGGCTGCATCGCGCCATCGCGGAAGCGCCGCACCTGCGCGAGCCGTATCTGGAGTTTGCCGACCTGCTTTATCAGCAAAAGGACTGGTGCGGCGTCATTTTTATGGTAAACTGCGCGCTCGCGATCACCGAGCGGCCGCGCACCTATATCTGCGAGCCGTTCGCATGGGGCAGCTTCCCCTATGATCTGTTGAGCATCGCGCACTTTCACCTCGCGCAGTGGGAAGACGCGCTGAAAAACGCGGAAAAAGCACTTGCGCTTGCACCGGACGATGCGCGTTTGCAGGAAAACTGCGCACTGCTCAGGGCGAAAATTCAGAAAGAAAGCCGTATTTGATGGCTTTCTTCGGTTTTCAGTTGCTTTTTCTGCCGCCGTATGATAGATTATTAAAGATTATAAACTGAGGGGGTGCGGCAATGGAGCTGTGCGAACACTACTTACATTATATGAGCGCGCTGTGCGAGGGCACAATGCCCGCGCCGCCGGAGCTTGCGCTCACCGCCGATACCACCGAGGAGCGCGCCGCGCAGCTGCAAAGTGCGCTGAAAGATCTGAGTGTGTCGGACTTTGTGCGCCTGTGCGCCAAAAGCGCAGGCGACGAGCTGGACGAGGCGATATTCGACCATTTCAGCGAGGAGGATTTCTCCCGCGCACTGCTGCAAATGCTCACCGCCGCGGCGGAACTGGAGCAGCCCGAGGAAAAGCCGCCCGCAGCAGAAAGTACCCCTGATCCCGACGCGGGCAAGCACGCGTTCGAGGTCTTCTGCGACTGCGTGGAGCTCGACGAACAGCTCGTCGCGTACCTCATCGACATTTTGAAGCGCGGCGACAAGGCCGCGTTCTACAAGCTCTCGCAGGTCACGACGCAGCTGGACCTCGACCCGCGCGAATTTCTCTACTGGCTCGCCCATCGCGAGGACTACGGTACGGACGATGAGCGCGCCTGCGCGGCCATCATGGACGCATGCTTTGCGCGCCTGTATGAAGAAAAGCAGGGCGAGCTTTTAGGCGCGCTGCTCTCGGGCGACCGGAAAACGTTCGAGCTCTTCCGCACGGAAGCGCCCGAGCTGCGCCACCTGCCTGCCGCGACCTATGAATGGTACAGCAAAAACTATTTGGACCGCGACTATCCGCTGCGGTTTATTCTAATGTGCAACGGCGTTGAATTTCCCGACACGCCGGAGGAGGACAAATGAACAGAGATGAAATGTACCTGTCGCTCGGCGTGAGCGACAAGGTTCTTCAATTCGGCGAGGCCGTTTTGGACGAGCTCAAGCCCCGCTTTGCCGAGATCGAAGAGATCGCCGAGCTCAACCAAGCGAAAGTCATCGGCGCAATGCAGAAAAACCGCGTGAATGCGACGCACTTCGCCGCCTCGACCGGCTACGGCTACGATGACGAGGGGCGCGACAATTTGGAGCGCGTCTACGCGAGCGCTTTCCACACCGAGGCCGCGCTCGTCCGCCCGCAGATCACCTGCGGCACACACGCGCTGGCCATCGCGCTGTCCGCCAACCTGCTGCCGGGCGACGAGATGCTCGCTATCTCCGGCAAGCCCTACGATACGCTTGAGGAGGTCATCGGTCTTCGCGAAAGCCCATGCTCGCTCAAGGAGTACGGCGTCAGCTATGCGCAGGTCGACCTGCGC
>NZ_JPJG01000131.1 GCF_000765235.1 Oscillibacter sp. ER4 | reverse complement strand
GCGACTGCGTGCGGAGAATGAATACCTAAAAAACTTGCAAGCCTTGGTTTTGGAAGACGAGCGACGCCAGCGCAAAAAACGCTGGTAGTTCAGAAGCTGAGGCAAAAACACGCACTCAACATTCTTTTATCAATCGCTCAACTGCCGCGTGCGACCTTCTATTATCATTTGAAACAGATGCAGAAAGCGGACAAATACGCATCTGTGAAGGAAGAAATCACGGCAATTTATCATGAAAACAAAGGAAGATACGGCTATCGCCGGATCACGGCAGAATTGCGTAACCGTAAGCTGCCCTTAAATCACAAGACGGTCCAGCGGCTTATGAAGGAACTGAGCTTGGTTTGCCGTGTCCGAACGAAAAAGTATCGTTCTTACAAGGGCGAAGTCGGCAAAATCGCACCAAACTTGCTGAATCGGGACTTCCATGCGGACAGGCCGAACCAGAAGTGGGTTACAGATGTGACGGAGTTCAGCCTGTTCGGAGAAAAGCTCTACCTGTCCCCAATTCTCGATCTGCACAGCAGCG
>NZ_JPJG01000130.1 GCF_000765235.1 Oscillibacter sp. ER4 | reverse complement strand
CCCCTTTAAATCCCCCAAGAGAAAGGTTTAGATTGGCAGTCTCGGGGTTGAATAACCTTTATGCCTTCGGAATGCAACTGCCTGCGCGCGGCAAAGCCGCGTTAGCATTGCGATACGATTTGCCTCTACTCCTATTATCCGCTGCCGCTCTGCCCATCTTGTAGAAGTGCGCAGTAATTTCCACCTACCGCCAGTCTCCACAATGCGGCGAGCGTTAGCAATGCCGCATTCCGCAGGCAGTCTGTCGCCGAGCAAACGTCACTCGCGCCTCACGATAGTAAGGCGCGGTTGCGACCGGTGACGACTCGCAGAAGATTCATGGCGAAGCCATGTACACCGCACCTGATTGCGCAGCGCGTGCAGCTCTTCAAGCTACAAACTGCCAATGTGCGGGGTCAAGGGGCAGGCCCCTTGCGTTCTCTTGGGGGATCTAAAGGGGGCCATTCTCTCACGTGAGAGAATGGCCCCCTTTGCCGTTTCCCTGTGCGGCACAGGAAAACCATTGCACCCTCACGCAGTGAGAGCTGAATTATTCTTCCTCATGCGCCGTGACCGCAATATGCAGCTCATCGAGCTGCTTCTGCGTCACCTCGCTGGGCGCGCCCATCATGATATCCTGGGCGTTCTTGTTCATCGGGAAGGGAATGATCTCGCGGATGGAATCTTCACCGGCGAGCAGCATGACCATGCGGTCGACGCCCGGGGCGATACCGGCGTGCGGGGGCGCGCCGTAGCAGAAGGCGTTGTACATGGCGGGGAACTTGGCCTTCACGTCCTCTTCACCGAGGCGGACGAGCTCGAAGGCCTTGATCATGATCTCAGGGTCGTGGTTACGGACCGCGCCGGAAGAGAGCTCCACGCCGTTGCAGACGAGGTCGTACTGGTCGGCGGTGATGGTGAGCGGGTCGATCTCGCCGCGCTCGGCCTTGAGCAGCACGTCGAGGCCGCCGGCGGGCATGGAGAACGGGTTGTGGCAGAACTCGAGCTCGCCGCTCTCGTCGCCGATCTCATACATCGGGAAGTCGACGATCCAGCAGAACTCGTAGCGCTCCTTGTCCATGTGACCCTCGCACGCGGGGCCGAAAGTCTTGATCATCACGCCGACGAGCTTGGTGGCCAGCTCGCCGCCCGCGACGAGCACGAGCGTGTTAGGCTCGAGCGGCAGGAGCTTGGAAGCAGCTTCCTTGTCGACAAACTTCGCGATGCCGCCGGCGAGGTCGCCCTTTTCGTCGACCTTGAACCAGTAGCCCTTCGCGCCTGCCTGCACCTCGCAGTCGGTCAGGAGCTTGTCGATCTGCTTGCGCGTGAGCGAGCAGTTGGAGATGACGACGGCCTTGACGGTCTTGTCCGCAAGGACCTCAAAGCTGCTTCCCTCGAAGAGGGAGGAGATGTTCGTCGCGGTCAGGTCGATGCGCAGGTCCGGCTTATCACTGCCGTAAATCTCGAGCGCGTCGAGGTACTTGATGCGGCGGAAGGGAGGCTGAGAGGCGATGTCATACGTGCCGAACTTCGCGAAGATCGGGGGCAGGACATCCTCGCAGACGGCGAAGACGTCTTCCTGAGAGGCGAACGCCATCTCCATATCGAGCTGATAGAACTCGCCGGGGCTACGGTCGCCGCGCGCGTCCTCATCGCGGAAGCACGGCGCGATCTGGAAGTAACGGTCAAAGCCGGAGGTCATGAGCAGCTGCTTGAACTGCTGCGGGGCCTGCGGCAGGGCGTAGAACTTGCCGGGGTGCTTGCGGGCGGGGACGAGGTAGTCGCGCGCGCCTTCGGGGGAGGAGGCCGTCAGGATCGGGGTGGTGATCTCGAGGAAGTCGTGCTCCATCATGGCCTTGCGCAGCGCGGCGATGACGTTGCAGCGCAGGATGATGTTCTTCTTGACGGCGGGATTGCGCAGGTCAAGATAGCGGTACTTGAGGCGCTGGGTCTCGTCCGCCTCGCGGCTGCGGTTGATCTCGAACGGCAGGGAGTTGTAGCGGCAGCGGCCGAGCAGCTCGATCTTCTCGGGAACGACCTCAATGTCGCCGGTGGGCTGATTGGGGTTCTTGCTTGCGCGCTCGCGCACGGTGCCCTCGACGGAGATGGTGCTCTCTTTGTTGTAGCCCTTGATCTGGGCGAGCAGCTCGCTCGTCTCGACGACGATCTGCGTCGTGCCGTAGAAGTCGCGCAGCACCACAAAGGCGAGGCTGCCGCCGACTTCGCGGACGTTCTCCATCCAGCCGACGAGCTTGACGTGCTCACCGGCATGCTGCGCGCGAAGCTCGCCGCAGTTGTGTGTACGGGATTGCATCATGGTAAAATCTACTCCTATTTGTATATTATAAATTGAAAATTACTAACTGTATTGAAAAATCGCCTGATTTTGTGCTCAGGTGGTGAAGGGTTTCGTCTTCGGGTTGACGATATCGCGCCAGTCGAGGTCGCCGCGGGCAAGGCCCATGATGAGCATTTCAGCGGTGGCGAGGTTGGTGGCAAAGGGGATGTTGTTCTGGTCGCAGAGCTTGGTGATATAGGTCAGGCTGTCGTTATACTGCGGGTTGGCGGGGTCGCAGAAGAAGAGGACCATATCGATCTCGTTGTAGGAGATGCGCGCGCCGATCTGCTCGGCGCCGCCGTGGATGCGCGCCATGAACAGGTGGATCGGAAGGCCGCTCGCTTCGCTGACCATCTTACCGGTCACGCTGGTGGCGCAGAGAGTGTGACGGGACAGAATGCCGGCGTAAGCCGTGCAGAACTGGACCATCAGTTCCTTTTTGTTGTCGTGTGCCATGAGAGCGATGTTCATGTAGTGTCACAATCCTTTCTGATGTGAATTTTTCTATTGTAGCGGCACTTTCATCGGTTGACAAGGGCAAGCAGGCTTTGAAAAGATGTTTGCGGGAAAAGCGTGTTTGCCTTTGTGAACCGGTGCTACAGCCGCATCAGACGCACGCGTTCGCCGCACAGGCGGCGGGCGATGTTTTCGCAGGCGCAGAGCGCGCCGGAGCGATACTTGAGGCGCTGGGAAAGTCCGCGCCCTAAAACGGCAGGGACATTCTCGTCCTCCGGAATGACGCCGAGCAGCGGAAGACCCGCGGCGTCGATGGCGTCGTCGATCGTGGTGTGGAGGGACTGTAAGAGCTTGCGCCGCACGCGGTTGACGACAAGGTGCAGGTATCCGCTCGGGAAGTGGTGCAGCTCCATCACGGTGCGCTGCGCGTCGCGCAGGCTCGAGGGGTCGTTCGTGGTGACGACCACGGCGCGGTCGGCGCAGCAGGTGGCAAGCGCGAAGGCTTCGCCGATGCCGGCGGCGGCGTCGATGAGGCAGAAGTCGAAATGGCGGCGGATCTCGTCGATAAGCCGCTGCATCTCGCGCTTGCTCGGCAGGCGCACGCCGAAGCTCACGGGCGCGGTGAGCAGATACAGGTTCGGGTAGAGCGGATGGCGCACGACGGCCTGAGCGAGTGTCGTGCGTCCGGCGATCACGTCGGTGAAGTCCATGAGCGCGCGGTCCGATACGCCGAGGTAGAGGTCGAGGTTGCGCAGGCCGATGTCGCAGTCGAGCAGCAGCGTTTTTTTGCCGAGCTGCGCGAGCGCCATGCCGGTGAGCGTCGTGAATGAAGTTTTTCCCGTGCCGCCCTTGCCGGACACGACGGCGATGACCTGAGACAAGGCTCGTACCTCCTTTTTGTGAATTTGACGCGTTACAGCGGGGCTTTTTTGATCTTGGCGAAGGCGCGCGGATAGGCGCGCGGGGTAGGGGAGACCTTTTCGACGATGACAAGGCGGTGGACGACGTCGCTCGTCGGGATGGTGTAGTCCTCGACCTTGACGATGTGGCCGCCGAGCGTCTTGATGGCGCTCTTCGCCGCGGCGATCTCGTCCTCGGTGTCGACGCTCTTCATGGCGATGAACTGTCCGCCGACCTTGATGAGCGGCAGGCACAGCTCGGATAAGATCGAGAGCTGTGCGACGGCGCGCGAGGTGGCGATGTCGAACTGCTCGCGGTGCTGCATGGCGAATTCCTCCGCTCGCGCGTGGACGCAGGCGACGCGCTTTAATTGCAGCTCGTCACAGACCTCTTGCAGCCAGTTGACGCGCTTGCCGAGCGAGTCGAGCAGCGTGAGGTCGAAGTCATCCTTGAGGATGCGCAGCGGCATCCCGGGAAAGCCTGCGCCGGTGCCGACGTCGACGACGGTTTTACCCGTCAGATCGACAAATGGCAGCAGCGCCGCGCTGTCGAGCAGGTGGAGCTGCGCGACGGCGTCGGGCTCGGTGATGGCTGTGAGGTTCATCACCTGATTTTTTTCCAGCAGCAGGGAAGAGAAGCGCTCAAGCGTCTCGGCGCGGCTCACGTCCAGCCCCAACTCGGAAAGACCCTGAGAGAGCAGCGCTCTCATTTGCTCTGCTCCTTCAGAAGGTCGCGGATCTCGGCGAGCAGCAGCTCTTCCTTCGTCGGCTCGGGCTCCTTTTCGGGCTCCGGCTCGGCGGGCTTCGAGAGCTTGTCGTGCATCTTGTTGATGGCCTTGACCATGCAGAACACGGCGAACGCGATGATGATGAAGTCGAGGATGACGGCGATCAGGTTGCCGTAGTTGACGGCGATCTCGGGGTCGATGACCTCCTTACCCTCCATGACTGCTTCCTTGAGCACCCATTTCCATGCGGAAAAGTCGATGCCGCCGGTCAGCATGGAGATGAGCGGCATGATGATATCGTTGACGACAGAGTTCGTGATCTTGCCGAACGCGCCGCCGATGACAACACCGACGGCCATGTCGATGACGTTGCCGCGCATGGCAAAGGCGTTGAACTCTTCAAAAAACTTCTTCATGGGAAGCACCTCTTTGCTGAAAATGTGCGAAAAACGAAAACTGATCGTATAAAAATGGAATAATATTGCGAATTGGATTTACTTTTTGGGAGTGAGAACGGTCTTGCCGCCCATGTAGGGCTGGAGGACCTTGGGAATCAGCACGCTGCCGTCGGCCTGCAGATTGTTTTCAAGGAATGCAATCAGCATGCGCGGGGGTGCGACGACGGTGTTGTTCAGCGTGTGCGGCAGGTACATCTTGCCGTCCTCGCCCTTGACGCGAATTTTCAGGCGGCGTGCCTGCGCGTCACCGAGGTTCGAGCAGGAGCAGACCTCGAAATACTTTTTCTGGCGCGGGGACCAGGCCTCGATGTCGCAGCTCTTGACCTTCAGGTCGGCGAGGTCGCCGGAGCAGCACTCGAGCTGGCGGACGGGAATGTCCATCGAGCGGAACAGCTCGACGCTCCACTTCCACATCTTGTTGTACCAGTCCATGCTGTCCTCGGGCTTGCAGACGACGATCATCTCCTGCTTTTCGAACTGGTGGATGCGGTAAACGCCGCGCTCCTCGATGCCGTGCGAGCCCTTCTCCTTGCGGAAGCAGGGGGAGTAGGACGTCAGCGTCTGGGGAAGGCTGCTCTCTGGCAGAATTTCGCCGATGAAGCGGCCGACCATCGAGTGCTCGCTCGTGCCGATGAGGTAGAGGTCCTCGCCCTCGATCTTGTACATCATGGCGTCCATGTCGTTCTGGCTCATGACGCCCTCGACCACGTTGCCGTGGATCATAAACGGCGGGATGCAGAATGTGAAGCCCTTGTCGATCATAAAGTCGCGCGCGTAGGCGAGCACGCCCTCGTGCAGTCTCGCGATGTCGCCGAGCAGATAGTAGAAGCCCGCGCCGGAGACGCGGCCCGCGGCGTCCATGTCGACGCCGTCAAAGCTCTCCATGATCTGCGTGTGGTAGGGAATTTCAAAATCGGGAACCTTCGGCTCGCCGAAACGCTCGACCTCGACATTGCAGCTGTCGTCCGGGCCGATGGGGACGCTCGGGTCGATGATGTTCGGGATCAGCAGCATGATCTTGTGGATGCGTTGCTCGTACTCCTCTTCAAGTTTCTCGAGTTCGGTGAGGCGGTCGGCGTTGGCCTTGACGGTCGCCTTGATCTTTTCGGCTTCTTCGAGCTTGCTCGGGTCCTTCTTCGCCTGACCCATCAGCATGCCGATCTGCTTAGAAAGGGCGTTGCGGCTGGCGCGCAGCTCGCTCGCCTCGGTGATGGCGGCACGGTTCTTGGCGTCGAGCTCGATGACCTCGTCGACGAGGGGGAGCTTTTCGTCCTGGAACTTCTTCTTGATGTTTTCCTTGACCAGATCGGGATTTTCCCGAAGGAATTTCATATCCAGCATAATGATTTACCTCGTTATCGTTGTAAAGTAAATGACCATTTGACTTCTTATTTTACGCCGTCCGGAAACAGCTTGTCCACAATGGACTGGTAGCGCGCGGCGGGGGAGGGGGCGTCGTCGCCGGTGATGCCGGTACGCAGCGGCTCCTTGGGCAGGAATTCCACCGTGCCGGTCTCCTCGAACGAGCGGATGTTGTCTTTCGCAGCGTCGAGATCGCCGGTGTTGTAGGCGTTTTCGATCTCAAGCAGCCAGTCGAGCGCGCGCAGCTGGTTGGACTGAAGGCCGACGGTCTCGTCGAGCGCTTTTTTGTCCTCCTCGCTGTTGGCGAGCTGCTCTTCAAGCTCGGCAATGTGCGCTTCCAGTGAGTCGTTCTGCTGTAAGGTGCTTTGCAGGGCGGTGTTGCCGTCCTTGATCTCGTTGATGCTGCGCTGATTCATAAAAAATGTCCACAAAATCAGCAAAAATGCCACGGTGAAGAGGATCGCAACGTAAGTATATACTTTTTTATTGCGCTCGCGCTCGGTGGTGGGCTTTTCCTCGCCGGGCACGGGCGGCTTGTTCGGGTCCTTGGGACCCTCGTGAATCAAATCGGACATGGTTATTCGCCTCCGTTCTTTCTGCGTTTGATGGCGGCGAGCGCTTCGAGCAGATCGTTTAAGTCGTCGATGCCATAATAGTCGAGCTCGATGCGGCCCTTTTTCTTGCCGGACACGATGCGGCAGGTGCGGCCGATCTTGTCGCTGAGCTCCTGCGCGGCCAGGCGGCCATAGCTCTCGGCGATGAGCTCGTCGTTCGTGGGTTTGCGCTCTTCCTTAGGGTTACTCAGGCGCTTGGCGAGCGCCTCGGTCTGGCGGACGCTGAGACCCTGCTTGACGATCAGGTTTGCCGCGTCGAGCTGCAAATCGGCCTTGAGCGGCAGCAGTGCGCGGGCGTGACCGCCGGAGAGGTCGCCGTTTTGCAGCATTTGCCGCACTTCGGGGCAAAGCCCTAACAATCTCAGACTGTTTGCCACGGCGGAGCGGGACTTGCCGACACGCTCGGCGGCCTCCTCCTGCGTGAGATGGTAGTTGTCCATCAGCGTTTTGTAGCCCTCGGCTTCTTCGATGGGGTCAAGGTCTTCGCGCTGGAGGTTTTCGATGAGCGAGAGCTCGGTCATCTTGCGGTCGTCCGCCTCGATGACGATAGCGGGCACTTCGGCAAGACCGGCGATGCGCGCGGCGCGCCAGCGGCGCTCGCCCGCGATGATCTGATAGTAGCCGGAAGAAAGGCGGCGGACCGTCAACGGCTGGATAATGCCGTGCTCGCGGATGGAATCGGCCAGATCCTGCAGAGCCTCTTCATCGAAGTGGCGGCGCGGCTGATTGGCGTAGGGTTCGATCTGCGAGATGGGGAGATAGAGGTTGTCGGACGTGTCGGTGCGCAGGGCGGCGTCGCCCAGCAGCGCGCCGAGCCCCTTGCCGAGCCCGCGGTTTGCATTTGCCATGGAAACTTCTCCTTTCTGTGGGATGAAGCGGGCGGAATGCGCCCTTATATTTAATGTATCAGCGGTTCTGCTTCAAAAACTCGTTGGCGAGGTTGCTGTAAGCCTCCGCGCCGCGGGAGGTGCGGTCGTAGTAGTTGATCGGCTTGCCGTGGCTCGGTGCCTCGGAAAGGCGGACGTTTCGCGGGATGACGGTCGAATACACCTTGCCGGGGAAGTAGCGCTTGACCTCTTCCGCAACTTGGAGGGCGAGATTCGTGCGCCCGTCGAACATCGTGAGTAGCACGCCTTCGAGCTCAAGGCCGGGATTCAGGCTGCGGCGCACCATGCGGACCGTGTGCATCAGGTCGGACAGGCCCTCGAGCGCGAAATATTCGCCCTGCACGGGAACGATCAGGGAATTTGCCGCGCAGAGGGCGTTGACTGTCAACAGTTCGAGTGACGGCGGGCAGTCGATGAGGATAAAGTCGTAATTGGGCGAGAGAATATCGAGCGCATGCTTGAGCAGGAATTCGCGGTTTTCGCGGTCGATCATCTCGATGCCCGCGCCCGCCAAGGCTTTCGAGGAGGGGAGCACGTCGCCGTAACGCGTGTGCGCCACGCTGGCCGTGACGTCCGCACCGTTGATGAGCACGTCATAAACGCCGCGCGAGGCGGCCTTGTCCACACCCATGCCGGAGGTGGAGTTGGCCTGCGGGTCGAAGTCACACAGCAGGACGCGATTGCCTTTCTCCTTGAGGGAGGAGGTCAGGTTGACACAGGTCGTCGTTTTGCCGACGCCGCCCTTTTGATTGACGATTGCAACGATTTTAGCCAAAAAAACACCCACCTTAGTCATAGAAGCATTGATCCATTTTCATTCTTGTTCAGTATAGCACAAAACGGCTCAATTTCAACAGGGAAGCTCAAATTTTGCAAATTTGTTTCACGTGAAACATGACAAGGCGCAGACCTTTACGTCCCGATCTACCCCTGCTTGGGCCGGTGATAGGGTATCACCGCTGGGGCAGTGCTGAGGACAGGAAAAGGTCATTGTAAAGGCGCTGACCTTTACCATGACCTGAAATCAGTGTTTCACGTGAAACAAATCACTCCTGCGGCTGGGTCAGCAGCATCGTACCGTAGGGTTCGAGCGTCAGGCGGAGCAGGCCGTTGCCGCAGAAGAACTCCTGATGGGACAGGGCGTCCTCGGCGAGCGTGCCGTCCCACGGGAGGGTGAGCGTGACGGGCTGATCACCCGCGTTGACCGCCGTGAGGCAGTGGTCGCGCTCCGTGCGGCGCGAGAATGCCAGCGCGCGGCCCTGCGCGGCATGGTAGACGATCGTGCCGCTTTGCAGCGCCTCGTGCGCCTTGCGCAGCGCGCCGAGCTGTTGGAAGTATTGCACCAATTCGGCGTTCTCGTGTCCCCACGGATAGGTGCCGCGATTGAACGGGTCCTCGAAGCCCTGCATGCCGGCTTCGTCGCCGTAGTAGAGCATCGGCGAGCCGGGGAAGGTGTAGAGAATCAGCGCCGCAAGTTTCAGCAGTGACATGCCGCGCGCAAGGTCGGAATCGCTGAGCTGATAGACCGCGCGCTCGTCGCGCGTCTGCGGCGCGGGGGAGGTGAGGCCTAAGATCGTCAAAAGCCTTGGCGTGTCGTGGGTCGAGAGGAAATTCATCGCGCCGTAGAACGCAGGGGCGGGG
>NZ_JPJG01000031.1 GCF_000765235.1 Oscillibacter sp. ER4 | reverse complement strand
CATACGAGATCACCTCGCGCCGCACAGCGTTCTTGCAGATGCGCGGGTCAGATGAAAAAATGCCGTCCACATCGGTATAAATGATGAGCTCATCGGCCTTCAGCGCCGCGGCGAGCGCCACTGCACTCGTGTCCGAGCCGCCGCGTCCGAGCGTCGTGATGTCGCCCCGCTCGTCGACGCCCTGAAAGCCCGCCGCGACCACAACGCGGCCCTCGGCCAGCTCCTTCCGGATACGCGCGGTGTCGATCAGTTCGATCTCCGCGTTCCCATGTGTACCGTCCGTTTCGATGGGGATCTGCCATGCGCAGAGGGATACCGCCTCCACGCCGATGGACCGCAGCGTCATCGCGCCGAGCGCGGCGCTCATCTGCTCGCCCGCGGAGAGCAGCATGTCGAGCTCGCGCGGCGAAGGCCGCTCGCTGATCTCCTTTGCCTTTTGCAGCAGGCCGTCCGTCGTGTCGCCCTGCGCGGAGAGAACGACGACCACGTCGTCGCCTTCGTCCACCCGCGATTTGACGATGCGCGCCATGCGCAGAAGATGCGCATAGTCGCGCACGGAGCTGCCGCCGAACTTCTGTACGATCAGGCTCATAAGAACCACTTCCAACAAAAAATGGATTGACAGCGCTCATCTCAGCCGCTGCCAATCCATCGTATGAACTTGTACAAGCCCGCGTGACTCAGGCCGCGAGGATATCGAAGCGCACCACGCCCTCAAGCGCGAGCGCCCGCGCCATCATCTCTTCGATCGACTCCTGCATTTCGGACGTCTCGGCCGAGATCGTCACCGCGGCACAGCCGTTGGTGGGAATACTCTGGTTGATGGTCAGAATATTCGCGCCCGAACCGGCAAAAATAGAAAGGACGTTGGACAATACGCCGGGGTTGTTCTTGAGCATCGTGTAGAACGTGATGATGCGGCCGGTCTTCATATCGTTGAAGGGGCGCACCGCATCGCGGTACTTATAAAATGCGCTGCGGCTGATGCCGACGGTGCGGGCGGCGTCGCCCGCGGTGCGCACCTCGCCGGACTGGAGCATGCGCTTCGCCTCCGCCACCTTGATAAAAATTTCCGGAAGGGCCTCTGCCGAGACCAAATAAAATTTCGTTGCAGGCGCCATAATGTTTCTCCTCCGCGGTCATCTGTCTTTATATGGCAGGATTTTAGCATATCTTAACGCATATTGCAACACTTTTTTCGATGGGAGGTCTGCAAAATTTGACTGAAAAACGGCTGAGACGCTTCCTCACTTTGTCGCTCGCGCTTTTCATGGGTGCATCTCTCTTTTATGTCTGCTTTCGCTATGTGCTGCCGTGGTGTTTGCCGTTTCTGCTGGCACTGCTCATCGCGGCGCTGCTGGAACCGGTCGTTTTGTATCTGCGGCGGAAATTTCACTTTCAACGTGGCTTTTCCGCGCTGATCCTGACGCTGACGCTGCTGTTTCTGCTCGGCGGGCTGCTGTCGCTCCTGTGGTCTACGCTGCTTTCTCAGACGAACGCGCTGCTCGCCGCCGCGCCCGCGTTTTTCGACGCGATCCCCGCCGCAGCAGACGATCTGCTCTCCCGATTGGAGCAGTTCAGCGCGTCGAGTCCCGAATGGCTCAGCGGCTATCTGCACGAGCAGCTTTTCAGGGCCGTCACGGACGCGGACAGCCTGCTGCGCTCGCTGTCTTCGCGCGCGATGGCGTGGCTCGGCTCTGCCGCCGCGGCGCTGCCGGGCGGCGTGCTCGCCATCGCGACGGGCGTGCTTGCGATCTTCTTCACCTCCGCGTCGTACCCCGAGCTCTGCGCAGCACTCGAACACGCCGTGCCGGAAGAAGCGATGGCAAAGCTGCGGCTCTTTCGCGGCGGCGTAATGCGCTCGCTTGCGCGGTGGCTGCGCGCGCAAGCAACGCTGTCGCTCATCACGTTTTCAGAGCTTCTTATCGGCTTTCTCCTCATGCGCCAGAGCTATTCCCTGCTGCTCGCCTTTCTCATCACACTGCTCGACGCGCTGCCGGTCTTCGGCACGGGCACGGCGCTCGTGCCGTGGGCGGTCTTCACGCTGCTGTTCGGCTTCCCGCCCAAGGCCATCGTGCTCCTCGCGCTCTACCTCTGCACGCTCATCACGCGCAACACGCTCGAGCCCAAGCTTCTCTCCGCGCAGGCGGGGCTGCCGCCGGTCGCGTCGCTCTTTGCGATGTACCTCGGCTACTGCACATTCGGCGTGGCAGGGATGGTACTCTTCCCCTTCCTCCTGCTGCTGTTCGCGCAGATTCGAAACGCAAAATCGGAAGCTGCCGCATAAAAAAGAGAACGGTGAAAACCGTTCTCTTTTTTGGTACAAAATAAGCATAGCACCCGAAGCGGATAGGAAGCCTCGGAGACTATGCTTATTTTTGTTATTTTGTTATAATGGGAGGGCAATGGATGGACGGTCTCTTTGACGAGCCAAGCGCTCGAGCTGTAAACAGTCCTCCGCCCTCTTGTTATAAAGATTCGATTGAGCAGGTTGCTCCGGCTATGCCGTGTGCGTGTCACGAACCAAATTGAATCGTAATAAGCCGGTGCGAAAGCATTGCAATATTTTATCAGGAAAGAAGGAATGCCCGTGCTCAGTATCGGGATCGATGTGTCCAAAGGAAAAAGTACAGTGTGCGGAATGAAGCCAGGGGGGAGAGATCGTGTACGCTCCATTTGAAGTTCAGCACACAAGAGAAGGAATGTTGGAGCTCGTATCACTGCTGCGCAGCAGCGGCGAAGAGGTTCGTGCCGTTTTGGAAAGCACCGGCAGCTACCATTGCCCGGTGGTGACTGCTTTGTTGGAGAACGGAATATTCGTCTCCGTCGTCAATTCGCTGCGGATGAAGCGGTTTTGCTCACAAAGTATCCGCAAGGTGAAGACCGATCGAATTGACGCTATGCAGATCGCTTTGTACGGTTTGGCTTATTGGCAGGAGCTTCAACCGACCAAGCTGCCGGAGGATACATATCGGGAGCTTCAGCTTCTGGCGCGGCAGTATTACCAAATGACCTCCATGCTGATCAAGGCAAAGGTTGATTTTAATGCCCTCTGTGATCAGGTTTTGCCCGGTATGCAGGAGCTCATGAGCGACCATGCCGGACGGCACAAGCTTTCGGACTTTGTCCTGCAGTATTGTCACACCACTCACATCCTCGAAATGGGAGAAACGCGCTTTCGGAAGGATTATTGCAAATGGGCGGAAAAAAGGGATACCGCAATTGCGAACGTATGGCAACACTCATCTTTGCCACAGCTCAAAACGGTATCCCTGTGCTTCCCAATGCACCATCCACGCAGATCGTCATTACGGAAGCGATACGAGTCCTCCACACAGTGGAGGCGTCCCGTGACGCTATTTTAACACAGATGCAAGCTCTCGCCAAGACTCTGCCGGAATATTCTCTCGTGCGCGAAATGCCCTGCATCGGGGACACGCTGGCTCCGCGCCTGATTGCGGAGATCGGAGATGTCCGACGCTTTCACAGCAAGCGGGCTCTCATCGCATACGCCGGCATCGATGCGCCGCCGTACCAGTCCGGCAAATTCTGCGCGAATAACCGGCATATCTCCAAGCGGGGAAATCGCTATCTGCGTAAGACCGGGTACGAAGTCATGCAGAGCTATGTGATGCACAAACCGGCAAACGACCCGATCTTTACATTCATTGAGAAAAAACGCGGCGAGGGAAAGAGTGGTAAACTCGCTATGGTAGCACGCATGAATAAGTTCCTCCGAGTCTATTATGGCAAGGTCACAGAGCTCTACCGCAGTTTGCCGGCAATAGAATGAGCTGAGATCTCCAATGCTTTATTTGAGGCGGCCAAGCGATCCGCTTTGCCGCCTCTGCTTTGCTATACTCTTTTTCTGCCGATAACTTTTTTTAATTAGGGCTTGACTTTTTAGCAGGTTTATTGCTTTTTACCGGCCTGTGCCGCCGTTGTTGAGCAGCCAGTTGAGGAACTGGCCGTTGTCTCCGACATCGCCGGATGCGCTGTCTCCCGCCGTGCCAGTGTTGTCAGACGGCGTCTGTGTGCCGCTGTCGCCGCCAGTGGTGGCATCACCGCCCGGCGTCGTGCCGCTGCCGTCATCCGGTGCATCCGGGTCCGGCGTGGGCTCCAGCGGCGTTGTGTGCGTCGTGCACATGCCGCTGTACATCAGATCGCTGTATAGCTGCACTGTGCCGCTGTTCGTGCGCACCGGTTCGCCTGCAGGGATCGACGAAATGAGCCCTTCTTCGAGCTGTGCCTGATACGTTGCCTGAAGCGCGGCGCTCAGCGGCGTCGTGAGAAGCTCGCGCTTGTAGCCCCAACCGCTGCTGACGTTCGGCTGGCCCAGATCGAGCACATAGGCCGTCGTAACATTCGGGCAGTAGTCGGAGGCGAGCATGCCGGAATCGGCGCAGACGGTTACGCTGATGTGTCCGTCGCAGCTCAGCGAGGGCGCATGGTCCTTTGCGACCTTGACAGTCTGCGAGGGACAGCCGGCCGAGGCCAGAAGTCCCGTCTGCGTGCAGACGGTCACGCTGACCATGTCGGCGCTGCTGACTTCAAAGTCCTTGTTCGGAAGGCCCGCGTGGACCTTGCTCATAAACGTCTTCCACAGCGTGGCCGCGGGGTTGCCGCTCGCCACGATGCGCGTCGGCGTGTCGTAGCCGACCCAGACCGCTGCCGTGTAATACGGCGTGTAACCGACAAAGTAACGGTCGTTGTTGCTGTTGGTCGAACCGGTCTTACCGGCGATGGTCATACCGGAGAAGTTCGCGCCCGTACCCGTACCGTTGCGCACGACGTTTTTCAGGAGCTCGTTCATCGCGTATGCAGTGCTCTCCTTCATCGCGACGTGGGACTCGGTCTTATTTTCAAGGATGACGTTGCCGTTGTGGTCAAGCACCTCGGTATACGTTCTCGGCGTGGTGTAAACGCCGCCGCGGGCAAATGTTGCGTAGGCCGCGGCCATCTCGCGCGTCGTCACGCCCTTAGAAAGGCCGCCGAGCGCGAGCGCGCCCGCCGCGGTCATATCGTCGTCCGTCAGCGTCGTGAAGCCGAGATTTTCGGTCATAAACGCATACGACGCGGGCAGCGTCAGCTTGATGGCCGTGCGCACCGCCGTGGGGTTGGACGAATTGCGGATGGCGTCTTGCAGCGTCATAATGCTGCGGTAGCCCGAGTAGGCATTCACCGGCCAAATACTGCCGCCGAGCATTTCAACGGGATAGTCGTCGATGACGCTCGCGGGCGTGATGACGCCGGCGTCCAGCGCGGGCGCGTAAACGCTCAAAGGCTTGATGGCAGAACCGCACTGACGCACAACGGTCGAATAGTCGAGCAGGAACCGCCCCTCGCGCTCACCCACGCGGCCCGCAACGGCGACGATGTCACCCGTCGTGTTGTCGATGATCGTCGCGCCGGACTGGAGCAGTTGGCCCTTGGACGAGGTGTAGTTCAGGTTATTGCGGTCGGCGTAAACGCTCTCCACGATGGACTGGATCTCGGGATCGACCGTGCAGTAGATGGAGTAGCCGCCGGTGTAGAGCATGTCCTTTGCGACCGACTCATCGTAGCCGAGCTTTTCATGCATGTCAGAGACGATATCATTGAACATGCGCTCGACAAAGTAGGAGTCATACATCGTATTCGACGCACTGTCCGCCCTGCTCGCCACATTGGCAGAGGGGACAAAGTCCGCATCCCAGGTGAAGACGAGCGGCTCGACCTTTGCCTGCTCGTACTCTTCGTCGCTGATCTTGCCAAGCTCGTGCATCTTATAAAGAACGGTGAGCTGGCGCTCCTTGTTCTGCTCGCGGTACCAGTCGCCGCGTGCGGGGTCATATTTATAAGGGAACTGCGTGATGCCAACGATAGACGCCGCCTCCGCGATGCTCAGCTCACCAACGGTCTTGCCGAAGTAGCCCTCCGCCGCGGCCTCGATGCCGTAGCAGCCGTTGCCGAAATACACCGTGTTCAGATACGTCTCGAGAATTTCGTCTTTCGAGTAGTTCTTCTCGAGCCGCAGCGCACGGAAGATCTCCGACACCTTGCGCTTGATGGTCACCTCGTCGTCACCGGTCACATTTTTGATGACCTGCTGGGTGATCGTCGAGCCGCCGCGGGTCGACGTGCCGGTGAGCTTGCCGAGAATGGCCTTGGCCGTGCTCTTCCAGTCCACGCCGTGGTGGCTATAGAAGCGCTCGTCCTCGATGGAGGTCAGCGCCTCCTGCACATGCTTGGGGATGTCGTCGATGCTGACGAGCGTTCTGTTCTCTTCACCGTGAAGCTTCGTGAGCTCCACCCACTCCCCGCTCGCCTTGTCCTGATAGTAGACCGTTGAGCTCTGCTTGAGCGTATAGGCCGAGATGTCCACATTCAGATCGAGCGACGTGTGCACGTAGACCATGAAGATGGCGAAAAACATCAGGCAGGTGGTAAGGCCGATGGCGAGAATGGTGCCGATGACCCGCTTGGCCGTGCCGGATTTTTTCTTTTTGTGCGCCTGATGCGTGGGGTGCTGGGTGTGCTGTCTTCGGGGCGTCTGGTTTTCTGCGCGGTTTTCTTCCATAAAGCGCCTCCTCCTTTGCGATAGAAATATGCGCAAGCGCGCATAGCCGATTTTCAATAGTGATACAGAATACAGTATAGCACGGCTGTCAAGTGGTACGTATCTTGTCTTGCATTTTGCCGCAAGGTGCGGTATAATGCGAGCACAAACTTTCAGGAGGTGTTCCCCCATGAACGATGAGTTCGGCCCCAATTTCGTCACGCTGACTGATGACGAGGGCAACGATATAGAGCTGGAATACGTCGACGCGCTCGAGCATAATGGCACGACGTATATGGCCTTCTTCCCCGTGGTCGAAGAGGACAGCGAGGACGAGGAAAACGAAGAGGAATACGGTCTCGTGATCCTCAAAAGCCAGATGGAAAACGGCGAGGAGTTCCTTGTCACCATTGACGACGAAGAGGAAATCGACAAGGTCTACGACCTCTTCATGGAGCAGATCCTCTCGGACGAAGAGTAAAACTTCGATTGCGACGGATTTTTTCCGAAAACTGAGATAAACTGAACATGCCCTGCGGGGTGCGTGATAAGTTCTTTTTAAACCCACATTTCGTCATAAGGGACGCCGGTACGCTCCGGTGGTTTGCAGGCCTCCCGGCTGCCGTCTGCGGCTGGACGTTGGAAGCAATAAAGCCGGACAGAGGCGACCCACCTGTCCAGAATGGTGCAGGTTTTGACGGGGCTTACACGGCCGCTGCGGGGCATCTTTTTATCTTTCCACGGATTGCACAAAATTACGTTTTTATTTTCTACGTCAGTTTAGACGAAAAAAACGTGCATTTTGTTCGCGATTCCTGTAAAATATTTTTACAAACTAAATTACCGTTTGGTAGCTGCAACGTAGTGCTTCGCGCACGGGCTGTACGGTCTCCCCTTTCGGGGAGATGATACGGTCTGTGTGAGGAGCGCTTTTTCTTTCCCCTTGCGGTGCCGCTTTCGCGGCAGGGAAAAGGCAAACGAAAAAGGAGGAGCAAACTTATGAAACTTGTCACCAACGGTCGTCTCATCACCCGCAACGCAGATGCACAGGGCTATTATGAGCACGGCGCCGTCGCCTTTGAAGGCACGAAGATCGTCGAAGTAGGCGAGGAAGCGATGCTTCGCGCCAAGTATCCCGACGCCGAGATCATCGACGCCAAAGGCGGTGTCATCATGCCCGCGTTCATCAACGCGCACACGCACATCTACTCCGCCCTCGCCCGCGGCCTTTCCATCGTCGGCAACAACCCGACGAACTTCTATGAAGTCCTTGACGGCACATGGTGGGCCATCGACCGCCATCTGATGATGGACGGCACAAGGGCGTCCGCCACCGCGCTGTACATGGACTCCATCAAGCAGGGCGTGACGACGATCTTCGACCATCACGCCTCTTACGGTGAGATCCCCGGCACGCTCCACACGATTGCCGAGGAGAGCAAGCGCCTGGGCCTTCGCTCCTGCCTATGCTATGAGGTCTCAGACCGCAACGGCGAGGAGAAGTGCTTACAGGCCATTCAGGAGAACGCCGATTTTATCACCGAATGCGAAAAGAATAAGGACCCGATGCTCGCGGCAATGTTCGGCGGCCACGCGCTGTTCACGATCTCCGATAAGACCTTCGACCGCATGGTCGCGGCCAACAACGGCCGCACGGGCTATCACATCCACGTGTCCGAGGGCATGAACGATGTGTACGACTCCCTCCAGAACTATGGCCGCCGCCCCGTCCAGCGCTTGCAGGATCTCGGCATTCTCGGTCCCAAGACCATCCTCGGCCACTGCATCCACGTCAACACCGCCGAAATGGAGATCATCAAGGAGACCGGCACGATGGTCGTGAACAATCCGGAATCCAACATGGGCAACGCCATCGGCATCTGCCCCGTCCTCCAACTCCACAAGCGCGGCATTCTTCTCGGCATGGGCACAGACGCCTACACGAACGATATGCTCGAGTCCCTCAAGGTCGCCCTCTGCTCCCAGCGCAGCCAGAACTGCCTGCCGAACGTCGGCTGGTGCGAGGTCACGGACATGCTCTTCAAGAATAACGCGAAGATCGGTGAAAAATACTTCCCCGACACGCTCGGCGTGCTGAAGCCCGGCGCGGCAGCGGACATCATCGTCATGGACTATAAGCCGTTCACCCCGTTCTCCGACGAGAATATCGACGGCCACATGATCTTCGGCATGACGGGCCGCCAGTGCCAAACCACCATCGCCGCCGGCAAGACCCTCATGCTCGACCGCGAGCTCGTCGGCATCGACGAAGAAGCCGAAAATGCGCACATTCTTGAGGCGGCAAAGAAGCTTTGGGGCGAGCTGAATCACAGAACCTATTAAGCAAGCGGGAGGAAAAAACAATGTCTGAAAAAATGTATCCCATTCCGTTCGACTCTCTGATGAACTGGGTGACGAGCGAATACGCGCAGTGCGGCGATGTGTTCGGCGTTCATAAGCACTATCACGCAAGCGGCAAGAGCCTGCCGATCTTCGGCGAGCGCATCGAAACACCGTTTGGCCCCGCCGCCGGCCCCAACAGCCAGCTTGCGCAGAATATCATCGCGGCCTATGCCGCCGGCGCGCGCTTTTTCGAGGTCAAGACCGTGCAGAAAATGGACGGCGCGGAGCTTGCCGCCTGTGTTCCCCGCCCCTGTATCCTCGCCGCTGACGAGGGCTACAATCAGGAGTGGTCGACCGAGCTGACCGTGCAGCAGGCGCAGGACGAGTACATCAAGGCCTGGTGCGCGCTCAAGATCATGAGCAAGGTCTACGGCTTCGGCGATCCCGACGGGTTCGTGTTCAATATGTCCGTCGGCTACGACCTGGACGGCATCAAGGGCCGCAAGGTCAACACCTATATCAACAACATGATGGACGCGGGCAAGACCGCGCAGTTCAAGGAATGTAAAAAAGTCCTGACCGAGCTCTTCCCCGAGGAAAAGGACTTCATCGCCTCGATCTCCCCCAATGTTTCCCGCTCTGTTACGCTCTCCACGCTCCACGGCTGCCCGCCGCAGGAGATTGAGCGCATCGCAAGCTATCTTCTCAAGGAAAAGCATCTGCACACCTTCGTCAAGTGCAACCCGACCATTCTCGGCTACAAGACCGCGCGCAGCATCCTCGATTCCATGGGCTATGACTACATCGTCTTCGATGAGCACCACTTCAACGAGGACCTCCAGTGGGAGGACGCCGTGCCGATGTTCGAGCGGCTGCAAAAGCTTGCGGACAAGCAGGACCTCGAGTTCGGCCTCAAGCTCTCCAACACCTTCCCCGTCGACACGACGCGCGGCGAGCTGCCCAACGAGGAAATGTATATGTCCGGCCGCAGCCTCTTCCCACTGACGATCGAGATGTGCAATCGCATCTCCCGCCAGTTTGGCGGCAAGATGCGCATTTCGTTCGCAGGCGGCGCGGACTACTTCAACTGTGACAAGCTTTTTGCCGCCGGCATCTGGCCCATCACCGTCGCCACCACCATCTTGAAGCCCGGCGGCTACAACCGCCTGCACCAGATGGTCGAAAAGGTCAAGGATATGCCCTACCGCGCATTTTCCGGCAACGACCCCGCCGCGATCTCCGACCTTGCCGCCTCCGCGCTGCACGACTTCCACCACCTCAAGGCAATCAAGCCGCTCCCCTCGCGCAAAAAAGATGAACAGGTGCCGCTGCTCGACTGCTTTACCGCGCCCTGCAAGGGCAGCTGCCCCATCGAGCAGGACATTCCCGAATACCTTGAGCTCTGCCGCAAGGGGCTCTACGGCCCAGCACTGAAGCTCATCACCGAGAAGAACGCCCTGCCGTTTATCACCGGCACCATCTGCGCGCACCGCTGCCAGGGCAAGTGCTCGCGCAACTTCTATGAGGAATCCGTCCACATCCGCGAGACGAAGCTTCTTGCCGCGGAAAAGGGCTACAACACCTTGATGGCCTCCCTCCGTATGCCTGAGCCGGTCGAGGATAAAAAGGTTGCCATCGTCGGCGGCGGCCCGACCGGTATCGCCGCGGCGTACTTCCTTGGCCGCGAGGGTGTTCCCACCACGATCTTCGAGCGCGAGCGCAAGCTCGGCGGCGTGCCGCGCTACGTCATCCCCGCCTTCCGCATCAGCGACGAGGCCATCGACAAGGACGTCGCGCTCATGGAGCGCTACGGCGTCGAGGTCAAGCTCGGCAAGCCTGCTCCGTCCGTCGAACAGCTCAAGAAGATGGGCTACACGCACATCCTGATGGCCACCGGCGCGTGGAAGCCCGGCAAGCTCGACATTGAAGGCAACGTGCAGGGCGTCATCGAGTGGATGAAGCGCATGAAAAAGCAGGTCAAGCCCTGCCTGAGCGGCAACATCGTCGTTGTCGGCGCGGGTAACACCGCCATGGACGCCGCGCGCGTTGCAAAGCGCATGGGTGCGCATGCGACCATTCTCTACCGCCGCACGAAGAAATTCATGCCCGCCGACGAGCACGAGTTACAGCTCGCCATCGACGAGGGCGTCGAATTCGTCGAGCTGGCCGCGCCCGTCAAACAGAGCCGCGGCAAGCTCCTGTGCGATAAGATGATCCTCGGCGAGCCGGATGAGAGCGGCCGCCGCAGCCCCGTCAAATCCGGCGAGCAGTTCACCATCCCCTGCGACATGGTCATCTCCGCCGTGGGCGAGCAGGTCGACGCTGAGCTGATGGCTGCAAACGGCATCGAGATGGAGCGCAAGGGTCCCGCGTTCGAGACAAACATCCCCGGCGTGTACTGCGCGGGCGACGCGCACCGCGGCCCCGCCACCGTGGTCGAGGGCATTGCTGACGCCGCGCGCTTTGCCGAGATCGTCGTCGGTCACCCGCACATCTACGACATCCCTGCCGAGGCCGATGTGACCGAGTTCGACGCGCAGGCCAAGAAGGGTATCCTCTCGATGGCCAGTAAGTGTGTCTGCGACGGCGAGCGCTGCTTACAGTGCTCCACCGTGTGTGAAAACTGCGTCGATTCCTGCCCGAACCGCGCGAATGTCGTCATCAAGATGGCCGACGGCTCACACGAGATCGTCCATGTCGACAAGATGTGCAACGAATGCGGCAACTGCACGCAGTTCTGCCCCTATGCCAGCGAACCCTGCCACGACAAATTTACCCTCTTCCAGACGAAGGAGGACATGGACGAGAGCGAAAACTACGGCGTGCTCTTCGAGGACGACGATATGGTCCGCCTGCGCTACGAGGACGGCGTGAAGGAATACGACTTGGCCTCCTGCGACAACGATCTTCCCGTCGAGCTGGAGGCGCTCATCCTCACCGTGCGCGATAAGTACAGCTACCTCTACCTGTAAGCAAAGCGAAAAACGAGGGAGCCGGGGCGATGCCCCGGCTCCCTCTTCCCTGTTGGAAGCAAAAAAGAGCGCTGCCTAAGCAGCGCTCTTTTCGTTGTATTGTGCTTCGCCTTACTTCTCGATCAGGTTCAGCTGATAGATGATCTTGGCGATCTGCGCGCGGGTCAGGGACGCGGCAGGCTCGAAGGTGGTAGCGGTCATACCGTCGATGACCTTCGCGTCGACGAGCGCCATCACGTAACCGTCGGTGCAGTCGGTGAACTTGCTCTCGGTCTTGGACTCGGCAAGCTTGTTGAGCTTGGCAGCGACCTGGCAGAACTCGAGGCGGGAGATGGCCTTCGTGCCGTCGAGGTCCGCAGCAACGAGGCCGAGCTCCGCAGCCTTGGCGATGACGTTCTTGCTCCAGTCGGCGCCGGTGGCGTCCGCAGCCTTGAGATCGCCGTGGCTGACAAGCAGGAGCTTGAGCGCGGCCGCCCAGGACAGCTTGGCGTCGGGCGTGTAGGTGGTGGCGGAGGTGCCGGAGATCACGCCAGCCTCATAGAGATGGATCATGTAGTTGAAGTACCAGGAGGTGGTCTTCACATCCTTGAAGGGATTGAAGTAGGAAATGCGGCCCTGAGGCGCGGCATACTGCTCACCGATCACGCCCTTGAGCTCCTTGGTCACATACTCCATCACAGCCTCGTCCAGAGGAATACCGGTGTCGAACTGGGCGGAAGCGGCCTTAAAGGCATAGTAGGTGTCGCCGCCGGCGGCGCAGAAGTTGTTCGTCACAACGGCGTAGACCTCATTGGCCTTGAATTCCTTGCCGTTGACGCTGTTGATGACCACGCGGTTGATGGTCTTGGGGCCATAGTAGGTGGATTCGGGATAGGTGGTGTCGTTCTTGTCATACGCCTTGCCAGTGTGGATGGTGAAGTTGATGCCGGAAACCTGCGGGAAGCCGCCGACCGCCGTCGGGGTGCTGAAGGTAGAAGCCTCGAGCGCTTCGAGCAGCTGCTCGCCCGTGACATAGACGACCGCGACCGTGTTGCCGAACGGCAGAACGGTGTTGATGTCCTTCTTGGTCACATCGCCCTTGGCGATCGCCGCACGGATGCCGCCGCCGTTGGTGATGGCGACCACATGGTCTTCATTCACGGTCAGGCCGTCCTTGTTCTGCAAGACCTTCCAGCGCATCGCGTCGGTGATGAGGTCGCCGTTGTTGGTCTCCACGTCGCGGTTGCCGTTGGGGGCCTTCGCGCCGTTGAGTTCGACCTTGCTGGTGGCGAACTTGACACCGTATTCATTGTTGACACGGTCAACAATGACCTTTGCCGCCGCGGCAACGGTCGCGTCCTTGGCGGTGTCTTCCTTGATCTCGTAAAGGGAGTTGCTCTCGATCTTCTTGCTGGCGTCATCGATGACGATCACGCCGATGTTCTTGAACGCGGTGCCGGTGGACTGGATGGGCTCGCCCTTCTCGCCCTTGGTCATCACGGTGTGGGAGTGGCCGTCGATGATGAAGTCAATGCCCTTGACGGCGGCGTAGAGATCGGTGGAGCGGTAAGGAGCGGACTCTGCGTCAACGCCCAGATGCGCAAGGCAGATGACAACATCCGCATCCTTGAGCGCCGCGACCTGATCGGCGGCAGCCTTGGTGAAGGCGTCCTTGTCAGCGAAGGTCAGGCCCTTGATGAGCGCGGGGTTGGCCTTGGTCTGGGTCTCGGGGGTCTCCATGCCGAAGAAGCCGACCTTCACACCGGACTTGGTGGTGTAGGTGTAGCTCGCGTCGAAGATGGGGGTGCCGTCCTCATTGAAGACGTCCGCGCAGACGACCTTGAACTTGGCCTTGCTCATGTTTTCCTTGAGCTGGGCATAGCCGTAGTCGAACTCGTGGTTGCCGAGGGTGACGACGTCGTAGCCCGCGGCATTCATCATCGTGACCGCATCAGCGCCCTTGGTGGAGCTGACATAGGTCGTGCCCTGGCTGAAGTCGCCGGCGTCGACGAGGATGACCTCGGCTCCCTTGGCCTCATAGTCGGCCTTGAGCTGTGCGATGTAGGCATAGCCCTCGACCGCACCGTGCACGTCATTCGTATGCAGAATGACAGTCTTGCCCGCCATCTCGGCTTTCGCATCAGCGGCGGTGTCCGCCGCAAAGCTGGTCACAGTCAGGCTGAGAACCATCGCCATTGCGAGCAGGACGGATAGGAACTTGCGCATAGTGTTTTCCTCCTCAATTTTTTCACTCCGCTTTTTCTCTGTCCGCTCTTCGTGACACGCAGCTTCTTTTCACATCTCTCAGTTGGTCTGCGCGCCAAAAGTTCGCTTTTTGTACAAATAAAAGCGGAATGTGGTATGATTTTATTGTATCGTATGTCTGCTACTTTCTCAATACGGCATTGTTCCGAATTTGCGGCAAAAATCTTGGCGCTTCTCACATTTTTTCCAAACTCTATGGAAATCAGGTAAAAAGTATGCTATGCTTTTGCTAATTTGGAACGGTATTTTTTCAAAGGAGGGTTCTTCCATGAAAACACTGCTTCGAGGCGGCTATGTCGTCAGCGGCCGCGGCTGCCGCCGCGCCGACGTGCTCATCGACGGGGAAAAGGTCGAAATGCTTGGCCACATTCCGCCCGAGCTCGCCGCGCAGAGCGAGGTCGTCGATGTGACGGGCTGCATGCTCTTCCCCGGCTTTATCGACGCGCACACGCACTTCGATCTCGATGTGTGCAGCACCACGACGGCCGACGACTTTGAAAGCGGCAGCAAAAGCGCCATCCGCGGCGGCACGACGACGGTCATCGACTTTGCCTGCCCCAATAAAGGGGAATCCCTTGCCTATGGGCTTGATCTCTGGCATAAAAAGGCCGACGGCAAGTGCTACTGCGACTACGGCTTCCATATGACCATCGACGACTGGAACGAGAGCATCGAGTCTGAGCTCGACGCGATGTTCGACGCCGGTATCACGTCTTTCAAGATGTACCTCACCTACCCCGCCATGATGATCGGCGACGGCGCGGTCTACCGCGCGCTGAAAGCGCTCAAGGCCCGCGGCGGCATCGCGGGCGTCCACTGTGAGAACGCGGGCGTCATCGACGCGCGCATCGCCGAACTCAAGGCGAGCGGTTTGGGCGCGGACGTCGTATCGCACCCGATCTCCCGCCCCGACTATTTAGAGGCCGAGGCTGTTTCACGTCTGCTGCGCATCGCGCAGGCGGCCGAGGCGCCCGTCATCATCGTCCACACGACGAACCGTGCTTCTCTTGACGAGATCGCCGCGGCGCGCCGCCGCGGACAGACCGTGTATGTCGAGACCTGCCCGCAGTATTTGGCGCTCGACGACGGCGTTTACTACGATCCCGACTTTTCCTCCGCCGCGCGCTACGTCTGCGCGCCGCCCATCCGCTCGCAGGAGGACAGTGAAGCGCTCTGGAAGGCGCTGCGCCGCGGCGAGGTGCAGACCATCTCGACCGACCACTGCTCGTTCACGCTCGAGCAGAAGGACATGGGCCGCGACGACTTTACGAAGATCCCCGGCGGTCTTCCCGGCGTCGAAACGCGTGGCGAGGTCGTCTACACTGTGGCCATCAATGAAAACAAGCTCTCGCTCGGCGGCGTCTGCCGCGCGCTGAGCGAAAATCCCGCCAAGCTCTACGGTCTCTACCCCCGCAAGGGCGTCATCGCTGCGGGCAGCGACGCCGACATCGTCGTCTACGATCCCGGCGCGAGCCACGTGCTCCACGGCGCGGACATGCTCTCCAAGGCGGGCTACACGCCGTTCGAGGGCTTCCGCACGAATGGCGGCGTGTCGAAGGTCTACCTGCGCGGTCAGCTGCAGGTGGACGGCGGCAAGGTCGTCGGCGGCAAGATGGGCGAATACTTGAAGCGCGGCAAATGCGCACTGTGAGGTAAGATATGGATCTGAGGGAAATTTTATTTGCGCAGTTCCCTGCGTTTTTTCTGCTGAGTCTGCTGTTTTTGATCGCGCATCTGCGCGTGCGCAAGCAAAGCGCCGTCAAGTCGGTGCTGTGGGTGCTGCTCTTCGGCGCGGCGCTCGCGGTCTCGATCCTCTTCTGTTTCCTTGGGCTTCAGGCAAAGTACTGGACGCTGAAAACGCTCTTCAAGCTCAAGTTCTGGAGCTGGTTCGGCATTTTCCTTGTGGTGTTCATCCTCGCGCTGCGCCTCGTCTTCAAGCTGCAAAATAAGCACAATCGCCGCGTGATGGAAAAAGAGCGCACGAAGGCGGAAAAGGAGCGCGAGCAGGCTGTCGCGCAGGCGCGCGAGGAGGGCCGCGCCGAGGCGCTCTTCCACGCGGAGGGCGAACAAGCCGCGCCCGAGGCTGTTTCCGGCGCCGCGCAGGACGAGGGACCGTCCGGCGAGAACGCGGAAAAGGAGGGCTGAGTATGTCTTCGGAGCATCCCGCGCCAAGGCGCGTGATCTATTTTGACGTTCTCCGCGTCGCTGCGATCTTTGCCGTTGTCGCCGTGCACCTTTCCGCAATGCACTGGGCGGATGTCGACGTCAATTCGCGCGCGTGGTTCGCTTTCAATCTCTACTGCACTGCGGGTAAATGGTCAGTCCCCATCTTCGTGATGATTAGCGGCGCGCTGTTTCTCGGGCGCGATGTCAGCATCTCCACCATCCTCAAAAAGAACGTCGCACGCATTGCCACGGTTTTTCTCTTCTGGTCGGGCTGCTATGCGCTCGTCTACCTTGTCTTTCGTCACGCGCCGCTTTCGGTCGTGCTTTCGCAGTTCATCACGGGGCACTATCACCTCTGGTTCCTCTACATGATCGTGGGGCTGTATCTGCTCATCCCACTGCTGCGGCCCACTGTGCAAAACGAAATGCTCATGCGCTACTTTCTGCTGCTCGCCTTTATCTTTACCTTTCTTCTGCCCCAGCTCGCCCTGTTCACCTCCTTCGTTTCGTATCAGGCGAGCACGGTCATCCGCACCGTCATCATGTACTCCTACTGTTTTTTCCCGCTCGGTCTCACCATTTATTTTGTCGGCGGGTACTATCTCAGCAAACGGACGTTCAGCCGCAGGGAGGAGATCATTCTCTATTGCGTCGGCGTTGCCGGTCTTTTGGTCTCCGTGTTCGCCCCCGTCACGCTCTCAAGGGCACAGGGCGCGCCGAGCGACATCTTCTACACCTACAATTCGCTCAATGTTCTCTGCACGAGCGTGCCGATCTTCGTTTTTGCCAAGCAGCACCTGAATTTTCTGCACATGGGCGAGCGGGCGTACACCCTTCTCCGCAAGCTGTCGAAATACAGCTTCGGCGTTTACCTCGTCCATCCCATGGTCATCGAGCTATTGCAGCATTTCGGTATCGACACCTTCTTCTGCAACGCCTTTTTCTCCGTGCCGCTGCTCGCGGTCTTTGTGTTCGCGGTCTCCACGGCGATCTCCGCGCTGCTGAGCCGGGTCCCCATCGTCAACAAATACTTCGTCTGAGCGCAAGAGGAGCGCGGGCCAACGGTCCGCGCTCCTCTTTTCTGTTCTCTCTTACGCCTCGGTCTTAATGCCGCGCTTGGCGAACTCCTCGACCAGCAGGTCAAGGTCGTTCGGCAGGCTCATCGGCTCGCCGCAGAACTTGATGGCGTTGGCAACGTCCTTGAGGCCGTTGCCGGTGACGACGGAGACGACCGTGTCGTTCGCGCCGAGCACGCCCTGCTCGCAGAGCTTCTTGACTGCCGCCGTGCCAGTGACGCCCGCGGGCTCGCCGAAGACGCCGCAGGTCGTGCCGAGCAGCTTTTGCGCCGCCATGATCTCCTCGTCCGTCACGTTCACGACGATGCCGTTCGACTCGCGGATCGCCATGAGCGCCTTGTCCGCGTTGCGCGGCACGCCGACGGCGATGGAGTCGGCCAGCGTGTTCTCCTCCATCGGCTCCCAGGGCTTGTTCTCCGCGATGGCACGGTTGATGGGGTGGCAGCCCTCGGCCTGCGCGGAAATGAGGCGCGGGAGCTTGTCGATAAAGCCGATGGCGTACAGGTCCTTGAGGCCCTTCCACACGCCTGCGATGGTGCAGCCGTCGCCGACGGAGATGGCGAGATAATCCGGCATCTTCCAGTCGAGCTGCTCGGCGATCTCGATCGAAACGGTCTTCTTGCCCTCGGAGAGGTACGGGTTGATGGCCGCGTTGCGGTTGTACCAGCCCCACTTGTCGATGGCCTTTTTCGATAGCTCGAACGTCTCTTCATAGTTGCCTTTGACGGAGATCACGTTTGCGCCGAAGGTCATCAGCTGCGCGACCTTACCCTTGGGCGCGCGCTCGGGAACGAAGATGAAGGTCTTGAGGCCCGCGGCCGCGGCGTTGCCCGCAAGAGAGCTCGCGGCGTTGCCCGTGGACGAGCAGGCGATGATCTTCGCGCCCGCCTCCCCCGCCTTGGCGACCGCCATGGCGGACGCGCGGTCCTTGAGCGACGCCGTCGGGTTCTGTCCGTCGTCCTTGACCCAGAGCTTTTTAAGGCCGAGCTGCTTTGCAAGGCGCGGCTCTTCGTAGAGCGGGCTCCAGCCCACGCGCAGCGGCGTGTCGGGCGTTGTTTCCTCCACCGGCAGCAGCTCGCGGTAGCGCCACATTGTGTTCGGGCGGGACTTGAGCGTTTCCTTCGTCAGGTTCTTTTTGATGTAGTCGTAGTCATAGATGATGTCGAGAATGCCGCCGCACGAGCAGTTCGTGAGGTTCGCCGTGGCCTCGTATTCTTTCCCGCACTTGACGCAGCGGGCGCATTTGACGTTTTTTAACATAATAACTCCTTATTGTCCGCGCGCTGCGCGGTGGGTTTTTGCAGCGTGAAAGCGCTGCTGCTTTTTGTCCCCCTATTCGCAGGGGGGACGCGAGACAAAGGGGGTATTCTCTTTCCAAAGAGAATACCCCCTTTGGAACCCCCAGAGAAAGGCAAGGGGTCTTACCCCTTGACCCCGCACATTGGCAGTTTTTATCTTGAAGAGCTGCACGCGCTGCGCAATCAGGTGCAGTGTACATGGCTTCGCCATGAACCCCTGCGTTTCGTGACAACTCTCAACCGCGCCTTACTATCGTGAGGCGCGAGTGACGTTTGCTTGGCGGCAGACTGCTTGCCGAATGCGGCATTGCTTCGCGCGCCGCATTGTGGAGACTGGCGGTAGATGGTGATTACTGCACACTTCTACAAGATGGGCAGAGCGGCAGCGGATGATAGGAGCAGAGACAAGTCGTATAGCAATGCTAACGCGGCTTCGCCGTGCGCGAACAGTTGCATTCCAGAGGCCAAAGGCCCCTTCAAGCCTGAGACTGCCAATCTTAACGCCTTTCTTTTGGACGGGCGACGCCCGTTTTCTTTCTCGGGAAAGAAAATGGGGGTCGCATTCGTGCAGCGCCTGCGGCGCTGCTTTCCCCGCGCCCGCAGGGCGCGTCCCCCCCTTTGAGGGGTATAAAAAAGGGGGCATCTCTTCGAGATACCCCCTTTTATCATCCTAACAGGGTTTGGAGCAAGGGGTTCCTGCTCCCCTTTCGCGCTCTTAGAGCGCTTTGAGAAGGCCGGTGGCCTCGTTGAACTCGTTGATGAGCTCGTCGAGCTCCTTCGCCTGCGCGTGGACAGCGTCCCACGTGCCCTTGGTGTCATACCAGAGCGCGTTGAGGTCCTTGACGTCGCGCGCCTGCTGCTCGACCCAGGTGTAGTACTTGAGGTTGTGGATGCGCTTGCGGTCCTCGTACGTCAGCTCCATCATGCTGTCGGTCTTCAGGCCGAGCATGTGAAGGTTGTGGTCGAGGCGGGCCTCCTCGGCGTTGTACGCGCCGTGCATCTCGTTGAGCTCCTCAATGCGGCTACCGTACATCACAGCGGAGTCGGTCAGAACGGTGCAGACGACATCGTCCTCGGTCAGCTCATAGTACTTGGCCATCTTGATGCAGCACAGGACGTTTGCAATGCCGGAGATGCCGAGCCAAGTGAGCTTTTCGATGAGCTCGTCGGAGAGCTTGAGCTCTTCCTTGAGGTACTTCTTGCCCTCTGCCGTGTTGAAAAGGCGCAGCAAACGCTGGGAATCCTCGTCGTCGATGGCGATGGCCATGTCAGTGTTCTTCACGTTGTGGATCCAGGGGATGTGCTTGTCGCCGATGCCCTCGATGCGGTGGCCGCCGAAGCCGTTATTCAGGATCGTCGGGCACTGGAGCGCTTCGCCCACGCCGAGCTTCATGCCGGGATAACGCTCCTTGAGGAGGTCGCCCGCGCTCATCGTACCGGCGGAACCGGAGGTGAAGCACGCGCCGGCGAGCTTCTGCCCGGGCTTCTTGACCGCCTCAAAGAGGTCTGCAAGGGCGTAGCCCGTGACATTGTAGTGCCACAGCGGGTTGCCCATCTCTTCAAACTGGTTGAAGATCATCATGCTGGGGTCCTGCTTGAGCTCCCAGGTCTTGTCGAAAATCTCCTTGACGTTGGACTCGCAGCCCGGCGTTGCGATGACCTGACCGGCGATCTTGCTGAGCCACTCAAAGCGCTCCTTGCTCATCTCCGCGGGGAGAATGGCGACAGAGTCGACCGCCAAGAGCTTGGAGTTGAATGCGCCGCCGCGGCAGTAGTTACCGGTGGAGGGCCACACGGCGTGATGATACGTCGCGTCGAACTGGCCGGTGACGAGGCGCGGGGCGAGGCAGCCGAACGAAGCGCCGACCTTGTGGCAGCCCGTGGGGAACCACTTGCCCGCCATGGCGAGGATGCGGCAAGGAACGCCGGAGAGCTCGGACGGGATCTCGACATAGTTCGGCACCTCCTGGAAGAGACCGCCGGACTCCTTGGCCTCGTTCTTCCACGTGATGCGGAAGAGGTTCAGCGGGTTGACGTCCCAAAGGCCGACAGTCTTGAGCTTTTCCTGAATTTTCTCAGGGATGGTCTCAGGATGCTGCATCTGCGCGATGGTCGGGATGATAACGTTGTTTTCCTTGGCCTTCTCAATGTTGTGCTGCAGGCCGGTCTTGTTGATGGTCAAATCGATCTTGCCCATGGTTCACTTCTCCTCCTGTTGTTTGTCAATATAAGAATATAGTGTATATTTGGATATGCCGAAGTATTTTGCGATCTTGTCTCCGGATTTTGTGACGAGGAACGCCCCGCTCTGGCTCAAAAAGCCGATGGCACGCATCTTGTCCTCCTTATTCATCAAGGCGACGGGCTTGCCAACGAGCGCGACAGACTGGGCGATGAGCTCATCCAAAAGGTCGTTGACGTTCACGATCTTTTCCGGCTCGCCCTGCGTCTTATCCTTTGTGTCGATCAACTCGTGCACCGCATCCTCGACCATCAGGAGCGAGGAAATGTCGTAATTGATGCCAAGGATTGCGGCGACCTTGCCGTTCCTGCCGCGGATGTACATGGTGGATGACTTCAATATCTTCCCGTCCGGCGTTTTGGTGAGGTAGCTCAAGTGGTCGCTCGGCTGCGCATCGGCCTGACGCACCTGCTCTAAAACAACGTGCGACGCGCCGTCGCCCACCTTGCGGCCTGTGACGTGGCCGTTCTCGATGGCAACGATGGAATGCTCGGGGTGCTTGGCGCCCACATCGTGGATCACCACCTCGCAATGGCTGCCAAAGGTCGCGGCGATGCCCTTTGCGACCTGCTCCAGGGTCTTCAGCGTTGCGGCTTCTATGGTCTATCCCTCCTCCGATCGCCCGTCCGCCCTATTTTGCTGTGCAAATTGCACAGCTTTCCATCGGAACGGGCATGTTCTTTCATCCCTATAATACCATAAATTGATCGAATTGCAATCACTTTCTTAAAAAATTTTTGAAATGCAAATTTTTTGTTTGACAACTGCTGTTCTTATGCTATGATAAAGACAGTGTAACAGAAAATTGACCCCGATCGACAGAAAATACTATTACTTTTAACGGAGGTTTTACCATGGATTTCGAAGCCATCAAGAAAGCCGCACAGGCCTACGGCCCCGATATGACCCGCTTCCTGCGTGATATGATCGCCATCCCCAGCGAGAGCTGCGAGGAAAAGGGCGTCGCCCACCGCATCGCCGAGGAGATGAAGAAGCTCGGTTACGATAAGGTCGAGTTCGACGCGCTCGGCAATGTCATCGGCTGGATGGGCTCGGGCGACAAGATCATCGCCATCGACTCCCACATCGACACCGTCGGCATCGGCAACCGCGAAAACTGGACGCACGACCCGTACGAGGGCTACGAGGATGACAAGGTCATCTACGGCCGCGGCGGCAGCGACCAGGAGGGCGGCATGGCCGCGGCGGCCTACGGCACGAAGATCATGAAGGACCTCGGCCTCATCCCCGAGGGCTACAAGATCATGGTCGTCGGCTCCGTGCAGGAGGAGGACTGCGACGGCATGTGCTGGCAGTCCATCGTCAACGAATACTTCAAGGGCCCCGAGGATGCGAGAAACCAGATCGAATTCGTCATCTCCACCGAGCCGACCGACGGCGGCATCTACCGCGGTCATCGCGGCCGCATGGAGATCCGCGTCGACATGCACGGCGTCTCCTGCCACGGCTCCGCGCCTGAGCGCGGCGACAATGCCATCCACAAGATGGCCGAGGTCATTCTGAACGTACGTGACCTCAACGAGAACGACGCCGCTGATGACAAGGAGATCAAGGGCCTTGTCAAGATGCTCGATCCGAAGTATAATCCTGAGCACTGGGAGGACGCGCGTTTCCTTGGCCGCGGCACCTGCACCACGAGCCAGATCTTCTTCACCTCTCCCTCCCGCTGCGCCGTCGCCGACAGCTGCTCGATCTCCATCGACCGCCGCATGACCGCGGGTGAGACGTATCAGTCCTGCCTGAAGGAGATTGAAGACCTGCCCGCGTGCAAGAAGTACGCCAAGGATATCAAGGTCTCCATGTACATGTACGACCGTCCGTCCTGGACCGGCCACGTCTACGAGACCGAGGCCTTCTTCCCCACCTGGATCAACAAGGAGACCGCGCCCCACGTGCAGGCGCTCGTCGACGCGCACCACGCCCTCTGGGGCACCGAGCGCATCGGCGCGGACGAAAAGGCCATGTCCACGCGCACGGGCCGCCCGCTGACGGACAAGTGGACGTTCTCGACCAACGGCGTATCCATCCAGGGTCGCTACGGCATCCCCTGCGTCGGCTTCGGCCCCGGCGCTGAATCTCAGGCCCACGCGCCCAACGAGATCACCTGGAAGCAGGACCTCGTCACCTGCGCGGCGCTGTACGCGGCTGTCCCCGGTCTCTACAAGCCCGAGAACAAGGACGGCTCCGCCACCTCCTTCCGTCAGGAGTTAACGGGCAATAATATCAAATAACGTGCTTCGCCCGTCATTTGATATTAAGAGGCTGCACTCCGCTTCGCGCCTCGCCTTTGGCTCGACGCGCGCTGCGTGAGAAGTGTTTTTTGCCACGCGCATGTCGCGGCAAAAAACGGATCAAGATCATTTGCTCCGTGCGCGGCGCAAATATTTCAAACGATTTTTAATATACTATAAAATAAAGGAGAAAATTATCTATGAGCAAGACTGTTGAACTGGCACGCCACCTTGAGACGCTGCACATCAATAACATGTACAAGACCGACTTCTACTGGACGTGGGACAAGAGCGACGAGGAGATCGACGCGGTCTTCACCGTGGCCGACGCGCTGCGCGACCTGCGCGAGCGCAACAAGAACACGAAGATCTTCAATTCCGGCCTCGGCATTTCGATCTTCCGCGACAACTCCACGCGCACGCGCTTCTCATTTGCCTCCGCGTGCAACCTGCTGGGTCTTGAGGAGCAGGTGCTCGATGAAAAGAAGTCCCAGATCGCACACGGCGAGACCGTGCGCGAGACGGCGAACATGGTCTCGTTCATGGCCGACGTCATCGGCATTCGCGACGATATGTTCATCGGCGAGGGCCACAAGTATCAGAAGACCTTCATGGACGCGCTCGAAGAGGGCTACCGCGACGGCATCCTCGAACAGCGCCCGACGCTTGTGAACCTCCAGTGCGACGTCGACCACCCGACGCAGTGCATGGCCGATATGCTCCACATCATCCACTACTTCGGCGGCGTGGAGAACCTCAAGGGCAAGAAGGTCGCCATGACCTGGGCCTATTCCCCGAGCTACGGCAAGCCCCTCTCCGTCCCGCAGGGCGTTATTGGCCTCTTCACCCGCTTCGGCATGGATGTCACCCTCGCTCACCCCGAAGGCTACGAGGTCATGCCCGAGGTCGAGGAGATCGCCAAGAAGAACGCGGCGGCCACCGGCGGCAGCTTCAAGAAGTGCAACGACATGAAGGAAGCCTTCAAGGATGCCGATATCGTCTATCCCAAGTCCTGGGCGCCGTTCAAGGCCATGGAGGAGCGCACGAAGCTCTATCAGGCCGGCGACAAGGACGGCATCGACGAGCTGGAGAAAAAGCTGCTCGCGCAGAACGCCGAGCACAAGGACTGGGCCTGCACCGAAGAGATGATGAAGCTCACCAAGGACGGCAAGGCGCTCTATCTCCACTGCCTGCCCGCCGACATCACCGGTCTTTCCTGCCCTGAGGGCGAGGTCGACAACAGCGTGTTCGACCGCTATATCATCCCCCTGTACAAGCAGGCTTCCTACAAGCCGTATATCATCGCTGCAATGATGTTCCTCGCGCAGGTCAAGGATCCCGTCCGCGCCCTGATGGAGATGGACAAGAGCGGCGAAGAGCGCAAGATGTTCTAAGGCGCATTTCATATGTAAAAAGGCGGGTCAGCCGCTTTTGAGAGAAGAGAGTTTTTAAAAAATCAAGGAGAGATAGTCATCATGAGCAAGAGAATCGTCATCGCCCTGGGCGGCAACGCGCTGGGCAACACCCCCTACGAGCAGCTCGCCCTCGTCACCAAGACCGCAAAGCCCATCGTCGACCTGATCGCGCAGGGCAACGAGGTCATCATCGCCCACGGCAACGGCCCGCAGGTCGGCATGATCAACCTCGGCATGGCCACCGCCGCCGAGGCGGGGGCCATCAAGTCCGACATGCCCTTCCCCGAGTGCGGCGCGATGAGCCAGGGCTATATCGGCTACCACCTGCAGAACGCCATCGGCAACGAGCTCGCCTCCCGCGGCATGAACAAGGACGTCGCGACCGTCGTGACGCAGGTGCTCGTCGATGAGGCCGACCCCGCCTTCCAGCATCCCACCAAGCCCGTCGGCGCGTTCTACGACAAGGAGACCGCCGACCGCATCGCCGCGGAAAAGGGCTACACCATGGTCGAGGATGCCGGCCGCGGCTACCGTCAGGTCGTTCCCTCCCCCAAGCCGATCGACGTCATTGAAAAGAACACTGTCAAGGCGCTCGTCGACAACGGTACGGTCGTCATCACGGTCGGCGGCGGTGGCATCCCCGTCGTTTGCCGTGACGGCAAGCTCTACGGCACGCCCGCGGTCATCGACAAGGACTTCGCCACCGCCAAGCTCGCAGAGCTGCTCGACGCGGACATGCTCGTCATCCTGACAGCGGTCGAGAAGGTCGCCATCAACTTCGGCAAGCCCGACCAGAAGGGTCTCGACACCCTGACGCCGGACGAGGCGCGCAAGTATATCGACGAAAAGCAGTTTGCCCCCGGCTCCATGCTGCCGAAGGTTCAGGCCGCCATGTCGTTTGCAGAGAGCAAGCCCGGCCGCGTTGCGCTCATCACCCTTCTTGAGAAGGCTGCCGAGGGCATCGAGGGCAAGACCGGCACCCTCGTACAGATGTAAATCCCGCCAAACCTTTCTAAAAAGGGTCCGTTTCGAAAAGCGGGCCCTTTTTTTCGTGCTTTCTCCGCTATGGACAAAAATTCATGCTGCTTTTTTGGTCAAGTTTGACCCTCATTTTTTCTTTTTCCTGTTGCTAAATTTTTCCTTTTTATGTATCATGGTGATAACGGTATTCAAATCTTTTGATTGCCGTAAAATTTAAGGAGGATTTACCGAAATGAAGAAGTTCCTTGCACTGCTCCTGAGTCTCGTGATGGTTCTCGCCCTTGTCGCCTGCGGCGATAAGACGGACGACTCCAACAACGGCGACACCCAGGACAACACCGATGCTGCCGATTTCAAGGTCGGCTTCATCATGCTCCACGACGAAAACTCCACCTACGACCTCAACTTCATCAACGCTGCGAAAGAGGCCTGCGAGACGCTCGGCGTCGAGTACACCATCGTGACCAACGTTCCCGAAGGTCAGGAGTGCTACGACAAGGCCGCTGAGCTCGCCGACGCTGGCTGCAACATCATCTTCGCCGACTCTTTCGGTCACGAAGACTACATGATCCAGGCCGCGAAGGACTTCCCCGACGTGCAGTTCTGCCACTCCACCGGCACCAAGGCGCACACCGAGGGTCTGAGCAACTACCACAACGCCTTCGCTTCCATCTATGAGGGCCGTTTCCTCGCCGGTGTTGCTGCCGGTATGAAGCTCAACGAGATGATCGCCAACGGTGAGTTCTCCGCGGACGATGCCAAGATCGGCTACGTCGGCGCCTTCACCTATGCCGAGGTTATCTCCGGCTACACCTCCTTCTTCCTGGGCGCTCGCTCCGTCTGCCCCACTGCCACGATGGAAGTCACCTTCACCGGCAGCTGGTATGACGAGACCGCCGAGAAGGAAGGCGCGCAGAAGCTCATCCAGAACGGCTGCAAGCTCATCAGCCAGCACGCCGACTCCATGGGCGCTCCCACCGCTTGCGAGACCGCCGGTGTCCCCGACGTTTCCTACAACGGTTCCACCGAGGCCGCCTGCCCCAACACCTATCTGATCTCCTCCCGCATCGACTGGGCCCCCTACTATGAGTACGCCATCAAGGCTGCCATGAACGGCGACGCCATCGACGCCGACTGGACCGGCACCCTCGCTACCGGCTCCGTCGTGCTGACCGACCTGAACGAGAATGTTGCCGCCGAGGGTACCGCTGAAGCCATCGCCGACGCGACCGCCAAGCTCGAGAGCGGTGAGCTCCATGTCTTCGACTGCTCCACCTTCACCGTGGACGGCCAGACCTTGACCTCCTCCATGGCCGACGTCGACACCGATGCCGACTACACGCCTGATACCGAGGCCATCGTGGACGGCTATTTTGCCGAGTCCACTTTCCGCTCCGCCCCGTACTTCCAGCTCCAGATCGACGGCATCACGCTGCTCGACCAGGCGTTCTAAGCTTCTCTTGCAAACTACATATCGGGCTGCCTTCGGGCAGCCCGATATCTTTTTTCTTTTTATGGCACTTTTCGCTATTTTGCTAAAAATTTTTGTACGCTTCTAATTTTTTTTGTGTTTTTTTCTGTTTTACATTTACAACGCCGTTCAATTATGCTAATATATGACTTGTACAAATACAATGCTGCGGGGCTTTCTTCCTGTGCCCTCCAGCGGAAAAAGGGGTGACCGCCTTGGGAACTGCATGCGCAGTTAAAATGGAGAATGTCACGAAGCGGTTCGGCAAAGTGGTGGCGAACAACGCCATCAACCTTGAGCTGCACGAGGGCGAGATCCTGTCGCTGCTCGGCGAAAACGGCAGCGGCAAGACGACGCTGATGAACATGCTCTCCGGCATCTATTTCCCCGACGAGGGGCAAATCTACATTCACGGCGAACCCGTCACGATCGCCTCCCCCAAGGATGCGTTCGAACACGGCATCGGTATGATCCACCAGCACTTCAAGCTCGTTGATCTTTTCACCGCAACGGAGAATATCATCCTCGGCCTTGAAGGCAAGCTCGACATTGCCGAAGCCAGCAAAAAGGTCAAAGAGATCTGCGACAAATACGGGTTCGACATCGACCCCAATCAGAAGATCTACGACATGTCCGTTTCGCAGAAGCAGACCGTCGAGATCGTCAAGGTGCTCTACCGCGGGGCGGACATTCTCATTCTGGACGAGCCGACCGCAGTGCTCACCCCGCAGGAGACGGACAAACTCTTCGCCATCATGCGCAACATGAAGGCCGACGGCAAGTCCCTCATCATCATCACGCACAAGCTGCACGAGGTGCTCGACGTGTCCGACCGCGTGGCCGTGCTGCGCAAGGGCGAATACGTCGGTGACGTCGCCACCAAGGACGCCGACCAGCAATCGCTGACCGACATGATGGTCGGCCACACGGTGAGCCTGAACATCAGCCGCCCCGAGCCGAAGGACGTTGAAAAGCGCCTCGTCATCGAAGGCCTGACGGCTTACGACGAGCTTGGCGTCAAGCGTCTGGATGACGTCAGCTTCACCATCAACGCGGGCGAGGTGCTCGGCATCGCGGGCGTCGCAGGCAGCGGCCAGCGCGAGCTGCTCGAGTCCATTGCGGGCCTCTACCCCGTCGCCTCCGGCCATGTCACGTTCTATCCGCCCGACGGCGGCAAGGAAAAGGAACTCGTCGGTCTCGACCCGATGAAGATCCGCAAGAGCGGCATTTCGATGTCGTTCGTCCCCGAAGACCGACTCGGCATGGGCCTGGTCGGCTCGATGGGCATGACGGGCAACATGATGCTGCGCTCCTGGCGCAAGGGTAAGGGGCTGTTCCTCAACCGCAAGGATCCCGAAGCGCTCGCTAACCGCATCTGGGAAGAGCTCGGTGTCGTCACGCCCAGCACGTCCTTCCCCGTGCGCCGCATGTCCGGCGGCAACGTGCAGAAGGTGCTTGTCGGACGCGAGATTGCCCAGTCCCCCGCCGTGCTGATGACCGCTTACGCCGTGCGTGGCCTGGACATCAACACCTCCTATACCATTTACAACCTGCTGACAGAGCAGAAGATGCGCGGCGTCGCCGTCGTCTATGTCGGCGAAGACCTCGACGTGCTGCTTGAGCTGTGCGACCGCATCGTCGTTCTCTGCGGCGGTCAGGTCTCCGGCGTGGTCGACGCCAGAAAGACCAACAAGCGCGAGGTCGGCGCACTGATGACGCTCGTGAGGGGAGGCAACAAGGATGAATAAGAAACAGTCGCTCTTCCACATCGCCAAGCGCGATACGCTCCCCTGGTACAAGGCCGTTTTGATCCGCGGCGGCGCGATCGTGCTCGCTTTGATCGTCTGCGCGATCGTCACAACGCTGCTGACGGGCGAAAATCCCATCAAGGTCTACTCCACAATCCTCTACGGCGCGTTCGGTACGTCGCGCAAGAGCTGGGTCACGTTCCATAACCTCGCGATCCTGCTCGGCATCTCGCTCGCGGTCACGCCCGCGTTCAAGATGCGCTTCTGGAACATCGGTGCCGAGGGTCAGGTGCTCATCGGCTGCCTTGCCACCGCGGCCTGCATGATCTGCCTTGGCGGCAAGATTCCCAACGGTCTTCTCATCGTCATTATGATCGTCGCCTCCGTCGCGGCAGGCGCGCTGTGGGGCTTCCTCCCCGGTATCTTCAAGGCCAAGTGGAACACGAACGAAACGCTCTTCACGCTCATGATGAACTACATCGCGACACAGCTCGCCGCGTTCTTCATCATCGTGTGGGAAGTGCCCAAGGGCTCGGGCAAGATCGGTATCATCAACCAGAATACCGAGGCTGGCTGGCTCCCCGTTCTCGGCGGCCAGCGCTATCTCCTCCCGATCCTGCTTGTGGCGATCCTCACGGGCGTTATGTATATCTATCTCAATTACAGCAAGCACGGCTATGAGATCGCCGTTGTCGGTGAGAGCCAGCGCACCGCGAGCTATGCGGGCATCAAGGTAGAGCGCGTCATCGTGCGCACGATGATCCTCTCCGGCGCGATCTGCGGCCTCATCGGCCTGCTGCTCACCGCCGGTACGGACCACACGCTGACCACCACCATCGTCGGCGGACGCGGCTTCACTGCGGTCATGGTCTCCTGGATGGCCAAGTTCAACCCCATCATGATGATCTTCACGAGCCTTCTTATCGTGGTTCTGAGCCGCGGCGCGAGCGAGATCTCCAGCGTGTTCGGCCTGAACCACTCCTTCGCCGATATCCTGACGGGCATCATCCTGTTCTTCATCATCGGCAGCGAATTCTTCATCACCTACAAGGTCAGCCTGCGCAAGGGCAAAAAGGAGGCGTGAGCGATGTTTGATCTTGCTTCTTTCCTTCCCCGTGCGGTCATGCAGGGCATTCCCCTGCTCTACGGCAGCACCGGTGAGATCCTGACGGAAAAGTCCGGCAACCTGAACCTCGGCATTCCGGGCGTGATGTACGTCGGCGGTATCTGCGGCGTCATCGGCGCGTTCTTCTACGAGCAGTCCACCCCGGCTGCCGACATGAACGCGTTCCTCGCCATCGGTATCCCGATGCTCTGCTCGCTTTTGGGCTCGCTTCTGATGGGCCTTCTCTACTGCCTGCTGACCGTTACTCTGCGCGCCAACCAGAACGTCACGGGTCTTGCGCTCACGACGTTCGGCGTCGGCATCGGCAACTTCTTCGGCGGCTCGCTCATCAAGCTGACCGACAGCGAAGTCCCCTCCATCGCGCTGAGCGCGACGAGCGCCTATTTCAGCAAATCCCTGAATGTCGGCGGCTGGTTCGGTCAGGTTTTCCTGTCCTACGGCTTCCTTGCCTACCTCGCCATCGTCATCGCATTGTTCGCGTCGTACTTCCTCAAGCACACCCGCACGGGTCTTCACCTGCGCGCCGTGGGCGAGAGCGCGGCGACGGCGGACGCAGCCGGCATCAACGTGACGAAGTACAAATACCTCGCCACCTGCATCGGCAGCATGATCGCGGGTCTCGGCGGTCTGTATTACGTCATGGACTACGCCTGCGGCGTCTGGTCCAACAACGCCTTCGGCGACCGCGGCTGGCTCGCCATCGCGCTCGTCATCTTCACGATCTGGCGTCCGAACGTCAGCGTGCTGGCCTCCATCCTGTTCGGCGGGTTCTACATCCTCTATATCTTCATCCCCACCGGCACCAACCTTGCTATCAAGGAGCTCTACAAGATGCTCCCCTACGTCGTCACGCTGGTCGTTCTGATCATCGTGTCGCTGCGCAAGAAGCGCGAGGTTCAGCCGCCCGCATCGCTGGGTCTGAGCTACTTCCGCGAAGAGAGATAAATCTTAAAACAAAAGCACCCGATGGGTGCTTTTGTTTTAGACAAGTTTCAGCGCTTGTCGTTCACCGCTCCAATCGCTGCAAAGTGTCGCTGCGGACGCGCATGTCGTCCTCCGCGACGAATTTCAATTTATTTCACGCCGTGCGCGGCGTGAAACTCTGCGAGGCTTTTGAGCTGTTTTGCCGCTGGAGGCAGCAAAATGCGCTTCTTGCTATTTTTCACTAAATCTGCCTGCGTTTGGCGCGGGTCTAAGAGGTATTGCTATGTCTACTCTGCTCATTCAAAACATTCGTTCGCTGGTGTCGTGTGATGACGCGGACACGGTTTATGAAAACGTCGATCTGTATGCTGAGGATGGATTCATCCGCGCGATCGGTAAAAATCTGCCGCAGGAGGCGGAAAAGGTGATTGACGCGAGCCACATGCTCTGCTACCCCGGCCTTGTCAACACGCACCATCATCTCTATCAGGTCTTTTCCCGCAACCTGCCGGAAGTACAGAACATGGAGCTCTTCGACTGGCTCAAAACGCTCTATGAGATCTGGAAAAACCTCGACGAGGACGTCATCCGCCTCTCGACGCTCACGGGCCTTGGCGAGCTGATGAAGCACGGCTGCACGACCTGCTTCGACCATCACTATGTCTTCCCTGCGGGCGCGGGCGACCTCATTGGCGCGCAGTTTGCCGCGTCGGACGAGATCGGCGCGCGCATGTACGCCTCGCGCGGCAGTATGGACCTCTCTGTCAAGGACGGCGGCCTGCCGCCCGACAGCGTCGTGCAGACGGTCGACGAGATCATGGCCGATTCCGCCCGTGTCATCGAGAAATACCACGACAAGTCGTTCGGCGCGATGCACCGCGTTGCGCTCGCCCCGTGCTCGCCGTTCTCCGTGTCTGCCGACCTTCTGCGCGAGAGCGCCGTGCTCGCACGAGAGTACGGCGTGCGCCTGCACACCCACCTGTGCGAGACGAAGGACGAAGAACACTTCATGCTCGCGCGCGAGGGCGTCCGCCCGCTCGAGTACATGGAGCGCCTCGGCTGGACGGGCAGCGACGTCTGGTTCGCTCACGGCATCCACTTCAACGACGAGGAGCTGCGCGTGCTGGCAAAGACGCACACCGGCGTGGCGCACTGCCCGATCTCGAACATGAAGCTCGCCTCCGGCGTCGCCCGCGTGCCCGAGATGCTGAAGCTCGGCGTGCCGGTCGGCCTCGCGGTTGACGGTTCAGCCTCGAACGACGGCTCATCGCTGATGGAGGAACTGCGCGTCGCGTTCCTGCTGCACCGTTTGAACAGCAGCAAAGCTGCCCCCAGCGGTTACGACGTGCTCAAGATGGCAACATGCGGCAGCGCGGCCATCCTTGGCCGCAGCGACGACATCGGCTCGCTCGAGGTCGGCAAGTGCTGCGACCTCTTCATGATCGACTCGCGCAGGCTCGAGCTCGTCGGCTCGTGCTTTGACCCCAAAAGCGTGCTCGGCACTGTCGGCGTGCGCGGACCCGTTGACTACACAGTCGTTCAGGGCCGCGTGACGGTCGACCACGGTCATCTTGTCACAGTCGACGAAGAACAGCTTGCGCACGACGCGGAGGCGAAGTGCCGCGCGTATCTGAACCGCTGAGGAGGCTGCCATGACCGTTGAGATCATCTGCGGGGACATTTCCGCCCTCCCCTCTTCCGACCATGCGACCGAACTTCTGCCGCTCACGGACGGCGACACGCTGGCCCTCTCCTGCACAGACAGCGACCTGAAGGCCGCCTACCGCCTCCTGCGCGCCATCATGGACTACGGCTATGAGCACGCACAGCCGTCGCGCGTGCGTCTAATTTGCGCGGACGAGGCGTCGCGTAGGGCGTACTCCTTCCAGTGGAACATGTGGTTCGCCGCGGAAAAGCCAAAACACGAAGATTAAAAAGAAAAGACGAGCGAATTTTCGCTCGTCTTTTTCTCATAAATAGCGGTCCACTTTTTGCAAAATCGTCTCGTAGCGCTCGGCGAGCTCCTGCTTTGTCTCGCCGAACCGCCCGCGAAGCTCCTGCCGCGAACGGACAATTGTCTGCAACGCCTCGTCGCGCTCAATGCGCAGCCCCGCGGCGATCTCCTCGCTCAGCTCGCCCACGCTGGCAAAGGCCTCCATCAGCCCACCCTGCGTTTTGAAAAACTCGTCGCCGAAGCGCTCGCGCTTCGGATATTTTCCGCTGCGGTAATTGTCGATGACGACCTCGTAGCGTGCCATGGCGCGCTGCACCGCCGTCTCCCATGAAACGTACAGCTCGCGCTGGGCGTTTTCGCCGACCACTTGCATCACCTCTGGCGCGCGGCAGAGCTCTTCGAGCTTTGCCGCCATCGCCGCGGCGTTTTCCTCGATGCAAAAGCCGTTTCGCCCGTCGCCCACGCCCTCGGACGCGCAGGAATTTCGGATCATCACAGTCGCCGTACCGCTGGCTGCGGCCTCGCGCACGACAAGGCCGTTCGTGTCGAACGTCGACGGGAAGAGAAACAGGTCGGATCTGCCATACCACGCGCGGATGATCTCGCGGTCAGAGATCGCACCTGTGAAAAAGCAGCGGTCGGAGAGCTTCTGCTCTTCCGCATAGCTGCGGATCTCCGCGCCGTCTGCGCCCTCGCCGACAAACACCATGCGGAAGTCGACATTTTTCTCGCGCAGCGTTTTCAGCGCGTCTAAAATGATGCGGATACCCTTGTACCACATCAGCCGCCCGACGAAGAGAAAGACCGGCACGTTCTGCGGCAGGTCATATCTGCCCGTCGCCGCGGCGATGGCCTCGTCAGACACCCGCCCGCGCGGCACGTCCACGCCGTTTTCCATCACGATGTAGTCGCCCTCGTAGCCGAGCGAGCGCAGATTTTCCCCCGCCCCGCGGCTCACGACCCAGACCTCATCGCAGCTTGCGATGTTCTGCACCAGCGCGCGAATGGCGCTCTCCTGCAAGAGCTTGCCGCGCACAGCCTTGGCGATGTCGACATCGTACTTCGTGTGATACGTCAGCACGAGCGGCGCGTCGACCACGGCGCGCAGCGAGCGCGCCAGCAGGCACGACGTGATGGGACAATGCGTGTGCATCAGTTCGACCTTCTGCTCCGTCAGCACGCGCGCGGTCTCGGGTGAAAACGGATAGCCCGCCACGTAGCCGAGCTTCTTGCGCGTGTCGATGCTCGGGTAGCGCAGCACGGGGAATGGGAACGCGCTGTCGTCCGCGCCGGGCATTGTCGGCGTGACGACAATGGCGTTTTCGCCGCTTTTCGTGATGTTTTTCGCGTAGTTCACGACGGCGTTCGCCACGCCGTCGATCTCGGGCGGAAAGGAATCGTTCAAAAGGCAGATGGTTCTCTTGTCCATGCCATTGCCCTCCTGTTGCTTGTTTTTCGGCAGCGCCGAAGTGTGATTCAGTATATCATTTTTCGCGCGAAGATGGTATACTATGTGTGAATTTTACGCGCTGTTTACTTCGGGAAAGGAGGGCTTCCATGCGCATTCTCACATACACCGTGACGCCGGAGGAGGACGGCCGCATGGTCAAAGGCATCCTGCGCGGCAGTCTTCAGCTTTCCTACACGCTGCTCAAAAGCCTCAAATGGCGCGAAAACGCCATTTTATTGAACGGACAGAGCGTCCATGTCAACACAATCGTCCACGCGGGCGACACCGTCAGCGTCGTCCTCAGCGAGCGTACGCCGCGCGAGGACTTGTACTGCGCAAATGCGGCAAAGCCCGACATCGTCTACGAGGACGACGACCTGCTCGTGCTCAACAAACTCGCGGGTATCGCCATGCACCCAAAGGCGGGCGACGCCTCCGCGCCGAGCCTCGCCGCGATGCTGACGAATTATCTCGGCGAGGGCAGCGTGCCGCACTTTGTCAGCAGGCTCGACAAGGGAACGTCCGGTCTCCTCATCACCGCAAAGAGCGGCTATGTGCACGACCGCCTGCGCCGCGCGCTGCATTCAAGCGATCTGCGGCGCGAGTACCGCGCCGTCACCGTCGGCACAGTCGAGCCGCCGTGCGGCGTCATCGACGCGCCGATCGGCCGCGCGGAGGGCTCCATCATCCGCCGCTGCGTGCGCGCGGACGGACTTCCGAGCCTCACAGAGTACGAGACTCTGCAAGTAAACGACCGCTTCACGCTCCTGCGCCTGCGCCCACAGACGGGTCGCACGCATCAGCTTCGCGTCCACATGGCATACCTCGGCCATCCCCTCGCGGGCGACTGGCTCTACGGCACGGAGGACAAAACCCTTATCGCCCGCCCCGCGCTGCACTCATACGAGCTGTGGTTCACCCAGCCGGTCACCGGACAGAAATTACACTTTACAGCGCCTATCCCGCAGGATATGCAGCGCTTGATGGAATGAAAAAGCACCGTTTTGGCCGGCTCCACATAAGAAAACATGCGCCGTAAAAGAGAAAATTTTGCACTGACTCCTTCGTTGCGCCGTCTTGCCATGCGACAGCATGCCTGCGCCGCCGCGCCTCGGCTCCGCACAAAATTTGCTCTTTTTCGGTGCGAAGCAGTTTTGCCAATGAATTTTTGAGATGAAATCGGTTGAAAAAATCTCCCCATACTGGCGTATGTGAAGTGACCCCAAAAAGTTAGACAATATTCTGAAGTAAAAATTGTTCAAGCAGCTGAAAGGGCTTGCTGTCTGTGAATTGCAGGCGGCA
>NZ_JPJG01000030.1 GCF_000765235.1 Oscillibacter sp. ER4 | reverse complement strand
GAGAGGGATTTTCAGCATTTTACAAACAGCATTTCACCCCTTGTGTTGTGCCAGTGTAAAATCCAAAAGGAGGAGTGCGATCCAAAACCTGCATCGGTAGATACCACGAGAATTGAAGAAGGAAAGAGCATTACCGTAAAACTGCGTTCACCATTCAAAAACACTTGCTATCGCTATGGAATCATGCTAAAATGAATGCATAGATATCCATACAAATAGCGAAGCGACCCCCAAAATTTCGAAAGGTTGGTAACACTATGAGTAAGGAAAAAAGAATGCCCAAACTGTGGGAAGCCCTGTTGACGCTGGCGATCCTGATCGCGGCACTCGCGGTCGGTATCATCATCTTCGGTGTTGACCCGCACGTCCCCATGTTTGTCGGCGTGATGGCAGCCGCCCTGATGGCGCTGCATCTCGGCTACAAATGGGAAGAAGTTGAAAAGTCCATGATGGACGGCATCTACAAAGCATTGCAGTCCATCTGCATCCTGATCATCGTCGGTATCCTGATCGGCGTGTGGATCAACGCGGGCGTTGTGCCGACGATGATTTATTACGGCCTGAAAGTCCTCAAGCCCGCGATTTTCTTCATCGCGTGCGTTCTCATTTGCTCCATCACCTCTCTTGCCACCGGTACGTCCTGGGGCACGATGGGCACGATGGGCGTTGCCCTGATGGGCATTGGCTTCGGCCTTGGCATGAGTCCCGGCATGACCGCCGGCGCGGTCCTCTCCGGCGCCTACTTCGGCGATAAGATGAGCCCGCTGTCCGATACGACGAACCTCGCTCCCGCCATGGCCGGTACGGACGTTATCACCCACGTCAAGGCCATGATCCTGCCCACCGGCATCACCTACGCCATCACCCTGATCTTCTTCGGAGTTCTCGGTGTGATGCAGTATCACGGCGGCGATGCGGATATGTCCCGCGTGATCGAGTTCTCTAACGCGCTGAACGCCGCGGAGGGCGGTATCTTCAACATCAGCCCGTTGCTGCTCCTGCCTCCGGTTGTCGTTATCGTGGCAGTTGCCCTGAAGGTTCCCGCGATCCCTGGCATCACCCTCGGCATTGTTGCCGGTGTCATCCTGGGCCTCATCTTCCAGCCCGGTGCCTGCACGCTTGGTACCATCTTCGATTACGGTAAGAACGGCTACTACTTCTCTGAGGAAGCGCTCGCCATGTTCGAAGCCAGTCTTTCTCCCGAAACGAGCTACACCATGACGAGACTGCTGGAAAGCGGCGGTATCATGGGTATGATGTCCTCCGTCTCCATGACGATCATCGCCATGATGTTCGGCGGTATCATGGAGCAGACCCACCAGCTCGAGGTCATCGTCAACTCCCTCAAGAAGTTTGCCAAGGGCCCTGCGGCTCTCGTTGGCCTGACCGAAGTGACCTGCGTTCTCTCCAACGCCACCATGCCCGAGCAGTACATCTCCATCGTGGTTCCCGGCCGTATGTATGCCGAGGAGTATCACAAGATGGGCGTGCACCCGGCAGTTCTGTCCTCTGCCCTTGAAGGTGCCGGTACCGTTACCTCCGCTCTGATCCCCTGGAACACCTGTGGTGTGTTCATTAAGGACACCCTGAACATCGCTCCTTGGGGCGCCGGCGGTTACGGTCCCTGGGCCATCTTCAACTGGCTGATGCCCATCATGAACTGGCTGTGCGTGCTGATCGGCTGGACGCTCAAGGATCTTGCGGGCAAGCCCTTCAAGAAGAGCAAGAAAGTCGCGCAGTAAATCAGTTAGCGACCCAACAGAAAGGTCCCTACCTAAAGGAATTAAAAAATCATGACAATGAATCGGAATCAATATCCCTGTGTGGAATTCGATCTCGATAAATTGGCAGCGAATCTGGCAGCGCTCGTAGAGCGCTGCCATGATTCGCTCATCGAGGTCGCGGGCGTCGTCAAGGCTGTGTCATCGCTGCCGGAGATCGTGCGCGTTTATGAAGAGAGCGGCGTGAAGTTCATCGCCACGTCCCGCATCAGCCAGATGCGCGCGATCCGCGAGGCGGGTATCTGCAAAAAGCCGCTGATGCTCATTCGTATCCCGATGCTCTCCGAGCTCCCCGACGTGGTGGAGCTGTGTGACATCAGCCTGCAGAGTGATATTATCGTGCTGCGTGCGCTGAACGAAGAGACCAAAAAGCAGGGCAAGGTGCACGAGGTCATCCTGATGATGGATCTCGGCGACCTGCGCGAAGGCTTTTGGAACGAGGAGGATGCGCTTGATGCCGCGCTCGAGATCGAGCATGAGCTCAAAAACCTGCGCCTTGCGGGCGTGGGCGTGAATCTGAGCTGCTACGGCTCTGTTTTGCCGACCAAGCGCAATATGCAGGCGCTCGTCAGTCTGGCGGCAGACATTGAGCACGAGATCGGAAGACCTCTCGACTATATCAGCGGCGGTGCATCCACCTCGGCCTATATGGCAATGAACGGCACGATGCCCTATCGCATCAATCTGCTGCGTCTCGGCGATATCGGGCTTCGCGGAGAGTCGGACAATTTCTCCCCTGATTTTTTGCATAAGGATGTGCTGACGATCAAGGCCGAGGTCATCGAGTGCCGCGACAAGCCGAGCTTTCCGGTCGGCGAGCTGGGTGTGGACGCCTTCGGCGAGGTCGGCCACTACGAGGATCGTGGCATCCGCCGCCGCGCGCTCATTGCGATGGGCCGCGTGGATTACGGTAACTGCTTTGATCTTGTCCCGCGTATGGAGGGTATCGAGGTCATCGGCGCTTCGTCCGACCACACGATCCTTGACGTCGAGGCCGTGAAGGACAGGGTCCATGTGGGCGACGTGTTGGAGTTCGGCATCAAGGCCTACGGGCCGATGGCGTATCTCACCAGCAGCGACGGCGTTCACATGGTGATCAAGGGCGGAAAGCAAAACGCCTGATCGAAAAGAGAAAAAAGAGAGAGGAAAACGGTATGCCGACGGTGAGCGAGTTTTGGGACGGCCGTGCGCAGAATTACGACGCGCAGGTCGGCAACCACTACGCGGAGGCCTATGAGAAGACCGCCGCGCACTTCAAAAAATATCTCAAGCCGACGGATGCCGTGCTGGACTTTGCCTGCGGGACGGGGATCGTGACGTTTGCGGTCGCGCCCTCGGTGCAGTCTGTGCGCGCGATCGACGTATCCGGTGAAATGGTGCGCCGCGCGCAGGAAAAAGTCAAAGCGCAGGGCGTGGAGAACGTGACCGTCACGCAGACGGATCTGTTCGACGGCTGCCTTGCAGAGGGATCTTTCAATGCGGTGCTGGCCTGCAATGTGCTGCTCTACATCGAAGATCGGAGCGCGGCGCTTGCGCGCATCCGCGCGCTCTTGAAGCCGCAGGGAACGCTGTTGCTGGTATCAGACTGCCTGGGAGAGGGGCTCACGCGCGAGCGTGTGTGCAAGTGGTTTGAATACAAGACCGGCAAGCGGCCCTATGTCGCATTCGATACGATGCGCTCCCTCGAGCGGTCAGTCGCCGACGCGGGCTTCGCGGTGCTGGAGCGGGAGAATCTCTTTCCCGCGCCGCCGAATTTGTTCCTTGCGGCGAAAAAGGTATAAATGCCCAAAATGTAAAGACCCCGCACACCGTTTTGAATGAACTGCACCCCATTTGTTAGACAGTATGGTATACTATCTAACAAGTGGGGTGTTTTGCTATGCCAAAAGGAGTACCAAACAAACGATA
>NZ_JPJG01000003.1 GCF_000765235.1 Oscillibacter sp. ER4 | reverse complement strand
GGCGTATCGAGATCATGCTCTCACTAATTCCAGAAATTATAAGGACATGAGAGAATGTCACATCGAGCCGGACTGGCTGTTGGTCTATAAAGTTGTTCGGCAGACTTTGATTTTGAAATTGATAAGGACGGGATCTCATAGCGATTTGTTTTGAGATTAACTCTGGATGAAAGAGTGGTGATGATATTTGGCGGGTGTAATAACGGAAATTGCAATAGAATGTGGCGTGTCGGAACAGGCAGTTCGTGCATGGTGTAGGCGAAACCATGTTGCGAAAGATGCGAAAGGAAGTTTCGCAATCAGCGAAAGTCAAAAAACCGCCATATATCAGCATTATTTAGGTGTTGAACGAAAGCAAGTTTCGCAACCGGCGAAAGCAAGTTGCGAAACTTGCGAAACCACTTTGATCGCTATGCTGCAGGGAGAATTAGACCGGAAAAGCGAGCAACTTGCTGTAAAGGACAAGCAGATCGAGGAACTGAACGCAAGGTTGGCGGAGGTCAGCTCGGCGTTGGTGACGGCACAGCAGACTGCGGCAGCGGCCCAGGCTCTCCATGCTGGGACGATGCATCAGCAGCTTCTTTCCGGCAAGGCCGGAGCCGATCAGCCGGAGCGTGAGACAGAACCGGTTCAAAAGCGTAGCTGGTTTAGTAGGTTCTTTGGGGACTAAACAGAACGACAAATCGGAAGTTGACAAGGAGTTTTGATAGCGTGAAAAAAATATTTCTTAAAATTGTGATAGGGGTTGTTCTTGCTGGTATTTTATTTGTTTGTTTTCTTTATACGAACAATGAGATCGGCGTGACTTCATCTAAGCTGGAGGCAGATATTCGTTCGTCGCAGAAGATTAAGGATGATTGGACGGTCGATGGAAGCGTTTCCAGCACGATGGCTGCATATATTTCTTACCCTCAGGATTTGAGTGACCATTCTTTTTCCGTCTATGTCAACCGTCCTGGTCTTTCCTTTGGATACTTTTTCCGTGGGGGTGGAAACCTTTCGGGGGTTCAAAGAGGAATTGCCGAGTACACCGTAGAAGGATATAATGAGCGAGCATTTATTTCTATGAATCAGCAACAGGTAACACAGCTTGAAATAGATGACGGCAACACAATTCAAGTGCTTGACATTGACAGCAATAAACCTTTTGCGATTGTTTTGCCTATAAGTGCGGGAACCATTACATTCTATGATGTGAATGGCAATACTGTGGAATACTGGAACAATTCTCTTTGACAACTTCCAGTTTATCGGTGGGATGAAGTTCGGGGAGCCGTCCGCAGACGGCAGGGGCAGCGCCCCTCCGGAGCTGGCAGAGCAGCAGGCACGAGCCGGCAGTGAAGCAGCTCCGGCAACCCCTCCCCTTTAGGGGCGCAAAGCACTTTCACACCGCTGCACCGATGGGGTGGCGGTGTGAAAGTGCTTTTGCGTTACTTTCTCACCAGAAAGTAACAAAGAGGTTGTTTTTAGCGGAAATTTATGATAAAATAGAGGACGGAAGAATAAGCGGAAAGGGGGCGATTTTATGGGAGTTACGATTTCTGGTATGACAGGTGCAGGGAGCATCCGGCACAACAACCGCAGCTTCTCAGCGGCGAATGTAGACCGGAGCCGGACGGAGCAGAACATTGTTTTCTGCAATGAGGATCTGAAGCAGGTCTATCATATGGTCTTTGATGAAGCTCTCGCAGCCTACAACGCAAAGAAAACCAAAACGAGAGATAAGATACCGGACTACTATGAGCATATCCGGCAGAGTAAACAGGAAAAGCTGTTCCATGAAGCGATCTTCCAGATCGGCAACATGAGCGACTGTGGGTGCGGTACGCCGGACGGAGAACGGGCGGCGGCAGCTCTGAAAGATTTTGCGGAGTCTTTTGCAGAACGCAACCCCCATCTGCGGGTGTTCAATATGGTGCTGCACATGGACGAGGCAACGCCCCATCTCCATGTCGATTTTATCCCTGTGGCAACGGAGCAGTCAAGAGGACTTTCTACAAGGGTATCTATGAAACAGGCATTGAAGCAGCAGGGGTTTGTCGGTGTCGGCAGAAAGCAGACCGAATGGGCGGCGTGGATGGAACGGGAGAAAGAAGCTCTGACGGAGATCGCCCAGCGGCACGATTTTGAAATTATCTCTCTCGGCACGAACAGACCGCACATGGACTTGCCGCAGTTCAAGGAAGCGGCTGCGAGGCTGGAAGCGGTGCAGCAGCAGACAGCGGCAGTAGAGCGGGAGGTTGCTGAGCTGGAACGGCAGCGGGACGCTCTGAAAGGCACTGTGCGGCTCTTAAAGGAGGCTGACAGGGTAAATGCACCCCTGCATGATATTCAGCCGGAAAAGACGCTCACAGGGGCAGTAAAGGGCGTGACGGTGGATCAGGTCGAGCAGCTAAAGAAAATGGCACTGCGCAGCGTGACGGATCGGCACAAGGTACAGGAGCTGACGGAGGAAAACACCCGTCTGCGGTCACAGGTGCCGTCCATGAAGAAGCGGCTGGAAGAAGCGCAGCGACAGCAGAGGCTTGAACAGGAAAACCGGAGGCTGCGCGATGAAAACTATTATCTGCAATCCGAGCTGCAGGAGGAACGCAGATTCACCGAGCGTCTGACGGACGGCATCGGTCGGATGCTGGACTTCTTGGAAGAACACTTGCCGGAGCGTCTGCGTCCTCTGCTTGAAAAGGCGAGGGAGCTGCTGCCCGATCCGGAGATTGGACAGCAGCAGGAGCAACAGCAGCACCAGCGAGGAATGGGCGGCATGGAGCTGTAAAAGAAGCCTGTCCGGAGGGCTTGAAAATCTCTTTCGGACAGTCTATAATAACAACTGAAAATAGGGAATTGCTGTATTGATAATCTAAGCCCCCTGTAAGGGTACTCCCAACCTATATTTTCTCTCTCTGAAAGGGAGAAAGTCGGAGGGGAAAAAGGGGGTGCGCGGAGGGGTGTTGGAAGTGTGGTAAACCTCGTTAGAGGTTTTCCAAGCCACTGTGGTAAACCCATCGGGTTTTCCATAGTGGCGGCACTTTCAATGACCCGCAGCGAGGGGGAAAAGGGGGAGGTGACTTTCTCTTTAAGGCGGCGTAGCCGCCGCTCTTTTGCTCCCCCTTTTCCCCTTTCCCGCCCGCAGGCGATCCCCGCCGCAGCGGATTTTCTTTTTGGTACTTTTTCTTTTGTGAGGTGGTAATATGACCGAGAATTATCGAGGCTGCTACGAGTATTTGAGCGCACAATATCCGGAGGTCGGAGGCTATGAGTTTTATAAAGAGCTGTTTCCGGACAATGAGAACTCCGGAGAACGGCACACGGATTTTTCCCATCCGAACGCTGTGTATCTGTATCGGGACGAACAGAGCGAGGATAAGAAGCTCCGGCGCAGGAAGATGTATAACGACACGTGGGAACAGGATTACATGGAGTTTGTCGAGGGGAACAGCCTTACTTTGTGCAGCGGTCTTGCATATCGCAGAAAGGAGAACAGGCTGGAGAACGCCCAGCGGATGTATGCTCTGATCTTCGATCTGGATGGCGTAGGTCTTGCCGAGCTGCGCAACCTCTTTCTGCGCTTTGGCGGCGATCCGGAGCGAGTGCGCCGGTTGCCGATGCCGACTTTCCTTGTTCTGTCGGGGACAGGGCTGCATATCTACTATGTTTTCCAGCAGCCGATTGACCTATACCCGAATATAAAAATTCAGCTTAAAAGTCTGAAATATGACCTCACTTTCCGGCTATGGGAGTATGGCAGCACTTCGCAGGTCAAGGCGATCCAGTATCAATCCATCAATCAGAGCTTCCGCATGGTGGGCAGCATCAATGACAAGCATGGGACGGAGCTGGTCGCTTTCCGTACCGGAGAACGGGTAACGCTGGATTATCTGAACGCCTACGCAAAGCCAGAAAACAGGGTGGATGTCAATAAGCCTTTCAGCCCATCCAAAATGACACGAGCTGAGGCGAGGGAGGCATATCCGGAGTGGTATGAGCGTGTTGTTGTGAGAGGCGAGAAAGGATGCAAGAAGTGGGATATTGCCGGAAAGGTGCATGGTGATGATCCGTATGCGCTCTACCATTGGTGGCTGCGGCAGATCGGAGAGATAAAGGGCGGGCATCGGTATTTCTTTTTGATGTGCCTTGCTATCTATGCTTACAAATGCGGTGTGTCGAAGCAGCAGCTCCGGCAGGATATGAAAGAGGCTTTTGATGATCTGCAGATGGTGAAGCATGAGAACGCATTGACCGAGGAAGATATACGGAGTGCGCTGGAAGCCTACGACAAGGAGTATTACAATTTCACGATTTCCGATATTGAAGCTCTGACCGATGTTCGCATCGAGCGCAACAAGAGGAATGGTAGATCACAGAAAGAGCATTTGAAAAGAGCAAGGGCGGTGCAGGAAGTGGATTATCCTGGCGGCACATGGAGAAGAAAAGGGGCAGAAGAAAAGAAAGCGCAAGTCTATGCGTGGCGGCAGGAGCATCCAGAGGGACGCAAGGCCGATTGTCATAGGGACACCGGACTTGATCCGAAAACGATCCGCAAATGGTGGGACACCGTACCGGAGGGGCATATAACGGTCAAAATACGCCCATCACAGGCTTTGAGCGATCTGTTGGTGGAGGAATTTAAGAAAGGGCTGTAAACGCCCCAGAAACGCCCTACAAGGCGTTTTTGGGGCGGGTAAGGGTTTTTATATTACCCCACCGAAAACGAGGCTTGAAAACCGCGCGAAATAAGGTTTTTTCACCCCCTAAATGTACACGCTGCGGTGTTACCATATAGAAAGCACTGTTCATAGAAAAGTTGCAAAAAAACATTTGCAATGCACTTGCAAATGTCACGAATATTGAATATAATATTAGTGCAAGCTAAAAATGACGAGGAAAGGAGTGCTATTATGGCTAAAGGAAATATGACGATAAGAATGGAGCCGGAGCTGAAAGCACAGGCGGCAGCTCTCTTTAAGTCCCTCGGAATGGATTTGAGTACGGCAACGGGTATTTTTTATCGACAGGCACTTAGGTGTCATGGACTTCCCTTTGAAGTCAAGGTTGACGAGCCGAATGCTGTTACCTATGCGGCGATGGAGGCGGCAGAAAAGGGAGAGGATATGTATGGTCCGTTTGATAGCGTTGCAGATCTGATGGAGGCGCTGAATGCTTAAGCCGGAGTTTTCGGGGCAGTTCAAACGAGATTACAAGCTTGCGATCAAGAGAGGCTGCGATCCGAAGAAGTTGGAGGAAGTGATCACGCTGTTGTGTAACGAGCAGCCGTTGCCGGAGGCGTATCGAGATCATGCTCTCACTAATTCCAGAAATTATAAGGACATGAGAGAATGTCACATCGAGCCGGACTGGCTGTTGGTCTATAAAG
>NZ_JPJG01000129.1 GCF_000765235.1 Oscillibacter sp. ER4 | reverse complement strand
ACGTGAGAGAATACCCCCTTTTGATCCCCCAAGAGAACGGCAGGGGCGTTTCGATCTCGCCCCTGCACCCCTAACGACCAAAAGGGAGGGGCCTTGCCCCTCCTTTTTGGATTATCCACCCCTTGGCACTTCCGGCAAGAAGTGCGCCTACTTTGGATAATTCTGTTTCGACAGTACCCTCCAAGGCGGCATTGCTGCGCTCGCCGCGGGAAAATGAAAAGCTACCGACTAACACACCGGTAGCTTTCAGATAAATTCGATAATATCGTTTGGGGTGCAGTCGATCAGTTTGCAGAGCTTTTCCAGCGTCAGCAGTGTGATGTTCTTTCCCTTTTTCAGCGAATCCAAAGTCTTATTGTCAAGCCCATTTTGCAGCAGATAATACTGCGAAATACCTTTTTCCTGCAACGTTTTCCATAAAGGCTCGTAACTGATGATTGTCCTCACCCCACCTTCTTACGAGCCTATTATATGGAGCAAAGTGAAAAACAAGTATTGTGTATATCTCCACAATGCAGTAGAATGCCATCAAGGAGGGATGCACTATGACAACTTATAAAAGTCTCTATCACCTGATGGTACGCTCCATGAGCGAAGCCATCGACCTTTACGATGAGGGCAAGGGCATTCTTGCCCGTGAAGTCCTGAAAAAAGCCCTGTTAGACGCAGAAGAACAAGTCATCACACATGATATCATCCCCGACGAGCCTATCGGCAGTACCGATTCAGCAGAAAACTAAAAAAATCCCCAGCGCGGCGAGCGCAGCAATGCCGCCCGCACGCAGTCTGCCGCCGTGCCACCGTCACACGCGCCTCACGGAGTAAGGCGCGTGTGAGAGTTATCACGAGACGCAGGGATTCATGGCGAAGCCATGTACACCGCACTTACATTGCGCAGCGCGTGCAGTCATTCAAGCTACAAACTGCCAATGTCGGGGGTCG
>NZ_JPJG01000029.1 GCF_000765235.1 Oscillibacter sp. ER4 | reverse complement strand
TCCCTGCGATTCGAAACATTCAGCAACCGCGCCTTACTATCGTGAGGCGCGAGTGACGATTGCTTGGCGGCAGACTGCTTGCCGAATGCGGCATTGCTGCGCTCGCCGCATTGTGGAGACTGGCGGTAGACGGAAATTAGTCTGTACTTCTACAAGATGGGCAGAGCGGCAGCGGATAATAGAAGCAGAGGCAAATCGTATAGCAATGCTAACGCGGCAACGCCGCGCGCAGGCATCCGATTCGGCAAGCGCCGCAGCTCTTCGAGCTGCTCGCCTGCAATGTGAATTTTCTCCGGGAGGGTGCAAGGGAGGGGTATCTCTTTTCGAAAAAGAGATACCCCTCCCTTATCCGCGTCCCCCAAACCAGGTGGGGAAAAACCGGAACTTATTGTTCCAAAAGGAACCGTGCGATATTTTCTATTGCAACAGAAGCCTTTCTAATGGGAAACATCTGAAACACATGCCACATCCCCTCGCTGACCTGCAGGCGGCAGGGAACGTTTGCGCGCTTCATCGCCTGATAGAGTTGTTCTGAATCCGAATACAGAATCTCGTGGTCGCCGACCTGGATGAGCGTCGGCGGGAAGCCGGTGAAGTCGGCAAAAAGTGGGGACAGGTCGCTCGAACGGTAGTCTCTTCCTGCGGCGTAGGCGAGGCGCACGGCTTCGATGTACTCGGGCGTGAGCATCGGGTCGATCTCCGAGCACTCGGTGTAGGATTTGCCGGACATCGTCATGTCGGTCCACGGGGACATCAGGATGAGCGTGCCGGGGAGTTTGCGGCCCGCCGCCTTGAGGCGGCTGCAGAGCACGAGAGCAAGGTTGCCGCCCGCGCTGTCGCCCGCAAGCACGATATCGCGCGCGCCGTAGCCTTGGAGCATCAGATAGTCCCACGCGCGCAGCGCGTCCTCGACGGCGGCGGGATAGGGGAACTCGGGCGCGAGGCGGTATTCAAAGCTCAGCACATCGTAGCCCGTCGCATGCGCGAGCTTGGACGACAGTACGCGCGAATAGCCGAGGTTGCCGCTCGTGTAGCCGCCGCCGTGGCAGTATAAAATCGCATGGCGGCTGCCGTGGGGGGCCTTGAGCCGCGTCCACGCCGCGCTCATGCCCGAGAGGGCAAATTCCTCGTAATCCATGCCCGTCATCGGCGCAGTCAGCTTGCCGAGGACCTCCTGACTGCGGCGCTGACGCTCAAGCTCTTCGGCGGTCATGCTTTCTGGCGCACCGGCGCTGTGCAGCGCCTTGAGCGCACGCATCAGCGGGTCGAGATGCGCGTTCTCGGCCTCGCTCTTCTTTTTGCGGATGATGCGGAGTTTGGGTTCCATAGCTCCTCCTGAAAAACAAAATTCTTTGGGAGCATGATATCATAATTTCGTAAAAATGCCAAGGAAAAGCCGCATCTTTCTTGTAGCGCGCCCAGCTTTGTGCTACAATGAACCTCTCAAGACCGCGCAGAAGGAAAGAGGGAACATCGGATGGCCAAGCCCAACAGCAAATGGTATAAGCTCGACTCCGCGGGCACGCTCTACTCCGCGCTGCAAAAGGAGGAGTATTCAGCCATCTACCGCTTTTCCGCTCTGATGGAAAAAGACGTCGACCCCGCGGCGCTTCAGCGCGCCATCGACCGCTGCATGCCGCGCTTCCCGACCTTTGCCGTGCGCATCCGTAAGGGTGCGTTCTGGTACTATTTGGAGCACAACAGCGCGCCGGGGCCGTTTTTGAAAGAGGACGTGTCCGACCCCTGCCAGCCCGTGCGCTTCAAGGAAGACAACGGCTGGCTCGTGCGCTTTTACTATTACCGCAACCGCATTTCGATCGAGGTCTTCCACGCGCTTTCCGACGGCGGCGGAGCCATCGTCTTCTTCCGCACGCTGCTGGCCGAATACCTGCGCCAGACCGGCGTTGATATCCCTGCGGGGAACGGTGTGCTTGATTTGAACGAGCCGCCGCGCGAGGAGGAGATGGAGGACGCCTATGCCCGCTACGCTGGACACCACGCACTGGGCCTTCACCGCCAGCCGACGGCGTATCAGAATACCGGCACAAGCGAGCCGTTTTACACGTTCCATGTGACGATGGGCTTCGTGCCGCTCTCGAAGCTGCGCGAGGAGTCGAAAAAGTACGGCGCGTCGATCACCGAATACCTCTCCGCTGTGCTCATTTACGTCATTTTGGAAAAGCAGAAGCGCGAAAAGCCCTACCGCCTGCGCCCCGTGGCGCTGGCCATCCCCATCAATCTGCGCGGCTGGTTCCCGAGCGAGACGCTGCGAAACTTCATTACCACCGTCCGCCCGTATATCGCCCCCGCGCTCGGCGACTACACGTTCCCCGAGATCGTCTCGCAAGTGCGGCATTTTATGAAGCTGCACATCAACCGGCAGGAATTGCAGGCGGCGTTCACGGGCAACGTTCGCTTTACGGAAAACTTTTTCCTGCGGCTCATTCCGGTCGTTTTCAAAAATCCCGTCATGGCGCTCAATTACCGCCTGCACGGCGTGAGGCCCTATTCCTGCACATATACGAACCCAGGCGCGTTCACCGTGCCGCCCGAAATGGCTGAGCATATCCGCGGTGCGGAGGTCATTCTGGGACAGGCGACGGTGCCGCGCTGCCACTGCGCGTCCATCAGCTATGGCGACACGATGGAGATCACCTTTGCCGGCACGCAGGCGGAGACGGACACCGAGCGCGACTTTTTCCGCTTCCTCGTGCGCGCGGGCATCCCCGTGCGCGTAGAGAGCAACCGATGAATAGCAGATCGAAAGAAGGAATTTGATGTCATATTGTGTTAAATGCGGCGTGGAGCTGGACGAGGGCGCGGAGCGCTGTCCGCTCTGCGGCACGCCCGCGTGGAAGCCGGACGAGACCGCACCGCGCTATTTCCCGACCAAGCCGGCCGAGGTGCCGAGAGCATCGCGCAGAGCCGCCGCCGCACTGCTGACGGCGATGCTCGCGTCCGTGTCGCTCTGCTGCGCTCTGTTGAATCTCATTTTGCCGACGGAGCACCCTTGGGCGCTGTACGTCGCGGGCGCGGCAGTGATGCTGTGGATCTGGTTCGCGCTGCCGATGCTCGTGCGCGGCATCCCGATTTTCTTCCGCCTGACAGCGGACGTCGCCGCCATCGGCATTTACGTGTGGATCATCTCCGTTGCGCTGCACGGGGGGCGCTGGTTCCGCGGGCTCGTGCTGCCGATGCTCGGCTGGGCGTGCGTTGTTGTATTCCTGTTGAGCTTTCTGCTGCGCGACGGCAGACGCTCGCGCCTTTCTTCCATCGCCATGTGCATCGGCGCGGTGGGCCTGATGGCGATGGGCGTCGAATACTGCCTTGACCGGTATTTTCTTGAGGTGTGGCAGCCGAGCTGGTCGCTCGTCGTGCTTGTCATCTGCATCGGGCTCATCATCCCGCTGTGCATCGTGCGCCGCGTCCCGTCGCTGCGTGAGGAAGCGCGCAGACGCTTCAATATGTGAAACCTGCTTCTGAAAATGGAAAACCCGCCCTGACGCTTTTGCGTCGGGGCGGGTTTTGTGATGTTTGCTTACAGCAGCAGCCAGCTGAGCACCATGCCGACAAGCAGTGTGATCCCGGCGGTGAGCAGGGCGAGCAGAACTTTCTGATAGGGCCGCTTGCCCGCTTCGACCTTCTGCTCGATCTCGTCGAGCCGCTTCCCTTCGCTGAAGGCTAAGATCTCCTTGTAGGATTGGACGTTATTTGCTTTTTTGATGCGCTCAAGGCGGTGGGCAAAGTACATCGCGCTGCCCCAGAGCAAAAGCTCCGGAATGAGGCCGTACAGGCCGAACCACTTGAGCAGCGGCACGGGCAGAATGATCGTGGCGGCGAGCAGAACAGTGTAGATGATGGCGTCGCGGTTCATGGCTTTGACATCGGCGGCGTTGACTTCCTGTTTCATGGTTTCCAAATCTCCTTTGATGAGTTGGTCGAGCGAAACATCGAAGAGGGCGCTGAGCAGGAGCAGACTGTGGATATCGGGGTAGCTCTTGCCGTTTTCCCACTTGCTCACGGCCTGCGCGCTCACGTGGAGGGCTTTTGCAAGCTGCTCCTGCGTCATGCTTTTGGAGAGGCGCAGCGTTTTGATCTTGCTGCCGATGTCGATGTTCATAAAGGCAAAACTCCGTTTCTATAAAGTGCGGACGTCCTTGATGAGTTCAGTATAGCCGATTGCAGGAAAACGCGCAATGGAGGGGGAGTTTCGCGCGCTCAAACGGCGGTTGAGCGCAAAAAGGACGGAAGATGCTTTTCTTCCGTCCTTTTTATGCAGTTCCAGTCGAATCAGTCGCCGACGCCGGGGTTCAGAACCTTGCCGACGTTCCACAGGTGCGCGACCTGCTGCGCGGCGGCCAGACGTTCCTCGGGGGACTCGTAGCTTGCGTGCGCGGTCTGCGCGCCGCAGTCGACACAGGTGACATAAACGCACCAGCCCTGCTCATCCTCCACCGTACCGGTGCCGCGGCAGTAGGGGCAGTCCTGCAATTCGATCTCATAAATCGGGTCCATGGTATCATCCTTTCCTACCGCGCAAAATTGACAGTTTGCGCGGAAATAACCTAATGACCGTAGTATAGCAGGGAAACGGGCGCTTTACAAGCAAGAAAATAGCAAAAATGGGGCGCTCGCAAGCGCCCCGCTTTTTACACGTTTGACGACGGAACAGGAAGCTGGTACTTTTCCACGTAGGATTCGTACGTCTGCTGGAAGCTGCCGTCGGCAGTCTTGGCCTGGCGCAGCGTTTCGTGCAGGTTGAGGTTATGCGCACGGGCGTCGATGACGCAGCCGGCGATGTTGGAACAGTGGTCGGATGTGCGCTCAAGGTCGGTCAGAAGATCGGAGAGGACAAAGCCAGCCTCAATGCTGCAATGGCCCTGCTGCATGCGCAGGATGTGGCGCGTGCGCATCTGCTCTTTGAGCGTGTCGATGACCTGCTCGAGCGGCTCGACCTGTTGGGCGAGCGCGACGTCCTGCGAGGAGAAGGACTTGAGCGAGAGCGAAAGGATCTCGCGGATGGCGGAGGTGAGAATGGCGAGCTCGTTGAGGGCGCTGCCGGAGAACGTGAGGCCCTTTTGCTCCATCTCCTCAGCGGAGGAGAGAATGTTGACCGCGTGGTCAGAAATGCGCTCAAAGTCGCCGATGGTCTTGAGTAACTCGGTCGCCTCCTCGCTCTCGTCGCGGCCCATTTTCTGCGTGCTGAGCTTGACGAGGTAGGTGCCGAGGATATCTTCATAGTGGTCGCAAAGCTCCTCATCGTCGCGGATGCTCTGGGCGAGCTCGGGCGTGTTGTGGTCAAGGGCGGTGAGAGCGTTGTTCAGCGCGCGCACGGCGCAGTCCGCCATTTCACGGGCGACGGCGCGGCTCTGGCGAAGGGCGAGGGACGGGGTGGGGAGAAGACGCTCGTCGAGCTCGGTCGTCTTTTCACCCTGCGTCTGGGGATCGTCGGGGACGATGCGGCAGGCGAGCTTTTCAAGAAGGCCGCCCGCGGGCAGGAGCATGGCGGTGCAGAGAATGTTGAAGACCGAGTGTGTGACGGCGATGCCCGCCATGGTGGCGGATTCATTGAGCAGCGCGGGCGCAAAAGCCGCGCGCACAATGCAGAAGACCGTCAGCAGCACGACAACGCCGATGACATTGAAGAGAAGGTGAACGACCGCGGCGCGGCGGGCGTTTTTGTTCGTGCCGATGGACGACAGCATGGCCGTGACGGTCGTGCCGATGTTCTGGCCCATGATGATGGGAATGGCCGCAGCATAGCTCACAGAACCCGTGACGGCGAGCGCCTGCAAAATACCGACGGACGCGGAGCTCGACTGGATGATGGCCGTGAGCAGCGCGCCGGCGAGCACGCCGAGGAGGGGATTCTGAAAGGCAACAAAGAGATTCGTGAACGCGGGGACGTCCTTGAGGCCCGCGACCGCGCCGCTCATCGTCTCCATGCCGAACATGAGCGTGGCAAAGCCGAGCAGGATCATGCCGGTGTCCTTTTTCTTGTTATCCTTGCAGAACATGTAGTAGATGATGCCGATGAGCGCAAGGACGGGAGTGAAGGATGAGGGCTTTAAGAGCTTGATCCAGAAGTTGCCGGAGTCGATGCCGCCAAGGCTCAAAAGCCAGGCCGTGACGGTCGTGCCGACGTTGGCACCCATGATGACGTTGATGGCCTGACGCAGCGTCATCAGGCCCGAGTTGACAAAGCCGACCACCATGACCGTGGTGGCGGACGAGCTCTGGATGATGGCCGTGATGCCAAGGCCCGTTAAAAATCCGGCGAATACGCTGCCGGTCATCTTGTCGAGAAGGGAGCGGAGCTTACCGCCCGCGCGGCGCTCGAGCGCCTGGCCCATCAGGTTCATGCCGAAGAGGAACAGGCACAGCCCGCCAATCATCGTGAGCACATTGAAAATATCCATATTTTCTATCTTTCCTTTTTTCTTTTTTGAGACTCTATTTATAACCAAGTAATAGTTTACGCGCCAAATGTCAAAACTGCCAGAGGAGAATTGTAAAATCTATGTAAAATACACAGCGGCGACGGAATGCGGCGTGATTTGTGTCATGTTGCACAGTTTTTTTTCGCATGAACTGGAAAAAAGTGCAGACACTAAGCGCAGCATTCGCCGCGGCGTCTGCCTCCGCGGCAAAAAGCAACTTGAAATGTCGGAGGAATCGTATGAAAAAAGACTTTATCGACACCAATGAATTCACAAAGCAGGAACTGCTCGACATCATCGACTTGTCGCTCGCCATCAAAAAGGCCATTAAGGCGGGCTACTATCCGCCCCTGATGCGCAACATGACGCTCGGCATGATCTTCCAGCAGTCCTCTACGCGCACGCGCGTCTCGTTTGAGACCGCGATGAGCCAGATGGGCGGGCACGCGCAGTATTTAGGCCCCGGTATGATCCAGCTCGGCGGGCATGAGACCATCGGCGACACGGGCAAGGTACTCTCAAAGCTTGTCGATGTCGTGATGGCGCGCGTCATCGAGCACAAGACGATCGAAGAGCTCGCAAAAAGCTGCACCATCCCCGTCATCAACGGCATGTCGGACTACAACCACCCCACGCAGGAGATCGGCGACCTCTGCACGATCGTGGAGAACCTTCCGCAGGGGAAGAAGTTAGAGGACTGCAAAGTCGTGTTCGTGGGCGACGCGACGCAGGTGTGTGCATCGCTCGGCTTCATCACGACGAAGCTCGGCATGCACTTTGTCCAGTACGGCCCGCAGGGCCACCAGCTGAATGAGCAGCACAAGGAGATCATGAAGAAGAACTGCGCGCTCTCCGGCGGCAGCTACCTTGTCACCGACGACCGCGAGAGCGTACGCGGCGCGGACTTCATCTATACCGATGTGTGGTACGGCCTCTACGAAAACGAGATGCCGAAGGAAGAGCGCGTGCGCGTCTTCCACGACTATCAGGTCAACCGCGAACTGATGCAGCTCGGGAACCTTGGCTGTAAATTCATGCACTGCCTGCCCGCGACGCGCGGCGAAGACGTGACCGACGAGGTCGCCGACTCCGACGCCTCTCTCTGCTGGGAAGAGGCAGGCAACCGCCTGACGGCCATGCGCGGCCTTCTTGTCTACTTTACACGCTGCCGCAAGGAGCCGAGCGGTCTTCAGATCGCGGCGGCGAAGGAGGAGCTTGACAAAGTGCTCTGCGACAAGCTCGGCTGCGTCGAGGCCTACTGCGGCGTTTCGAAAGCGGAAAAGAGCTGAGAAAAACCATGGAGAAGAATCAATTCCGGCTCGCAGACGTCATTTTGTCGGTCATCTGCGTGGTGTTTGTCGCCGAGGCGGCGGCGCCGGTCGCGTCGATCGGCAACAGCCAGTATTTCTGGTGGATCTTTATGATATTGGCGTTTCTGCTGCCCTACGGCCTCATCGCCGCCGAGCTCGGCACAGCCTACGCGGGCGACGGCGGGCTCTATGACTGGATCCACGCGGCGTATCCGAACGGCAAGTGGGCGGCGCGCGCCTCGTGGTACTACTGGATCAACTTCCCGCTGTGGATGGCATCGCTTGCGGTGATGTGTCCCGAGCTCATCACGTTCATCACGGGGCGGAGCCTCGGGACGTTCGGCTCGCTCGTGGTCGAGCTTCTGTTCATCTGGATCGTCACGCTCGTCGCGTGTTATCCCGTGTGTGACAGCATCATTATCCTGAACGTGAGCGCTGTCATCAAGATCGTGCTGGCGCTGCTGGTCGGCGGGCTCGGCGTGTGGTATATCAGCCGTTACGGCTTTGTCAACGACATGTCGGCGCGGACATTTCTGCCGTCGTTCGACTTAAACAGCCTCTCGTATATCTCCGTCATCATCTTCAATTTCCTCGGCTTTGAGGTCGTGTGCACGTATGCAAACAATATGAGCGACCCGAAAAAGCAGATCCCGCAGTCTATCGTGACCGGCGGCATCGTCATCGCGGCCATCTACCTCTTCTCGGCGTTCGGCATCGGCGCGGCAGTGGATGTGCGTGAGATCAGCGTGGATTCGGGGCTTATCGACGCGGTGTCGCTCATTTTAGGCGGCAGCGGCGGCGTGCTCGTGGGCGTGGTGGCGCTTTTGTTCCTCGTGACGCTGTTCGGCAATATGATCTCGTGGTCGATGGGCGTCAATTCGACGGCGGCGCTGGCGGCGGACCACAACGACATGCCGCGGGTGTTCGCCAAGCGCTGGGCAAAGAACGACATGCCCGTCGGCGCGGCGGTCACGTCGGGCGTCGTCGCCTCGTGCGTGTGTGTTTTGGGTGTGCTCATCGAGATGGCGTCGCCGGACTCGTCACTCTTCTGGAGCTTTTTCGCGCTGAATCTCGTGATGCTGCTTTTGAGCTATCTTCCCGTGTTTCCGGCGTTTTTGAAGCTGCGGCGCGAGGATGCGAAGACGCCGCGCCCGTTCCGCGTGCCGGGGTCTGACACGGCGCTCAAATGGATCGCCTACGTGCCGATGGTGCTCATCGTCATTTCGATCATTTTCACTGCGGTCCCGCTCTCGTTTGACGCAGAGACGCTTGCGAGCTTTCTGCCCATTACGATCGGGTCGATCCTCAGCGTGGCGATCGGCGAGGTGCTGATCGCGCTGCGCGGGAAAAACGCGCGCAGCTAAGTATGGTTTCATCATAAGGAGACAAAGTTATGGCAAAACGAATCATCGGCACAACGCCGAAGCAGGACGGGTATCGCATGCCCGCCGAATTTGAGCCCCAGCAGGGCGTGTGGATGCTCTGGCCCGAGCGCAACGACAACTGGCGCGACGGCGGCAAGCCCGCGCAGAAGACCTTTGCTGACGTGGCAAAAGCCATCGCAAGATTTGAAAAGGTCACGGTCGGCGCATCCGTGCGCCAGTATCAGAACGCGCGCGCCAAGCTCCCCGAAAATATCCGCGTCGTGGAGCTCGAGAGCGACGACGCGTGGGTGCGCGACTGCGGGCCGACGTTCCTTGTGAACGACAGGGGCGGTCTTCGCGCGGTGGACTGGGAGTTCAACGCCTGGGGTGGGCTCGTCGACGGGCTGTATTTCCCCTGGGACAAGGACGACCAGATCGCGCGCAAGATCTGCGAGATCGCGGATGTGGACAGCTACCGCACCGAGGGCTTCGTGCTCGAAGGCGGCTCCATCCACGTCGACGGCGAGGGCACGGTGCTGACGACCGAGATGTGCCTGCTCTCCGAGGGGCGCAACCCCGACAAGAGCAAAGAAGAGATCGAGCAGATGCTTTGCGACTATCTTGGCTGCGAGAAGGTGCTGTGGATCAAGGACGGCATCGACCCCGATGAGACGAACGGGCACATTGACGACGTGGCGTGCTTCGTCGCGCCCGGCGAGGTCGCGTGCATCTGGACGGAGGACAAGAACCATCCGTTCTACGAACAGGCGCAGGCGGCGTACAAATTCCTGAGCGAGGCGACGGACGCCAAGGGTCGCAAATTAAAGGTTCACAAGCTCTGTCTGACGAAAAAGCCGTGCTTACTCGAGGGCGCGGATACCATCGACGCCGTGGAGGGCACCATCCCCCGCGAGGACGGCGAGGTCAGCATCGCGTCGTATATGAACTTTTTGATCGTCAACGGTGCGGTCATCTTGCCGCAGTACGGCGACGAAAACGACGCAGTCGCCATCGAACAGGTGCAGAAAATGTTCCCCGACCGCGAGGTCGTGGGCGTGCAGACGAAGGAGGTCGCCTTCGGCGGCGGCAACATCCACTGCATCACCCAGCAGCAGCCTGCGGTGAAGAAGTAAAAAAGAGTGCCGTCCGTGCAATAAATGTACGGGCGGCGTTTTTATGGTGCTTATGCAGTCTGCTCACGGGCGATGCGGATGAATTCCGAGAGCACGCTCCACGGATACGAGCGGCTCAAGTACCCAAAGCAGATGGGATAGGAAGCCTCTGAGCAGAGCGGGAGAATGTGCAGGTGCGCGAGCTGCTCGGGCGAGAGCGCCGTGTGCAGCAGATTTTCCGGGCAGAAGCATGCGCCGACCCCCTGCTCGCAGAGCGCGAGCAGCGTTTCGACGTTTTCTGATGTTGCTTTGCTGACGGGCGAGACGCCCGAGGAGCGCAAAAGTCCGCGCCCGATGCGCCCGCCGATGTCTTCCGCGGAGCCGAGGACAAAGGGGCAGTCACACAGGGCACTTAGGTTTCCCGCGGCGATCTCGCCGCGGTGCGTGTCGAGGTCGATGCCGCACTGCGCGAGCAGCCCATCGGACAGGCACAGCACGATGTGCTCCAGATAGTAATCCTCAAGCACCACGCCGGGGAGCGGGTGTGGAAAGCCGGCGATGGCGAGGTCAATGCCGCCGCTGAGCAGCGCCTTCTGGATCGCGTCGTTCGAGCCTTCGAGCAGTGTGATCTCGACATTCGGATACTGACGCTGAAAGGCGGGGATCAGGCGCGGCATGATGGCGCGGCCGCGCGTGTAGGCGATGCCGACGCGCAGCTCGCCCTTCTGATTTTCGGAGATATCGCAGAATTCGCGTTCCATGGCCTGTCGCGTCTGCCCGATGGATTCGGCATAGCGCAGAAACGTGCGGCCCGCATAGGTGAGCTCAAGCGGCGTGCGGCGCACAAGGAGCGTGCAGCCAAGCTCCTTTTCAAGTCCCGCAATGTGGGACGAGAGCGACTGCTGCGTGATGTGCAGCGCTTCGGCGGCGCGGGTGAAGTTTTTCTCCCGCGCGAGCACGAGAAAATAGTCAAGAGAATGGAAATTCATGGGAACGCTCCTTTTACAGTTGTTTCTTGTAGAATATATCAATTTTAACAGTTTTACAAGATGAAAATCCGCGATTATACTAAAGACAACGAAAGGCTGAACGAACGGCAAAGCGCACGGGTTTTCTTTTTCACCGCGCCTCCATCCACACACGTTCGTTCGCTTTGCGTGGGGGAACCTGACAGCCGGAGCACCAGCAGGAGATTTTGCAATTTCTGCCTGCTGCACTCCGGCTTGCAGGGCATATCGGAAAGGATGGCGGGAGAGGAACATGAGCATTTTAGAGCTGGGGAGCTTGCAGCTCACGCTTTTTGCGATGATGCTGATCGGCGCGCTGCTCAATAAAGAAGGACATCATCGACGAAAACGGCAAAAAGTGCCTGGCCGACCTCTGTATCAATGTGGTCATCCCGTGCAACATCTTTAAATCCTGCCTCATTGAGCTGGATGCGGGTGTGCTCAAGTCCTGTGCGATGCTGTTTGTGAGCGCAGTCGTCATGCAGCTATTGTGCCTCGCCTTGAACCGGTTCCTTTTTGAACGCTATGATCCGCAGCGGAAAAAGGTGCTGCAATACTGTACCATCGTGCCGATGAGCGGTTTTCTCGGCAATCCCATCGCCGAGGGCATCTACAACGAGGTCGGCGTACTCTACACCTCGATTTTTTTGATCCCGATGCGCATTGTGATGTGGTCGGTCGGCACGACGTACTTTGTCGCGGGCGAGACGGTGGAAAAGAAAAAGCTCATCAAAAACGTGCTGACGCACCCCTGCCTTGTCGCCATCTACTTGGGACTTCTCTGCATGGTGACGCAGGTGCAGTTGCCATCCGTGATCCTGAACACCGTGAAGTATATCGGGAACTGCAACTCCGCACTGACGATGTTTATTGTCGGCACGATCCTGACGGATGCGCCGCTCAAGAGCATCGTGAGCCGCGACACGGTAAAGTTCAGCTTGCTGCGGCTCGCGCTGCTGCCCGCGGCAGCGCTGGGCGTCGGTCTGCTGCTGCACCTTGAACCGACGGCGCTTGGCGTGAGTGTCCTGATGACGGGCATGCCCGCGGGCGCGACGGCGGCCATCTTTGCCGCCAAATACGGCAGCGACGCGCCGTTCGCCGCGCGAAATGTCGTGTTCACAACGCTTTTATCCATGCTGACGCTGCCGCTGTGGGCGTATGCGGTGGGATAAAAACGAGTTTTCTTTTTGATCGCTTCGTGCTAAGATAGCGATACTGTGTTAAAAAGGATAGGGAGGACTGGGATGGCTGCGATCGTTTTATTCTGCCTTGCGCTGCTCGTGTGCATCGTGCTGGGGACGAACATCCTCTACGCGCTCCTGGCGGGGCTTGTGATCTTCACGCTGTACGGCAAAAAGCAGGGCTTTTCGTGGAAAGAACTCGGGAAGATGATCTGCTCGGGCGTGAAGACATCGACGAGCGTGCTGCTCGTCTTTCCGCTGATCGGTATTCTGACGGCATTCTGGCGTGCGTGCGGCACGCTGCCGTTCATCATCTGCTGCGCCGTCGACCTCATCCGGCCGGAGATCTTGCTGCTGATGACGTTTCTCCTAAACTGCGGTGTCTCGATGCTGACAGGCACGGCGTTCGGCACGGCGGCGACGATGGGCACCATCTGCGTGAGCGTCGGCATTTCGATGGGCATGGACCCCGTGCTGCTCGGCGGCGCGATGCTTTCGGGCGTATACTTCGGCGACCGCTGCTCGCCGGTCTCGACGAGCGCGCTGCTCGTGAGCGAGCTGACGGAGACGAACATTTACGACAACATCAAGCGCATGCTCAAGACGGCGCTCGTGCCGTTTCTTCTGAGCTGCGGCGTCTATGCGGCGCTCGGCATGGTGAAAAGCGGCAGCGGTGCGGCGGGCGAGCTGTGGTCGCTCTACGGGCGCGAGATGACGCTTCACTGGGTCATGTGCCTGCCGGCGGTGCTCATTTTGATCCTGTCGGTCCTACGCGTGAACGTGAAAAAGGCGATGTCGGTCAGCATTTTAGCGGCGGTCGTGCTGTGCATTTTCCTGCGGCATCTGGATGTTATGACGATCCTCAGGACCGCAATCTTAGGCTACACGGCGTCGGACGCCGAGGTCGGCGCGATGCTCAACGGCGGCGGCATCATTTCAATGGTGCGCGTGGCGCTGATCGTGATGATCTCGTCGGCGTATTCCGGCATTTTTCGCAAGACGGGGCTGCTCGACGGGCTGTGCGGGCGCGTGACGGCGCTGAGTGAGAGGACCTCGCCCTATGCCTCAATGCTGCTGACGGCGGTTTTGGCGAGCCTTCTCGCCTGCAACCAGACGCTGACGATCATCCTGACGAACCAGCTCTGCGCGCCGTCGCAGAAGGATAAAGAGGAATTTGCCATCAACCTTGAAAATAGCGCCGTCGTCATCGCGGCGCTTGTGCCGTGGTCGATTGCGGGGGCGACGCCGCTCTCGACCGTCGGCGCGCCGATGACAGGCATGGCGTTTGCGTGCTTTTTATACATCCTGCCGCTGTGCGAGCTCGTGCGGCGGACGGCGCAGCAGCGCGCGGCGAAAAAAACCGCCGCGCAGAAATGAGAAAGGAAGTTTGCATGAACGGAGAGACTTTACTGGCGGAAGCCATCGAAATGAAAGACGAGATCGTCGAGAACCGGAGAGCGATCCACCGCGCGCCGGAGGTCGGCGCGCACCTGCCGCAGACGGTTCAATTTGTCGAAGAAAAGCTGCGATTGCTCGGCTATGAGCCGCGCGAGCTGGGCGGCGGCGTGGTCGCGGAGCTCACGGGCGAGGATACGGGGCGCTGTATCCTGCTGCGCGCCGACATGGACGCGCTCAAGGTGAAGGAGAAGACCGACCTGCCGTTCCGTTCGGAAAACGGCAGCATGCACGCCTGCGGACACGACATGCACGCAGCCATGCTGCTGGGTGCTGCAAGGCTACTCAAGGCGCATCAAAGTGAGATTAAGGGCACTGTGAAACTTGTCTTCCAGCCCGACGAGGAGGGTTTCACGGGCGCGAAAGCAATGCTTAAGGCCGGTGTGCTGGAAGCGCCGAAGCCGCAGGCGGCGATGGCGCTGCACGTGAACTCCGGGACGCCGTCGGGCCTCGTGCTCTGCGGCAAGGGAACGTTTATGGCGGGTTGCACGCTGTTTCGCATCACGATCAAGGGTGTCGGCTGTCACGGGGCAATGCCGGAGACGGGCGTCGACCCAATCAACATTGCCGCGCACATCTACCTTGCGCTTCAGGAGATCACGGCGCGCGAGCTGCCCGCGAAGACGCCCGCCATCGTGACGATGGGCAAATTCAGCGCGGGGCACGCGCCGAATATCATCCCGCAGGAGGCCGTGATCGAGGGCACGATCCGCACGTTCGACCGCGACGTGACCGCGCTGATCCTGTGCCGCATCGGCGAGATCGCGGACGCGACGGCCAGGGCCTTCCGCGGCAGCGCGAGCGTCGAAGAGCTTGCGAGCGCGCCGCCGCTCAAAAACGACGAGGCGCTGACCGAGCAGATGGCACGCTGCGCCGAAATGCTGTTCGGCGAGAAGAGCGTCTACCGCCTGCGTGAGGGCGGGATGGGCTCGGAGGACTTTGCGTCCTACACCTACGAGCTGCCGTGCGCGTATCTGTTGCTCGGCGCGGGCACGGCGCAGGAGGACGCGCGCTACGGAAAGCCCATGCACAACGAGAGCGTCGTCTTCAACGAGAACATTTTACCGCGCGGGAGCGCACTGCTCGCCTATGGCGCGATGCAGTGGCTCGAAGACCGGCAATAAAAAAATCCGCTTACGAATTTCGTAAGCGGATTTTTTATAATCGGTTGTCGATGACTTAGCCGACGAGCGCCTCGGTATCCATGGCGATCATGAGCTCCTCGTTCGTGGGGATAAGGAGGACGGTGACCTTGGAGTCGGGCGCGGAGATGACGCGTTCTTCGCCGCGGACCTTGTTGGCGTCCTCGTCCATCTTGACGCCCATGAACTCGAGGCCGGAGGCGATGGCCATGCGCTGGGAAGCGCTGTTCTCGCCGACACCTGCGGTGAAGATGATGGCGTCCACGCCGCCCATCGCGGCGGCATACGCACCGATGAGCTTCTTCACGCCGTAGTTGAACATATCGACGGCAAGGCCGGCGCGCTCATTGCCCTGCTCGAAAGCCTCTTCGAGATCGCGGAAGTCGGAGCTGACGCCGCTGACGCCCATGACGCCGGACTTCTTGTTGAGGACATTGACCATCTCCTTGATGTCCATGCCGTACTTGTTCATCAGGTACTCGAGGATACCGGCGTCAATGTCGCCGGAGCGGGTACCCATGGGAAGACCGGCGAGCGGGGTGAAGCCCATGGAGGTGTCGACGCTCTTGCCGCCGTCGATCGCGGTGACGGAGGAGCCGTTGCCGAGGTGGCAGGAGATGAGCTTGAGCTGCTCGATGGGCTTGCCGAGCATATCGGCCGCGCGCTGGGAAACATACTTGTGAGAGGTGCCGTGGAAGCCGTAGCGGCGGACCTTGTCCTTCTCATAGTACTCATAGGGAATGGCATAGGTATAGGCCACGGGGGGCATGGTCTGGTGGAAGGCAGTGTCGAACACGGCGACCATGGGCACGCCGGGCATGAGCTCCTGGCAGGTCTTGATGCCGATGATGTTGGCGGGGTTGTGGAGTGGGGCGAGGGGATTGCACTCCTCGATTGCCTGCATGACCTCGTCGGTGATGACGACGGACTTGGCAAACTTTTCGCCGCCGTGGACGACGCGGTGGCCGACAGCGTCGATCTCCTTCATGGAGCCGATGACGCCGTTCTTCTCGTCGACGAGCGCGTTCAGCACGGCCTGGATGGCCTCGCTGTGGGTGGGCATGGAGACGGGAGCGGCCTTGATGGCTTCCTTGCCGGGAAGCTGGGGCTTATAGGTGAACAGACCGTCGATGCCGATGCGCTCGCACAGACCCTTCGCCAGCAGCTCGCCCGTGGTGGGGTTGAGCAGCTGATACTTCAGGGAAGAAGAACCTGCGTTGATGACCAGAACATTCATAAGTATACTCCTTTTTCCGAGGGCGCTTGCATTGCGCCCAAATTTCCGATAAAATAAGAATCAAATTAATCGGATGTACAATTCGATACAGAATATATTATAACAACTTTTTTCGCAAAGACAAGTAAATTTAACAAAACGTAACTCTTTTGTAACCGCTTTGAGAGGACTTCCATGAGGGTATTTGGTATAATATGCGAATATAATCCCTTCCACCGCGGCCACAAGTGGCAAATTGATGAATTGCGCCGTCTGGCAGGCGAGGAAGAGTGCGCGGTCGTGTGCGCGATGAGCGGCGATTTTGTCCAGCGGGGCGATTTTGCCATTGAACGCGCGCATGCGCGCGCCGAGGCTGCCGTGCGCAGCGGGGCAGATTTAGTCCTTGAGCTGCCGCTGCCGTGGGCCATTTCGTCGGCGGAGGGCTTTGCCCGCGGCGGCGTGAGCATTTTGGCGGCGACGGGCGTGGTCGACACGCTGGTCTTTGGCAGCGAATGCGGTAACGCGGCGAAATTGCAGCGCGCGGCAAAGGCACTGCTGCGGGCGGATTTTCCCGACGCGCTGCGAGAGGAGCTTGCCAAGGGCCTGTCCTTTGCCACGGCGAGGGAGAGCGCCACGAGGGCGCTCATCGGCGAGGATGCCGCGGTGCTCCGGGAGCCGAACGATATCCTCGGCGTAGAATACTGCAAGGCGCTGCTGCAAAGCGGCAGTACCATCGCGCCGCTGGCAATATTGCGAAAGGTCGTCGGGCACAACGGGGGTGCGGCGAAGGGCTTCGCCTCGGCGAGCCACATCCGCGAGCTGCTCACGAACGGAGAGGACGCCTCCGCGTATCTGACGGCGGAGAGCGCCGCCATCTATGCGCGCGAATGCGCAGCGGGCCGCGCGCCGGTGACGATGCAGAATGCGGAGCGGGCGGTGCTTTCCCGGCTGCGCGCGATGTGCGAGGAGGACTTCGCCCGCTATGACAGCGGGAATGAAGGCCTTTATCGCCGGTTTTATGACGCAGCGCGGACGGCAGCGTCCGTCGACGAGCTGCTCTCCGCGGTGAAGACGAAGCGCTATGCCTATGCGCGGCTGCGGCGGATGCTGCTTGCGGCGTATCTGGACGTGACTGCGGCGGATGTGCCGCCGGAGGTCCCCTATCTGCGCGTGCTGGCGTGCAATGAGCGGGGACGAAAGCTGCTCAAAACGATCAAAAAAACGGGAAGCGCACCGGTGCTGACCAAGAGCGCCGATGTGCGCGCGTTGAGCGAGGAGGCGCAGAAGCTCTTCGCTCTGACGGCGCGCGCGGCGGATCAATACGTGCTCGCCTATCCCGAGCTGCGCGCGGCCAGAGGCAGCAGCGCGTGGACGGAGGGGCCTGTGATCGTTTGAGCAAGGAACCGAGACCTCGAAAGGAGAACAGAATGAAAAAATGGATGACGCTGCTGCTTTGCTGCGTGCTGGCGCTGAATTTGACCGCCTGCGGCGCAGGAGCGCCCGGCGGGCCGGAGGACAACGCGCCGCCGCAGGCGAGCACGCTGCACTTTGAAGTCGCGACGCAAGTTTACGAAAACGAGTACAAGGCCGACGACGGCACGGTGCTTCTGGCGGAGCGCTACGAACTGCCGGTGCTCGAACTGCGCACGGAGGACGGCGAGCTCTACACGCTGGCGGAGAACGTGACGGCGAACGGCGGTGCGGGAAAACCCGCGCAGGTCACGGCGCAGAATGCCTTCAACACGGAGATGAATAATGTGCTCGCAGGGCTTGAGTCCGAGGCGGCGCAGATGGCCGCAGAGGCCAAGGAGCTCTATGCGGAAAACGGCACATCGGTCTTTTTGAACGGAAGCTACTGGACGAACGAGCTGAGCCTGACGCAGACCTACATGACCGAGGGGAAGCTCCTGAGCGTCGCGGCGGAGAACTACACCTACTACGGCGGCGTGCATCCGAATTCCGCCACCCGCGCGTGGAGCTTTGATCTGACGACGGGCGAATTCCTGACGCTGGACGCGCTGGCCTCGGAGGAGGGCAATTTGCAGGGAAACTCGCTGCAGGAGAGCATTTATTGGAATATCTACGAGCAGATCGCGCAAAAGGGCCTCAGCGAAGGATATTTTGACGATTATGACTCTTATTTGCAGGATTTCCCCACGCTCGCGACGCTGAACTTTACGGAAAACGGCCTGACGGTCACGTTCGACCAGTACGTCATCGCGCCGTATGCGGCAGGGCCGCAGGTGTTCGCGGTGCCGTACAGCGAATTCTACAACGCGCTGAGTGAGCACGCGAAGACGATTTTAGACGTCTCGCAGGAGCAGACCGTGTTGGCGGATTTCGACACGGCGATCACACTGTGGGCGTGGTTCTTTATGAACACGCCGCCGATCGGAGATGCGCCGGACGAGACGGAGATCAACGGCTACACCTACTACAGTGCGGCGATCCCCAGCGTTTCGACGCTCGAGGACATGCACGATCTGATGTACCGCTACTTCGACAAGGCGCTGGTCGACCAGTGGTTTGAAGAGTCTGACCGCTACGCTGAGGTGAACGGCAGACTATACGTCCTGTCTGCCGACCGCGGCAGCGACGATTCCGTAATCGATGAGATGCACAGCGTGACGCTCGACGGTGAGAGCGGCACCGTGACTCAGACCATCACCTACGGCGATTGGGACGAAGCGTCGCAGAGCTGGACGCCGAACGGCGAGGAGGAGAACTTCGAATATCCCTTTACCATCGTCGGCGGCCACGCGGTGTTCTCCGCGTTCCCGTGCCCGTACTGAGAGAATAGGAGAGAGAGAGGAGAGTCCCATGGCGTAAAAAGTGCGGCCGCGCCGCAGAAGCGATCATAATAGGACCACTCTAACGGAGAATGAGAGAAATGAAGAGAGTAAAAATCTTCCTACTGCTTTTTACCCTGTGCTGCGCACTGACCGCCTGCGGCACGAAGCCCGCGGACGACGTACCGCCGCCGGATGATGAGACGTCTACGGTGGACATCGAATGGTTCAACACGGAATTTTTCAATGTGGGCAGCGGCGTGTGCATGACGAATATGCTGCTCAGCAGCTATTACGACACCGCCGCGGACATCGACCTCTATGAGCTCTTTTATAATGGCCCGACAGGAATACAGGAAGAGGTCACTGAGGCAGAACAGACAGCAATCGGCCCGGTGGCGTTTGAGCATTATCCCATCAAAACGCAGAGAACGGAAATGGACGCCTTTTTGCAGGAGTATTTGGGCGTGGAACTGGACGAGACGAACAAAAAGAATCTCGACCAGTTCATCTATCTCGAGGAGTACGACGCCTATTATCTGCTCCACGGCGATACGAATTTCCAGCGCTGCACGGTCACCTCGCTCGAGCAGAACGAGGACGGGACTATCGCGCTCGCCTATGAGCAGGAGAGCGGTGAAAAGGGGATCGTCACGCTGAAGGGCAGCAAAGGCAGCTACCAGTTTTTGTCGAACAAGGAAGCGTGAAGATAAAAGAAAAATGCTGGCTCATAAGAGCCAGCATTTTTTATATGTAGCTTACCGGTAGCGCTCGCGGTGTGCGTGCATGATCTCAGCCAGCAGCACACCGTTGTCGGGCGGGGTGTAGGTGATGGCGTTCGCGCCTGCCGCGATGGTCTTGCGAATAGTCTCATCCTTCGGGCCGCCGGTGGCGATGATGGGGATCTCGGGATGGCGCTCGCGGAGCGCGGCGACGAGCTGCGGCGTTTCCGACGCGGCAGAGACGTTCAAAATGTCAACGCCTGCGGCAATACGAGCCTCAGTGTCCTGCGTGGCGGAGACGATGGTCGCCACGACCGGAATGTCGATGTGCGACTTGATGTCGCGCAGAATATCCGCCGAAACGGGCGCGTTGAGCACAACGCCGTAAGCGCCGCAGTGCTCAGCCTCCATCGCCTGGGCGACAGAGCGCGCGCCAGACGTGAAGCCGCCGCCGACGCCGCAGAACACGGGCATATCCGCCACGCTGATGACGGCGCGCACGATGCGCGGCTGCGGGGTAAAGGGATAAACGGCAATCACCGCATCGGCATTGACGCTTGCGATGGTGGCAACGTCAGTGGAAAAGACAAAGGACTTGATCGTTCTGCCGAAGATGCGGATGCCGCTGCACTCGTTGATGCACTCGGGCACCATCAGCATATGGTTGCGGAGCTTTCCGCTGTAACTCGGCGTGGGCGTAGGGGTAAAATCGCTCATAAAAGCACCTTCCTTTCCGCAGGTAATAAATGACCGGTAGGAATTTATGCAGGGAAATTATTCGACATGACTGCTTGCGCGCATGGCGAGGATCGTCTGCTCAATGAGCGTGTCAAGATCCCAGCCGAGCATTTCCGCGCCGCGCTCGATGACCTCGCGCGAGCAGCCGGCGGCAAACTTCTTGTCCTTATACTTTTTCTTGACGGATTTGACCTCAAGATCGCTGACGCTCTTGCTCGGGCGCATGAGCGCGACCGCGCCGATCAGGCCTGTGAGCTCGTCGGTGGCAAAGAGGACCTTTTCCATCTCGTGCTGAGGCTCGGGAAGGCCGTCAAAGTGCAGGCCGTAGCCGTGGCTGGCGGTGGCGCGGATCAGGCGCTCGTCGAGACCGTTTTCACGCATGATCTCCTGCGACTTGATGCAGTGCTCGTCGGGATACATCTCAAAATCAAGGTCGTGGAGAAGGCCGACGATCTCCCAGAAGTCCGCCTCGTCGCCATAGCCAAGCTTTTCTGCGTACCAGCGCATCACGTCGGCGACGGTGTTGGCGTGCTTTAAGTGGAATTCACCCTTGTTGTACTGCGTGAGCAGCTCCCACGCCTGTTCTTTCGTATATGCCATAATGATGGCCTCCCTTTGCTTATGGCTGCTCGTCCGTAAAGTGGACGTGATTGAAAATATGGTCAGAGCAGAAGCAGTGGTATCCCGCGCACTTGCTGCAATAGCGGAACTGGAGCTCGGGATTCGTCACATCGGTGCGGCCGCACACGGCGCACTTGTGGCGGAAGCCCTGCGTCTGCTGCTGATACTGTTCCTGACGCTGCTGGGCGCGCACGGTGTTATGGAAGTGCGTGGCCTGCTTGCTCTGGTGGCGTTCGAGTCCCCAAAACCGTGTAAGCTCGGGCCAGAAGAAAATGACGAAATTCAAAAGCGCCACAATGGGCATGATGGAATAGTACCATCTGCCGGCGGCAATGTAGCGCACAATGTCGAAGAAGAAGTAGAATACGTCAATATACGCGAGCCACTTCATGCGGATGGGGAAGACGAAAAACAGCAGCACCTGCGCATCGGGATAGAGGAGCGCGAAGGCCATGAACATGGCAAAGTTGACATAATTTGCACCGTAGACGGGGATGCTGTAGCCCGTGATCAGGCTGACGATGCTCGCGCCGAGGACGGTGAGCAGCATGCCGCTCAGGTAATACGTCGTAAACTTGGCTGTGCCCCACTGCCGCTCGAGCGTCGAGCCGATCCAGTAGTAGAAATAGCAGGTGATGAGAAGATAGAACGGACTCGTGCTCTCAGGGATGAGGACAAAGGTGATGAGCCGCCAGACCTGCCCGTGGAGAAGACCCGAGAGCGTGTAGGAGAAGAAGCTCAGAAAGTTGCCGTTCGAGAAGTTGGACAAAAGTCCCAGCACCACGTTGCCGATGACGACATAGAGCATCAGGTTGGGGATGCCAAAATTCGGGTGCAGGATACAGAAGCGGTCGATCGCCTGGTTGAGTTTTTTCAATACGGGATACCTCGTTTCGATCAAATAACATTTAGAACATTATGACACAGCGACGGGGAAAAGTCATCAATAAAGTTTGAACAAATGACCATTCCTGAATGGAATGAAGAGCAGAAATGCGGAAAGAAACGAATTCTTTCCGCATTCTTAACACATGTTCACTTGAGATCGAGCTCGGGCGGAACGTCGATCTCCTCGCCGACGTATTTGCCGTTCTTTTTCCGCTGGCGCACGCACTCGGTCAAAAGATACTCGATTTGGCCGTTGACGGAGCGGAAATCGTCCTCTGCCCAGGCGGCGATGGCGGCGTAGAGCTTGGGGGACAGGCGCAGGGGCACCTGCTTTTTGGCGTTGTCGTTCATGGCAGCCTCCCAAAAAGTAGCGTGGCGCGGTTAATACAGGCTTCCGGAGTTGACGACGGGCTGGGCATCGTGGTTGCCGCAGAGCACCACGAGCAGGTTCGAGACCATGGCCGCCTTGCGCTCCTCGTCGAGCTCGACCGTGCCCTTTTCCGCCAGGCGATCGAGCGCCATCTCGACCATGCCGACCGCGCCGTCGACGATCATCTTGCGCGCGTCGATGATGGCGCTGGCCTGCTGGCGCTGGAGCATGACCGCCGCGATCTCCGGCGCGTAGGCAAGATAGGTGATGCGCGCTTCGATGATCTCAAGGCCCGCGTCGGCGACCTTGGCCTGGATCTCATCGCGGATGCGCGCGGCTACGACCTCGCTGGACCCACGCAGGCTGCCCTCGTCGGCTTGACCGTCGCCCGTGGTGTCGACATTCGGAGCGACGTCGTAGGGATAGACGCGCACGATATTGCGCAGTGCCGCGTCGCACTGGAGCGACAGGTACTCCTTGTAGTTATCCACGTTGAATACGGCCTTTGCTGTGTCGGTCACGCGCCACATCACAGCGATGCCAATCTCCACGGGGTTGCCGAGGCAGTCGTTGATCTTCTGGCGGGCGTTGTTGAGCGTCATGATCTTGAGCGAGATCTTCTTGCTGCCGCCCACCTCGACCGCGGCGGACGCGCCCTGCATGGCAGCGAGAAGGTCCGTGCCCTTGTGGCCGCCGTCCACGTCGCCGGACTGGTTGAGCTTCGTCTTGGCGGCGGGGTTGAACGACGAGCAGAAGGGATTGACCCAGTAGAAGCCCTCGCCCTTGAGCGTGCCGATGTACTTGCCGAACAGCGTCAGCACGAGCGCCTCCTGCGGCTTGAGGACGCGCAGGCCGCACAGTGGGATCCAGCCGAGCAACAGCAGGATGACGCAAAGGACGACAAGGGGCAGAAAGCCCGCATTGATGCCGACGATCAGAAAAACGACCGCGGCGATGTAGAGAACAAGCTCGAGCAGCAGCACGAGCATGCCGTTTTTGTGACCGGTGATGATCTTTTCTTCCATAAAAAGCACCTCCAAACTTGATATCAAAATAATATCACAACAATATGATATGTCAAGAGGGAAATGCAAAAAACCGATCGGTGATTGTACCGGTCGGTGAAGAAAGCGTGTGAGCAGCAGTTTGACAAATTGAAAGCTGTCAAGCAATTATTTCTCCTTTTCCAAAGAGGTAATGATTGCAGACCCCCATTACAACAATTGCAAGAATTGGACCGAGCTGAGGCCAATTCATTATTTCGGCTCCAAATCCAGAGCCAAGATATCCCAAGATAATAGCAATAATGGAGGATTCAGCTGATTTCCTCATATATTCGTACCCCTTTGTTAAATTCTGCTTGTTGAAATGATCTTACCACAGCCCGTCAGAAAGCGCAAGCACAGCCGCGGTGGTTCGAGCCACCGCGGCTGTTTGGATGATCTGCTTTATGCGTAGTGGTATTTTTTCCGTCCGAGGAGGAAAAGCGTTTCTGTGACGATCAGTGTGAGCGCTTCGGCCACGGTGATGGCGAGCCAGATGCCGTTGATGCCGAGAAGTTTTGGCAAAAGAAGCACCGCGGCGACCTGAATGACGAGCGTGCGCAGGAACGAAATGAGCGCGCTGGCTGTGCCATTGTTGAGCCCCGTGAAAAACGCCGAACCGAAGATATTGAAACCGCAGACGAGGAATGAGAGCGCGTAGATGCGCAGCGCGTTGACCGTCATGTCGCACAGCTCCGCGTCGTAGCCGACGAAAAGATGTGCGATGGGGTTTGCCAGCAGGATGGACGAGGCCGTCATCGCAAGGCTCGTGATGAGCGTGACGGTCAGGCTCTTTTTGAGGAGGCTCTTGAGCTCGGCGTGATTCTTCGCGCCGTAGTGATAGCCGACGACAGGTGTGACGGCGATGGAATAGCCGAAGAAAAACGCCATGAAGATGAAGCTCACGTACATCAGAACACCGTAGGCATTCACGCCGTTTTCCTTGGCAATCGCCATGAGCTGCACGTTATAGAGTACGCCGACGAGAGAGGTCGAAAGGTTGCTGACCATCTCGCTCGAGCCGTTGTAGCAGGCTTTGCCAAGCGCGCGAAAGTCAAAGCGCGGACGCGTGAGGCGCAGCAGCGAATCGTTCGGGCGGAGAAAGTAGACAAGCGGGATGAGCGCGCCGACAATCTGCGAAAACGCCGTGGCGAGCGCCGCACCGAGAAGCCCGAACGGGAACACGTAGACGAGCAGAAAATCGAGTACCATGTTCGTCAGCCCCGCGAACACCGTCACGCGCAGGCCGAAGTGCGGCTTTTCCGCCGTGGCCAAAAAGCTCTGGAAGCTGTTTTGCAGCATGAAAAAAGGGAGAGCAGCCAGCAGTACGCGCCCATAGAGCACGCAGTCGTCGATCGTCAGGTCCGTCGCGCCGACGGCGAACGAGATGGGGCGCAGGAAAACGATGCACACGCCGCTTAAAATCGCGCCGCCGGCGGCAAGCACGATGACAAGCATGGAGAAGATCTTGTTCGCTTCCCTGGGCTTGCCCTCGCCGAGCGTTTTGGCGATGAGCGCTGCCGCCCGTGCCGATCATAAAGCCGACGGCGGCGAGCGCCATGATGACGGGAAAGATGAGGTTCAGCGCGGCAAACGAATTTTTGCCGACGAAGTTCGAGACGAAAAAGCCGTCGACAATGCTGTAAATAGAGGTGATGATCATCATCAAAATGCTGGGCGCGACAAAGCGCAGCAGCTTTTGATACGTAAAATGATCGGAAAGGGAGACGGTCATAAAAGACCTCCTTGCTTGAAGTCAGGAGAGGCCGCCGTTGTCGCTGCGCGAGAGGAGCGCCTCGTAATCGCGGATGCAGATGACGACGTCGGGCTGATAGGCGGCGATATAGTCGCTGATGCTCTGCGTCTTATAGTGCCGCAGGTCGACAGAGCGCATCTCGTCGAAGCTGTAATAGGCGAGGCTTTCCACGGCGTTGGTGAAGCTGTCGCCGAAGATGAGGGCGGTGAGGAGCGAGGAGCGGTCCGTGCGGATGCACGTCTCGGCGATGTCGCCGCCCATGTAGAGACCGTAGGTCAGGGCTTCATCCTCGGTGGCGGGAAGGGCGTAGACCGCGGAGGCCACCTCCTGCCAGTTGTCAAGGCGGGTGAAGGGGATATCCTCGCGGAAGGCGGCGGTGAGCAGCTTTTCATCATCGCCGCGCAGCCCCAGAAGCTTGCGCGTGCGCGAGCCCATATAGGGGTTAGGCAGCGCGGAAAACGTCACATCCGTGCCCTCTTCGGGGAAGGAGAGCGCGAGGCCATAGTCGCCGTTTAGCTTCTGTACGGCGGCACGGTAGGTCTCATACGCACCAAGAAGACCGTAGTGGTTGTCCACCCGTGAGCTGAACTCGGGCGGATGGCCGAGCGAGTCGAAGACGGGGCCCATGTCGAGGAAGCACACGCCCTGCGCGTTCATCTCCTCCGTCAGTGCGGAAAGCTCAAGGTCGGTATAGCGCGAGCGGTTCGTGAGATAGGCGGGGTAGCTGTCCTCATAGTAGACATACTGGCACGGAACGGCGACATAGCAGTAATGCCCACCGTAGGATTCGACCTGCTTTTGCAGCGCGGCGTTGTCCTCCGCGACGAGCTTTGCCTGCGCGCGGATGTCGTCATCGCTCATGGCGGGATCGTAAAGCTGCGGTAGCAGGACATCGTCCGTGACGACAGTCTCGTTGACCACGGGACGGCGGAAAACGTTCAGATCGGCCCATGTGACGGCCTTGAGCGCGGGAGTTCGCCAGGCGGCGTAGTCGCAGAACAGGGTCTCGAGGTCGTCGAAGACCTGACCGCTGAGGACCGATTCCGCCGTGATCTCGGGAAAGGCGGAGAGGTTGCGGTTTTCGTAGTAGGAGTAGCGGCTTTTCGGCAGCAGGATGGTCGCAGCCATCAGGATGAGCAGCACGCCGGAAAAGAGCAAGGCCATCGCCCATTCACAGATACGTTTCATGCGCAGACACCTCCTTTTTCAGAAGCGGAAATAGATAAAGGGATTGAACGAGCCCGTGACGAGCCTGCAGTAGGAAAGCGCGAGCAGTGCGAGGGAGGCGAGCTTCGGCCCCACGATGAGGATGCCGCGGGAGAGCTTGCTGTTACGCTTTTCAAGTGCCGTTTCGAGCAGGTTTTTGACCGGCAGGGCAGCAATGCAGCAGAGCAGCAGTTCCGGCCAGAATTCAAGCGCGTAGTACACGGCGCGGCTGTCGCAGAGGGCGGGGGCGCGGCCGAACATCGCGGCCATGTAGCACAGCGCAGCGCTGATATCGTCCGCGCGGAAGAGCACCCAGCTCAAAATGACGAGCAGCATGGCGTAGACATGCTGCAAAAGAGACGGAAGGCGCGAGAGCGCCTTACCCCAGAGAAACTTTTCGCCGATGAGCAGCACAAAGAACCACAGGCCCCACGCGATGAATGTCCAGCTGGCCCCGTGCCAGAGGCCCGTGAGTGCCCAGACGAGAAAGAGGTTCAGAATATTGCGCGCGCGGGAGCAGCGGTTGCCGCCGAGGGGAATGTAGACATAGTCGCGGAACCACGTGGAGAGCGAGATGTGCCAGCGCCGCCAGAACTCGGTGACGCTGCGGGAGACATAGGGATAGTTGAAGTTTTCAAGAAAGTGGAAGCCGAACATCCGGCCAAGGCCGATGGCCATGTCGGAATAGGCGGAAAAGTCGAAATAAATCTGAAACGTGTAGGCGACGGCGCCGAGCCACGCAAGGGCCACCGAGGGGGAGACGGCGGAAAAGGCGGCGTCGGCGATCTGCGCGACAGCGTTGGCGAGCAGCATCTTCTTAGCAAGGCCGAAGAGAAAGCGCACCGCGCCCGCGGAGAATTCGGAAACGGACTCGTGCCGCTCGTCGATCTCGTCTGCGACCGTGGTGTAGCGCACGATGGGACCGGCGACGAGCTGCGGGAAAAACGAGATATAGAGCGCGAGCTTGAGCGGATTTTTCTGCACGGCGGCAGCATCGCGTAAAACGTCGATCACATAGCTGAGACCCTGGAAGGTAAAAAATGAGATGCCGATGGGCAGTGTGACCTGCGGCACGGGGATAAAGGGCATCAGGGCGTGGAGCATCTCGCCGAAAAAGCCCGCGTACTTGAACCAGCCGAGAAGCCCGAGCCCCAGCACGGCTGCGAGCGTCACGCCTGCCTTTCGGACGGCGGGACGGTGCTTTGCCCCCGCGAGGAGCCCGCAGCAGTAGTTAATGACGATGGAGAGCAGCATGAGCAGCAAAAACTTCGGCCCGCCGCAGGCGTAGAAGGCGAGGCTGAACGCGAGCAGGATGAAATTCCGCGCCCCGCGGTACCGCCGCGGCACCATAAAATAAAGAACGAGCAGGCAGGGAAGAAAGAAAACAAGAAAGCTGACACTGCTGAAGACCATCGCAAACGAGCTCCTGTCGAATAGATTTTGTGTGCAGAACTTCCTTAATATAGCACTTTTTTTCAAAATTGCAAGAGCACCGCATTTTACGCCGATTTGGACGTTTTTGGGGAAATGTCACTTGACAAAACGCACAAACATGGTAGAATACGATTCGGCGAAAGCCACAAGTGAATACTTCATCGAGAGTGGTTGAGGGATCGGCCCTATGACACCACGACAACCTGCCCGAAGAGGCAAGGTGCCAAATCCGACGAACGAATCGAAAGATGAGGAAGAGCAGAAAGCGCGATACTCTGTCGGTTCGACAGAGTATTTTTTGTTTTTCCCAACAATGAGAAAGGAAGAAAAATAACCATGGCAAAACGTTTATTCACCTCCGAATCCGTTACCGAGGGGCATCCCGACAAGATCTGCGACCAGATCTCCGACGCGGTGCTTGACGCCATCCTTGAAAAAGACCCCAACGGCCGCGTGGCCTGCGAGACGACCGTTTCCACCGGCCTTGTCCACATCATGGGCGAGATCACCACGAGCTGCTATGTCGACATCCCGAAGATCGCGCGCGACGTGATCCGTGACATCGGCTACGACCGCGCGAAGTACGGCTTTGACTGTGACACCTGCGGCGTTATCACGAACATCGACGAGCAGAGCGGCGATATCGCGATGGGCGTCGACAACTCCTTTGAAAATAAGGAGAGCGGCGCGAGCGAGCTCGACAACGGCGCGGGCGACCAGGGCATGATGTTCGGCTACGCCTGCACCGAGACCCCTGAGCTCATGCCGCTCGCAATCTCCCTTTCCCATAAGATGGCAAAGAAGCTGACCGACGTGCGCAAGCAGGGCCTTGTCGACTATCTCCGTCCCGACGGCAAGACGCAGGTGACGGTCGAGTACGACGAAAACGGTAAGCCCGTCCGCGTTGACACGGTCGTCCTCTCCACCCAGCACGCGCCGGAGGCGACGCTTGAGCAGATCCGCAAGGACATGATCGAGCTTGTCATCAAGCCGACTGTTCCCGCGGAGCTGATGGATGAGAACACGAAGATTTATGTTAACCCGACCGGCCGCTTCGTCATCGGCGGCCCGCAGGGCGACAGCGGCCTGACCGGCCGCAAGATCATCGTCGATACCTACGGCGGCAGCGCCCCGCACGGCGGCGGCGCATTCTCCGGCAAGGACCCGACGAAGGTCGACCGCTCTGCCGCTTACGCCGCGCGCTATGTGGCCAAGAACATCGTGGCCGCGGGCCTTGCCGACAAGTGCCAGGTCCAGCTCGCCTACGCTATCGGCGTTGCGCATCCCGTGAGCGTGCTCGTTGAGACGTTCGGCACCGGCAAGGTCGATGACGGCAAGCTCGAAGAGACTGTGGAGAAGGTCTTCGACCTGCGCCCGACCGCCATCATCCGCGACCTCGACCTGCGCCGTCCCATCTACCGCCAGCTTGCCGCTTACGGTCACATGGGCCGCGAGGATCTCGGCGTGACATGGGAAAAGACCGACCGCGTTGACGCCCTGCTCGCGGCAGTCAAGTAAAAAAATTCGAAGACGTGACAAAAGCCGCCGACCTGATGGTCGGCGGCTTTCTTGCGTATCGGGGAAGGTTACAGGAAAGTCATTTATTCGCGGTGCTCCTCGTCCCAGAGCTTTTCGGCCTCGGGGCGCCAGCATGCGGCGTAGGACTCGCACTTGTTGCACAGGTGCTCCACGCTCTCGGGAGCTTCCAGGTCGGTCGAATGCGCGCCGCTGCGCGCGACCATCTGGGGCAGATATTCGGGATTTTCCAGCATCGGGCAGGGGCGCAGGTGGTTGTTGTTGAACGGCTGGCCCTTGCGGTACTCCTTAAAAAGCGGCTGCTGGAGACATTCGAGGAAGCTCTTTTCGCGGATGTTCGCACCCGAATAATGGATGAACACGCAGGGCTCGACGTCGCCCGCGGCGTTGATGTGGCAGTAGAGCTTGCCGCCGGCGATGCAGCCGCCTGTGAACTCGCCGTCATTCTGGAAGTCGATGGCGAAGATCTCCTTGCCGCCGGTGAGACCGCGGATCTCACGCACGCGGTCTTTCATATAGGCGCGCTGCTCGGGCGTGAGCAGCAGGTCGGTCGTCGCGCCCATGCCGACTGGCATGTAGTGGAAGTACCAGGCGAAGAAGCAGCCCTTGGAGATGAGCAGGTCGAGGAACTCATCGCTCGTGACGACCTTGTAGTTCTTGCTCGTGTAGCAGATGGACACGCCGAACGGGATGTGGTTTTTGTGCATGAGGTCCATCGCGGCGAGCGCCTTTTCAAAATGTCCCGCGCCGCGGCGGCCGTCGTTGGCGTCCTCAAAGCCCTCGATGCTGACCGAGACGATGAAGTTGCCCACGCGCTTGAGCTCGTCGCAGAAGGCCTGGTCGATGAGCGTGCCGTTCGTGAAGGCGTGGAAGGCGATGTCGCGGTGCTTTTCGCACAGACGGAAGATGTCCGCCTTACGCATGAGCGGTTCGCCGCCGGTGAAGAGGCAGGCGTGGGTGCCGAGCTCTGCGCCCTCGGTCAGCACACGGTCCATCTCCTCAAAGGTGAGGTTCTGCTTGTGACCGTACTCTGCCGCCCAGCAGCCCGCGCAGCGCATATTGCAGGCGCTCGTCGGGTCCATGAGGACGATCCACGGGATGTTGCAGTCATACTTCTCGGAGTTTGCCCGCGCCTGCTGGAAGCCACGGAAGCCGCCTTCGTAGGCAGCGGCCGTCAGGAAGGTGCGAAGAAGGTGGGGGTCGCACTCGCGCAGCAGACGCTCGGCGTAGTGCGCCCACTTGCTATTGGGGTCGTTTGCGATCTGGTGCAGCATCTCGAAGGTCTCCGGCGTCCAGACGCTGGAGTGAATTTTCTGAACCATGTTGACAAAGTCGTTTGCGACGGTGCAGACGTCCTTCGTCTGGCTTTTTCTGATGAGCGAGTCGAGCATGGCCTCAAAGGCCTTGCGCTCTGCTGCATGGGCGATTTTCTCTGCTGCGTTCATAGTATCACGATTCCTTTCCTTGCCCGCGATGCGTCGGGCGTCCTTGTATTAAGGGGAAAGGGGAGAATCCTTTCCCTCCGTTGCCTGTGCGGCGATTTTCTGGAGCTTTTCCATGCGCGCGTCGAGCTGTGCGCTGATCTCGGCGCACTCATAGAGCTCGCGCTCCACGTATTCCATTTCGGGGAGATTTTTCTTGTAGCGGATTTTATGCTCAAGACTGGCCCACCAATCCATCGAGATCGTGCGGAACTGCACCTCGACCTTCATGAGCCGCTTCTGGTCATGCAGGAAGATGGGCGTTTCGACGATGAGATGGAGGCTGCGGTAGCCGTTGGGCTTAGGGTTTGCGATGTAGTCCTTGCGCTCTAAGAGTGTGATGTCGTCCTGGCGCAAAAATGCCTCGGAGAGTTTGTAGATGTCGGCAGGGTGCGAGCAGATCACGCGCACACCGGCGATGTCGTTCAGATTCTTCTCGATGCTCTCCACCGTGAGCGGATATCCGCGGCGCGTGAGCTTTTCCATGATGCTCTCGGGGGACTTGAGGCGGGTCTTGATCGTCTCGATGGGGTTGCGGTCGTATTGCAGCGAGAGCTCCTCGTTGAGCACATTGAACTTCGTCTCGACCTCCATGATCGCGCAGCGGTAATAGCTCATCAGCTCACGGTAGGGCTGGAAGTATTTCTGGACCCACTGCTGTACCTCACCGTGGGAAAAACGGGAGAGCAGCACCTGTTCAAGATAAGTGCGATCGACAAGCGGACGGATCGGCACTGCCATCAGCTCCTTTGTACTTAGCATTTCTTGTCCCGCACGGAAAAATGCGGGCTTGCAGGAAAAGCATAGCAAAGAAGCGCCGCGCTTTCAATGGGCAGGGTGTAAACTTTTTTGTTCACGGCGCGAGAAGGGGACGCTCCCCTCGTTAACACCAACTTAACAAAGAAAACTGCCGAAAACTATGGACAAAAGGAGCCGCGTATCAGATTTTCAGACAGTGGCACGCAAATGTCACAGAAGACAAAATGAAAGAAAACGTCCTTTCCCGATGGAAAGGACGTTCAAAAAGACGGTATGAAAAAAGAAAAATTGTGTTTATGCGCCGACCACATGCGCCGTCATCATCTGCCAGAGAATGGAGAGCTGCTGTGTGGAGATGAGCACATAGGCCAAAATGAAGACGAACCAGAGCTTCTGCATGTTCTCCTCTTTTTTGCAGAGGAAATAGCAGTAGGAAAAATACGCCACGGCGTCCACGATCAAAACCGTGAGGAACATGACGAGAAAGCCCTGCTCGCTCTGCTCGGCGGTGCCGGTGTAGAGCGAGAGAAGAGAGTAATATAAAAACGTGGCGGTGAACGGCCACTTGAGCTTGCGCCAGTCGTGGATGCGGTCTTTCTTATTCATGGAAGCGCTCCTTTTTTGCGTTTTCCCCAGTATACCCTGCGGCACGGCAGATTGCAAGGGGGAATGACCTTGCCAAGCGGGCGTGGGGTGTGGTAGACTGCAAAAAAGAGGTGATATACATGCTGGATACGTTGATCCGCGGCGCGAAGATCGTCGACGGCACGGGAAAGGCGGCGTTCACAGCGGACGTCGGCATTTTAGACGGCATGATCGAAGAGGTTGGAAATTTGTCAAACGCGCAGGCGTTCGAGACCATCGAGGCCGCGAGCCGCGTTCTGACGCCGGGCTTTATCGACATGCACCGCCACGCCGACGCGGCGCTGTTTCGCGAAGGCTTTGGCGAGGCGGAGCTCTGCCAGGGCCTCACGACGCTTGTGAACGGCAACTGCGGCATGTCGCTCGCGCCACTCTCGGGCGCGCACGCGGACGAGTGCGCGAAATACCTCGCGCCCATCACGGGGAACATCCCGCCGGAGCTGCGCTTTGCGTCCGTTGACAGCTATTTCAAGGCGGCGCAGGGGCGGGGACTGCCGCTCTCGTGCGCGGAACTCATCGGCATGGGCACGCTGCGCACGCTTGCCGCGGGCTTCACGACGGGAGATTTGTCACCGCTCGAGCTGCGCGATCTGCACTATCACATGGAAGCGGCGCTGGCCGACGGCGTGTGCGGCGTGTCGCTCGGCCTTGGCTACGCGCCGGAGATCTTTTACTCGACCGACGGGCTCATCCGCGCACTCGCGCCGCTGCACCGGAGCGGCGTGCCCATCTGCGTCCATATGCGTCAGGAGGGCGACGGCGTCGTCGATGCGCTGCGCGAAATGCTCGAGGTCACCCGCGCGCTGCAAACGCCGCTGGAGGTCAGCCATCTCAAGGCCATCGGAGGGCGCAACGCGCGAAAGGCCGTGCCGGAGATGCTCTCGCTGATTGAAAGGGCGCGACAGGATGGGCTTGACGTCATGTGCGACGTGTACCCCTACACTGCGGGCTCGACACAGCTTATCCACGTGCTGCCGCCGGAATTCCAGGAGGGCGGCACGGAGGCGCTGACCAAGCGCCTGCTCGACGATGCTGCGCGAAAGGAAATGCGCGCGCGGATGGAGGCGGGCAGCGACTTTGAGAACATCACGCTGCTCGTCGGCTTTGACAATGTGATCGCCATCGGGCTTCAGATGGACGAATACCGCCGCTTTGAGGGAAAATCCGTCGCCGAGATCGCGCGGACGCTTCAAAAAGACCCGTTTGACGCGCTCTTTGACCTGCTGGCGGCGGAACAGTGCAATACGGGGATGATCGACTACATCTCGGACGAAGAAGACGTGAAAGATATCCTGCGCACGCCGTTCTCGGGCGTCATTTCGGATGCGACGTACCCCAGCGGCGGGCGTGTCCACCCGCGCGTGTACGGCACATTCGCGCGGCTCATTGAAAAATACGTCGTGCAGGAGCGCGTGCTCACGCTCGAGCAGGCTGTGCACAAGGTGACGGGGCATGCGGCGGACCGCTTCGGCTTAGAGAAAAAGGGCGTCATCGCGGCGGGCATGGACGCGGACCTTTTACTCTTCTCGCCCGAAAACGTCCGCGAGCACGGTACCTACGCGCGGCCCAACCTGCCTGCGACAGGCTTTGACGAGGTATTCGTGCTCGGCGAGCGCGTGATCGAAAACGGCGTGTACCGCGGCGGCAGCAGCGGCGAGATGCTGGGAGCGCGGATGGGATACTGAAATCTTAAAGAAATTTTCAGGTGTATTTTCGCCGCCGTATGATATGCTGGCATGGACAACAAATTTGCGGAGGCTGGATCAAGTGGAGCACTTTTGGGATACGGTGGATACGATCGGCGAGGGTTTTGGCTTTTCGCTCTTCGGCGCGCGGCACTTAGTGACGCTTGCGCTGTATATCGGCTTTGCCGCGCTGAGCTGCAAGCTCTATAAGGAAGCGGACGGGAAGAAGCGGGCGCAGCTGCGGGGGCTCTTTGCCGTTCTCCTGCTCGCGGACGAGGCGTTCAAACAGATCGGTTTGCAGATCGGCGGGAATTTCAACTGGGACTATCTGCCGCTGCACCTGTGCTCGATCAACATTTTCCTTATCGCGCTGCACGCATGGAAGCCGAGCAGGCTGCTCGACAATTTTCTCTATTTTATCTGTATCCCCGCGGCGACGGCGGCACTGCTGTTCCCGACGTGGACGTCGCTTCCGGCGGCGAACTTCATGTTCTGGCATTCGACGAGCGTGCACATTCTGCTTGCGGCCTATCCAATCATGCTGTTTTCGGGCGGTGATATCCGACCGAGCGTCAGGTACATGGGCAAGTGCTTCTTGCTGCTGCTGGCGATGGCGGTGCCGATTTATTGCGTCAACCTGCTGCTCGATACGAATTTCATGTTTCTGATGTACGCGCCGGACGGCAATCCGCTCGCGTGGTTCCGCGACCATGTCGGCTACCACTGGATCGGCTTTCCCGTGCTGCTCGTGGCGGTGTTCGCGCTGATGGACGTGCCAATCATGCTCAAAAAGCGGAAAGAGGATAAATTGCTCAGCGCGGTAAAATAAAAAAGCGGATAGGTCAAGGAAATATCAAGCCCCATGTTCGCGCCGTCAAGGTGTCGCGCATGGGGCTTTTTGCAGATCGGGGTTCTGTACGCAGTAAAACGGTTAGGTTCTCGTATATAAAAATGTTCTTTCGTTGAGAAATATGGTATACTCGGCTCAACAAATCGGAATTTGTGGAGGTAAGGATGATAGTACCTGTAGATGAAACAAATCTTCTTCAAGCCGCAACCATCCATTCAATATCCTGGAAGGAATCGCATCGTGCATTTTGTGCTCCTGATTTCATAGAAACACATACGCCAGATCGGCAACGGGAGTATTTGAGAAACAAGATGAACAACGGAACAAAGCTCTATATGCTTGTAGAAGAAAAACCAATAGGGGTTGTTTCTGTAACAAAGGGTTTAATAGAGGATCTTTATATTCTTCCAGATATGCAAAACATGGGTCATGGAACGAAATTGTTACTATACGCAGTAGGCCAATGTACGGATACCCCTACGCTGTGGATTCTTGAGAATAATATAAATGCTGAGAGACTCTATCGTCGAATAGGTTTTAAGGAGACAGGGAGAAAGAACGCAATAACAAATAAACTTGATGAGATTGAGTTCGCATTGACATAAATTCCAGTTTGCCGTACTTGATCCCAACAGGGCTTGAGGCGGGCACGCCCCGACAGGAAGCTGTCCCAAAGAGACAGAAATTTTCAAGAATTGAAAATTTGCGGCCACGGGACGATCCGCGCTCTTGTGAACAATAGAAAAACCAGAACTGCATGGCTGATTCAGCGAACGGTTCTGGTTTTTCTTGACGGGCGAAGGCCTTTCTGATAGGGTAAAGGCAAACTGGAGAACTGGTGCCCGACGCACTGTGTGTCGGGCGCGGGGAGGGAAAAGCGTGGAAGAAAATCTGTTTCGTTCCATCCCGCGGGTGGACGAGCTGCTCGGTCGGGACGAGCTCAAGGTGTCGGCGCTGCCGCCGGTGCTGCTGCGCGAGAGCGTGCGCGAGGAGCTGGACGCGCTGCGAGACGAAGTGCGCGGCGGCCTTTCCGCGCTGCCGGAGACAGGCATACTCTGCGCGCGCATTCTGGCACGTGCAGAGGAAAAGCAGCTGCCGACGCTGCGCTCGGTCATCAACGCGACCGGCGTGACGCTGCACACGAACCTTGGCCGCGCCTGCCTGAGCGAGCGCGCGGCGAACGCCGCGGCAGAGGCGGCGAGAGATTATTCGACGCTTGAATACGATGTGGAAAACGGCTGCCGCGGCTCGCGCTATCAGCACGTGGAGGCGCTTTTGTGCCGCCTGACGGGCGCGGAGGCGGCGATGGCCGTGAACAACAACGCCGCGGCGGTGCTGCTCATCCTGTCCGCGCTTGCGGGCGGGGGAGAGGTCATCGCCTCGCGCGGCGAGCTCGTCGAGATCGGCGGCTCGTTCCGCATTCCGGAGATCGTGACGCAGTGCGGCTGCACGCTGTGCGAGGTCGGCGCGACGAACAAGACGCACCGGCGCGACTATGAAGCCGCCATCGGCGAGCAGACGAGAGCGCTTTTGAAGGTGCATACGAGCAACTACCGCATCGTGGGCTTTACCGAATCCGTACCGCGGGAGGAGCTGGCGGAGATCGCGCATGGGCACGGCCTGCCGCTCATTGAAGACCTCGGCAGCGGGGCGATCGTCGACCTCGAACCGTTTGGCATCCGCGGCGAGCCGACGGTGCAGAGAAGTCTGCACGCTGGTGTGGACGTTGCGTCGTTTTCGGGCGACAAGCTGCTCGGCGGGCCGCAGGCGGGGCTGATCGTCGGCAAAAGGGAGTACATCGAACGGATCAAAAAGCACCCGCTTGCGCGGGCGCTGCGCCTCGACAAGATGACGCTCGCCGCGCTGCACGCGACGCTGAGCGTCTATCTGGATTCGGAGACCGCCGCGCGCGAGATCCCGACGCTCGCGATGCTGTCGGCGAGCGAGGATGAGCTGCACGCCAAGGCGCTGCGGCTGCAAAAGGCGATCGCGGACACGGGCGTTTCCTCGCAGCTCGTGTGGACGGGCGACGCTGTCGGCGGCGGCAGCGCTCCGGCGCAGGAGCTCAACGGCTGGGCCGTCGCGATCGAGCCGGGGAGGCTCAGCGTGGATGAACTGGAAGAGAAGCTGCGCCTTCGCGCCAAGCCCATCGTCGCGCGTATCCACCGCAGGCAATATTTGCTGTGCGTGCGCACGATTCGAGAGGAAGACTTTGCCGAGATCGCCGCGGCGGCTGCGGAGGCCATCCGATGAAGCATGTTATCATCGGCATGGCGGGTCATGTCGACCACGGCAAGACCGAGCTTGTCAAGGCGCTCACGGGCGTGGACACCGACCGGCTGGCCGAGGAGAAAAAGCGCGGCATCACGATCGACCTCGGCTTTGCGCGACTCGACTTTCCGGACGGGAGCTGTGCGAGCATCGTCGATGTGCCGGGGCACGAGAGGTTCATCAAGAACATGCTCGCCGGCGCGGGCGGTGTCGACCTTGCGATGCTTGTCGTGGCGGCGGACGAAGGCTTCATGCCGCAGACAGTCGAGCATCTGGACATCCTGCAGCTGCTCGGTGTGAAGGACGGACTCATCGTGCTGACAAAGACCGACTTAGTCGACGAGGACTGGCTGAACATGCTCGAAGAGGACGTCAAAAGCCGCGTCAAGGGCACGTTTTTAGAGGATAAGCCGATCCTGCGCACGTCCGTCCGCACGGGCGAAGGCATTGAGGCCCTGCGCGAAGCGCTCCACGTTCTGACGCTGCACGCGGAGGAAAAGAGCACGCGCACGCCGTTCCGCCTGCCCATCGACCGCGTGTTTTCCGTCGACGGCTTCGGCACGATCGCCACCGGCACGCTCATCGACGGGCACATCGCCGTCGGCGACGAGGCGCAGCTCATGCCGCTCGGGAATAAGTGCCGCGTGCGCAATTTGCAGGTGCACGGGCGCAACGTGTCGGCGGTGTACGCCGGACAGCGCGCGGCGGTCAACTTAGCGGGCATCAAAAAAGAGAGCATCAGCCGCGGCGATGTGCTGTGCAGGACGGATTCGATGGAGCCGTCGCTGATGCTGGACGTGAAACTGCAAAATCTGCCGGATTCTAAGCGGATCATCGAGAGCGGCTCGCGCCTGCACATCTACCACGGCGCGGCGGTGCGCCTTGCAAAGGCGGTGCTGCTGGACCGCGATGCGCTGCGTCCGGGCGAGAGCTGCTATGCCCAGCTGCGGCTGAGCGAAGCGCTCGCCGCGCGGCAGGGCGACCGCTTTGTGGCGCGCTTTTATTCGCCGCTCGAGACTGTCGGCGGCGGGATGATCCTGGACGAGCATCCGTACCGGCACAAGCGATACGACGCGCGCGTGATCGCCTCGCTCGCCGTGCGCGAGAGCGGATCGGACGAGGCAAAGCTCGTGCAGGCCGTCGGCGAGCACGGCGCGGATGGCATGACGCTTGCGGACCTTGTCGCGTGCTTCGATGAACCGGAAGAAAAACTGGTGGAAATGCTCGCCGTACTCTGTGCGCGGGGAAAGCTCGTCGAGATCGCGCCGTCGCGCTATCTTACATCGTCGACGCTGGACAGGCTGTGGACAGACTGCGAGACGATGCTGGCAAAGTATCATCGCGAGCATCCGCTGCACGCGGGCATGCGCCTCGCCGAGGCGCGGCAGCGGCTTCTGCGCGGCAAAGCACGGGAAAATGCGGACGCGATCCTCGCCTGCTTTGCGCGCGAGGGAAAACTCACGCTGACGGCGGAGCACTGCGCGCTTGCGGACTTTTCCGTGCATCTGACCAAGCGGCAGAGCGCCATCCGGGAAGAGCTGCTGCGCACCTGCCGCGCGGCGGGAATTCTTGGCAAAAAGCAGGACGCGCTTTGTGCGCTGTTCGACAAAAAAGACCGCATGGAGTGCGCGCGCGTGCTTGAGAGTCTTTTATCTACCGGCGAGCTCGTGCTGCTTGCGCCGGAGCTCTGCGTCGAAAAAAACGTTCTGGATGCGGTCGGCACGCGGGTGAAGGCATGGTTTGCAACGCACGACGCGCTCGCGCTTGGAGAATTCCGCGACGCGCTCGGCACCTCGCGCGACCACGCGCTGCTGGTGCTGGAGTATTACGACCGGCGAGGGATTCTTCGCCGCGAGGGCGATGTCCGCAGACCGGGCGCGCAGTTTGGCGAGATAGAAAAATGAGGCGGCTTTTGTCGCCTCTCACATGGGAGTAGATGGGTGCTGGTGTGCCCCCCGGTCTTCAAAACCGGTGAGAGGGGTGAAGAGCCTCTCGGGTGAGTTCGATCCTCACATGCTCCCGCCAGAGCCTCGCGGCCGTGTGCCGCGGGGCTTTTTGAAAAATGTGGATTTCCCTCTTGACAGAACGGAGGGAAGCTCATATAATACTACTGTTCGCGGCGTGAGCCGCACAATTTCATATCCGGGTGTAGCGCAGTTGGTAGCGCGCATGGTTCGGGACCATGAGGCCGTGAGTTCGAATCTCGCCACTCGGACCAAAAGAGGAGGCTAAAAAAGATATTGAGGGAACAACCTCAGTGTTTTCAAGGCTTCCAGGGCCCGTAGATTCGTAAATCTACGGGCCCAATTTTTCCGATATTTGACCGGCGGCCCTCCATTCAGCGGAGAGTCGAACCCACATATCAAACGCCACATTTCCTCAGCCAAGATCCTGATCACAGGGTCTTGGTTTTTCTTTTACACGATGGCAATAAAATGTGGAAAAGGAGATTCTATGGAAAACAAGTTTTTTGAAGAACTGTCCCGGCGCCTGAGAGAAGGCGGAATTGAATCATCCAATGTGGAGGACAAGCGGCTGGAGGTTTTTCTCCATGGCCGGCCTGTCCTCTTTGTTTCTCCAGGGCATGATGCCTTCCTTTTGCCGGCCGGGAGTCAAAACCAGAAGGCCAGTGAATTGTATCACAGGGTGGCAGAGATGGCGGATGAGGTATATGAGTATGTAGAAGCAGTTCAGAACGCCCCCCTGCTTCGCGCCAGCAGCTTAAAAGATGAGTTCCATCTGCTTGCGGATTTTGGTGGAGCGGTGCTGGCCGGCATAGAACTGCCGAAGGAATGGGGCTATCAGTTCAACACATGGATCTGGAATTACGACAGGACAGCCCTCCTCTATGGCCATAATTATATGGGAGATTTCCAAAGCGCAAAGCAGGACTTCGCCGTCCGTTCCGGGCTGATCTCCAAGGCCCAGCTCTTCTCACCGGAGGAGTTAACCGAACTCTATCGGGGCACAGACTATCTGTTGGATGAAGGTCCGGAGTTAGAAGATGTCCAGCTGAAAGCTCTTCAGACCGCAAGGACAAAGATCGAATACACCGTCCCAGACCTGACGGACCGACTGGAACAGGGACAGGAGCAGGAACCACAAATGGATATGTGACATCAAAGAGAGCGGGGGCCGCGTCTGCACATTGTGCAGCATAAGCGGCCCCCGCTTTTTTGTGCTCAAAAAAGGAGTGTACCATGACAAAATATTTCGCCCAAGATACCCCACGGGCCGGACTGGAGCGCATGATGATGAGCGTCCCCGGCTTTCAGAGGCGCGGCGGTGGGACGATGATCCTCAGCCGCTTCCGCTACAAGCCGGTGGATGTGGCTTGCCGGTACTGCCTGCACTACCGCCGCCGGTCCTGTCAGGTCCCCATCTGCCCCTATATCGCGGAGCGGTTGAAGTCCGGCGCAATTGGGTATCGTGATTTGATCCTGGAATGTTTCGGACACATCCCTCATGCCGGCCTGCGCAAGAGAATTCAGGCCGTGGAGCATTGGGATGGGCCGGATCAGGTAATCCTGCGCACAGTATTCGTCCAGCTGAAAAGCCGCTTTGCGGACAGGGCGTGGGATGGCGCGCCTCCTGGCTATCTGGCGGCGCTCTACCTCCTCGCCTCAAAGGAGCGGCTCTGGCAGCCGGCGCTCTCCGCTCTTTCACACGATTTTATTGATTTCAACCGCATTGCGCTCCACGGGTTCACGGCACAAGATTACCCCGTCTTTTATTCCGCCAGACGGCTGTACGACCTGAAGCCGCCCATGGAGGTGGAAGATCTGGCGCACCGAAACCTGGTGAGTGACATGGATTTTCTCAATATCATTTACGCAACCCTGATCGCCCGGCACGGAAAGGCAGTCATGGATGCGGGTAAGGAGGCGTCAGAATGGGCTATGTAATCCAAGCGGTGCTGAGCAGCGCCCAGCACCCGGAATATGGGCAGATTACGATTCCATTCCCCATTCCCAGGGAGGAATACGACCACACGATAGAACTGCTGGAGCCATTGGGAATCGGCGACACGCTCCGTCAGGACTGCCAAGTGGATGAGCTGGACAGTTTTTATACTGTCCTGAATGAGCTGACCGGCAAATCCGTTACCTTGGACGAGCTGGACTACTTGGCCAAGCGGTTGGACAGTTTTGATGACGGTGAGGCCGCCCAGTTCCAGGGGATGGCCCACAAGTTGGGAATCACACAAATAAAAGATTTCATCAATCTGACCTTTTGCTGCCAGCGGGCCACGGTCATCACAGATTTTTCTGACCTTAAGGAAATCGGGCAAGAACACTATATGAATCTGAATGGTGGCAGTGCCAGTATGGAGGAGCTGGAGAATCTGGACGGGGTTGAAACGGCGCTCCTGCTCATTGACCGCGGGGCCGGGACCGTCACCCCCTATGGCGTTGTCTATGATAACGGCATGAGGCTGGAGCAGCTCTACAACGGACGGCAGTTTCCGGAATATCTCTATGATAACAGCAACCTTGGATTGAAGATCATGCCGGCAGAAGGCCAAAAACCGGAACTGCTTTGGCTCCCCGCGTCGGAGCAGCAGATTCGGCGCACCCTGCTGCGGGCAGGTGTGCGGGATGCAGGCACAGCACAATATACAATAGATGCGTTTTTTCTGCAAAAGGAGGTCGATGAACTCCTGGACGAGAAACAAGACAACCTGACCGCCCTCAACGCCATGAGCAGCGCCATTGCGAAACTGGATGAGAAAGGGCAGAACAAGCTGGAGGCTGTAATCGTGTTTGCAGATCCAAAGAACGCCGCACAGATCTGTCAGTTGGCCAAAAACCTGGATCTGTTCAGCTTCATTCCAGGCGTCCATACCCCGGAGGAATACGGGAAGTACATGATCCAAGAGTTTGGCCGCTTCGAGTATGATGACAACCTGGATGGGTTCTATGACTACAAAGGCTATGGGGAGCAACGTATTCGGGAGGAAGGCGGTTGGTTCAACGATTATGGCTATGTGTCCTATCACGGAGAAACGCCTTTGCAAGACCTAATGGAAGCTGAAGCCATACACCAAACAGGCCTCACCATGGGAGGGATATAGAATGATTTTGTTGACACTAAGCCGAGGCAACGAACATGAGCGCGTCCATCTGCGACTGCCTGCCAGTCCCGCTGAGATTGGAGAGGCTTTTGTAATCCTGGACGGGATTAGCCTTGATACCACAACCACCGCTATCCTGGATGTGAGAGGCAATGTGCCGGGTCTTTACCGCTATCTGTACGATGTGGACGTGGAAGATTCAGAGCAGTTTCAAAAGCTCCAGCAACTGGCGGAACGCACAGACGCCCTCTCTCCAGAAAAAGCCGCCATCTTTTCCGGGGCATTGGATGCGGAACACGCCGAGAACTTGGATGAGGCCCTTGCTGTGGCGAACAGACTGGATGAATATATGCTCATCGGCAATATAACCTCTGATTCAGAATTGGGCGCCTACCTTGTGGACAAAGGGATCACACCATTTCCGGATCGCTTCAAGCCCTATATCAATTACGCCCGTGTGGGGGCTGAATACCGGGAAAACCATGGCGGGGTATACTCTAACGGCAGTTATGTCCAGAAAAAGACGCCGGAGTTTTTGGATAAAGAGCCATTGGACGGTGTTTTCCAAGTACAGCTGAAAAACATCTGCTCCAAGGGTGCGCAGAATGAAACCGTGCAGATTATGCTACCGGCAACCTTCGAGCAACTGGAGAGTGCCAGACAGTTTCTTGGAGTGGGCAGCCTCAATATGGTGAAACTCGTTCAGGTGAAGGCCCTGCGCCCCTATTTTGGGGAACATCTTCCTCTGTACGGGACGGACATGAGGTTGGAGCAATTGGATGAGCTGGCGGAAAATATCCGGCAGATGGATCAGGAGGACGGCGCATTGCTGAAGTACCTCTCCGTCCTTGATGTGGAACAGCCGGCAACGCTCCAGGAGGCTTTGAAACTCTCCATCGAACTGGACGACTATGAGCGTGTACCGGACGATCCGGAGGAATACGGCAAGCAGGTGCTGGAGCGGATCGGGGCAGACGAGGAACTGATCTCCACCCTCGATGGCTTTGCGGATTTCGAGGCGCTGGGTAACTTTTATATGCAGGAGGACGGCGTCCGAAGGACCGAATTCGGTCTCATCCGAAGGTTCAGCGCTCCGTTTCCTGAAGTACAAGAGGGGTTGCAGATGCACTGAAAATTAAGGCGGGGCCGCTCTTTATTTTGATGGAGGAAAACAAAGTGGAGTACAAGATAGACTACGATGTCAGAATGGGCATTATCATCAATCCCTATTTTAATGTACGGGATTATGGCTGGGCTATGTTTGAAGGTTTGCAGGCAACCATGGCGGAGCGCGTCACATCAATTCTGGCGTCTGATAATATGTTCATGGAGCGTATTCAGGAGAACATGGAGTTTACTCTGCTCCCCACATATCGAATATGGCTGGAATATGTGTTCCGCGGTAAAGGTGTGGACAGAGAAGAAGCGGCGTCTTTTGCGGCAGGCTGTATAAAACGATTGGCTGAGCCACTCCTGGACGCGGGGTATGGAATCGAAAAGATCCTCTGCTATAGGGAAGAATTTGACTGGCCATAGTTTGAGCGGTTAAAAAATCCCCTGTTGGGGGAAAGGTTAGAAAAGACCACCTTTGAGGCGGAGTTTTGGCGTTGAATAACCAGCGAATCAGGCGCCGTGCTTATTTTCTGATTTTTACGAAGTCAGGGTGGCTATTCTGCAAAAAGTGTGGTAATGTTGCGGGTAATCCGCTGGGGCTTTGGCCCAGCGCGGGAGGTAGAAAAAATGAAACTGACATTGGATGAACTGATCACGCTCATGGAACCCCAGGCACAGAGAGACAAAAAGCTGATTGTTCAGTGCATTGATGGGCTCACAGAATACGCCGCTGAACTGCGGCAGAAAGCAGGCGACGCCGGGAAAGCCGAGTCATCCGCTCTGCGGGAACTAATTGACCGGCTGGAGGGGTATTGGGGACTCGACAACAGTGGAGAAAATCGTCTGTCCGCCTTTGACCGTCGGATGCGGGAGGCGGAACAATCGGAGCAGCCGTGGGCACCCGTACAGGATCAGATCAATGGCGCAGTGCTTGGCCTGTACCGCTATGCCATGGACATGATTCCGGGACAGGGCGCCAGTGAAGCGGCCGAGCAGGTGGCGGAATGTGAGCGGCTGATGCGGAACATCGCCGCATTCTGGAACTGTGCCTCTCCGTCACTGGACAGTCTCTGCTCGCAGATGCAGGAAGCGCTGCGGGACCAGAGCGAGTGGGAAAACAGTGTGAGGATGGGAGGAATTGAATGAGCATTGATATCTGGACTGATTCCATGCAGCACGCGGAGCTGTTTGGAAAGCCCGTGCTGTTTACCAACTGGCTGGTTCAGCGGGATACCATCCCCCAAGGGTGGCACTGCTACGACCTGCGTGGAACCCGCAAGGCCCCCAATGCCAGGATCACCCTGGTAGATCAGGAAGTCGGCTATCATGCGGGGACTGTGCTCTCTCCTACCCCTTTGAGGCGCGAGGGCGTCACATCGCGCCGGGTCAATGGTACATTTTATCTGTTGGGAGAGGAACTGACGCTGGAGCAATTTTGCGAGGAGCATGATCTGCCCTGCCCCCAGGACATCCGTGAATTTGTACTGCGCCCCGCCTCTCCCGATGAGGCGGGGCTGTTTTTTTCCGAACTGGAACCTGAGAAAGATGAGGCCCTGGGCACGATTGGCCATGTGCGAATGGACTTCGGCCACGGAGGAAGGGAGTTCTGGCATAGCTGGTGGCCTCATAACGGGGACAGGTTCAATACCCCGGAGTTTAAAGAGGTGCTGCAGCGATTGGCAGACAACCTGCGTCAGACCGGACTCCTGAAGAATCTGGGCGCTATGGACGCCTACTGCTGGCAGCATGGCGGGGCTATCACGGAAGACCGCAGAAGTTATGGCTATATCACAGAAACGGAAAATTACCGCTTCTGCTTGCGCTGTACGCCCCTCTCTGGTGAGCATCAAGGGTATCTGTATTGCTATGATCTGCGCCAGCAGGAACTATACCAGCAGGAGCACCCTGTGGTGGGTCGGATAACCTTTGCCAGCGGCGAGGAACTTGAATACCGTGATAAGGACGAATTCGTGGCCTGTATCCGAGAGGAACTTCCCAGCCGACCTACTACCGGCCTTCGCTGGGAGGTGCTAACCGACGACTTGGAGGTCGACAAGCAGATCGACGACCTGCTGTATAATCTTTATGGAGAGGATAATCCCCGCAGGAGTTGCAACTATGGGATGACTGAGGCCGGAAAACGGACCCTCCGGGATGCCGCAGACCCCAGCCGTCCCCACATCTATGCCTGGTTTGTCATGACGGACACCAATACCCCGCAGGAGAAAATCAGGCAGGAGCTGACGCTGGAGGAGGCCATCCAGATCTACCAAGACACCGATGCCAGCGAAAAGCGGCTGGGTGTCACCAAGGACAGCATCGCCACGGTAGATCTGGTACGCTCTCTGGACGGGGAGCAGAGTTTCTTTGAGGATCACAAACGGCTGGAAAGCTTCCGGTCGGACCCCGTGGTGGCGAAGGCGGCAGAACAGCTACACATGGAGCTGAAAAGGACGATGCCCCAACAGGGTATGACGATGGGAGGTATCACATGAAAGCAGTACCGAAAGAATGGCTGGCCTTTTTGCGGGAACAGTTCCCCAAGGATTCCCGTATCCGGCTCACAGAGATGGGGGATGATCCTCAGCCCCTTCCCCCCGGCAGTACCGGGAAACTGGATCACATCGATGATGCCGGCCACTTCCATGTAAAGTGGGACAATGGCCGCACCCTGGCCTTGGTGCTGGGTGAGGACCGTTTCTCAGTCTACCCGCCGGAGCCTAAAACGCTCAAGCTGTATATGCCTCTCACCGCCGACTTCTATAGCCGGGACGAGTGGGGGGATCTGTCGGAGGATGGCGAGGAGTGGGATGGCCACACCCTCGTGGCTTATGAGGGGCACATTCTGTCCGCTTTGGTAAAAAATCGGATGCCGGAGGAAAGCGAGAGCGGCCTTATGCACTGGTACGGTGAGGGCGACAGCGTAGACCACAAAGTCCGCTCGGCGGTGTTCACCGTTGAGGTCAGGGACGGCCGGCTGTGGGGCGTGGCAGAGTGCCGGGTAGCCGGCGAGCTGACCCCGGCAGAGCTTACCACCTTAAAAGAGTATCTGGGTGGTCAAGCCTCGGATGGGTGGGGCGAAGGGTTCGAGCAACGCCCCATTGAGGTGGACGGCGGTGAGCTGTATGTCCACCTGTGGCAGCCGGAGAGCTGGTCCATCCAGACCGAACAGGAGCGGTTTTCCCCCAAGATTGCGGATGGTTTGCCGGAGCTGTGTTTCTCCACTCTGCGGACCACTGGCCAGCTCATCTGCATCAAGCGGGGTGAAACCGGCTACTACCCCTCCGAGTGGGACACCGGAGACAAGGAACGGAATGTGGAACTGGCGGACGAGTTGAATGAACACCTGGGCGTTACCCCCATCCAGCGGCAGGCCATGGAGGTAGGCAGTATGGCAGGCTGGGATGTACCCGGCGCCGATCCAGCCAAATATCAGGAGAACTATCCCAAGATGGGAGGGATGGATCTTGGGTAAACCGATTTTCAAGGTGGAGATCAGCAACGGCAGCCCCAACGGGTATGAAACGGCCACGGTGATGGAGATGCCGGCAACCTGGGCGGAATTCAATGACGCGCTCCAGAAAGCAAGGATCAAGGACGGCAGATCCTGTAAAAACGAACTGACCTGTATTCGCTGTGAAGCCCTGCGCCGCGGCATGATAGGAGATCATGTCAACCTGTATGACCTGAATCTCTTTGCCCAGCGTCTGGCCACGCTGACCGAGGAGCAACGGCCAGGAATGGAAGCCCTCCTGAAGATGGAACAGGAACAGTACAGCGGGCCCATCCCTCTGGAGCGGCTCATCAACCTGACCTATAATACCGATGTTTGCTGTTTTGCGCCCCGAGTTTCCAATCATGAGGAGCTTGGGGCATTTTTGTATGACAGCGAGATGCTCTCAGATGAGGCAATGGCTCTGCTGGATGTCACAGAGGAAAACAGCGGCTTCCGGGAAAGGCTGCTGGAACTGCTGGGTGAACAGCACCAAGAGGACCACGGCGGTGTGTTCACCGACCGCGGCTATGCAGAGCTGAGTGGAGAAATCAAGCCTATCTATGTATATCGGCCTGGCGAGGTAGCCTACTTCCACCGCTCCGGCGCTCCGATTGTGCTGGAGGTCCGTAAAGGCTTTTTCAATGATCCCCAGTATGATAATGATAACACTGCAACGCTGGATCTCCCTGTAATCCATGGTGGTATCCAGCAGACATTGGAGGCGGTAGACGCCGTTTCTACAAAGGAATGCGCCTTCCACTGTGTGGACTGCCTGATCCCCTCCCTGCGGGATGCCATCAATGACGCGCTGGAGGACGACGGCTTGGAGCAGGTCAACGATTTCGCCCGCCGGCTGGCAAAGCAGGAGCGAACTTGGGGCGAGGCGGAGTTTGTCCGCTATAAGGCGCTCCTGGCTGCTGTGGGCCAGCCCGATTTGACCAGCGCCGTCCAGTTGATGGAGGAAGCCGACCAGTACGAACTTCGTCCCGAGGTGGCACAGACCTGGGGCTACGCAGAGATGGTGCTTCGGGAGAAGTATCCGGATTTGCCGGAGGAACTGTTCCAAACCCCGCAGGCGGCCCGGATCGGTCAGCAGATGCTGGATGACTGGCTGGGAGCCATTACGGAATATGGCCTGATCCGCAGAAAGGATGGTCAGCCCCTTCCCATATTGCATCCAGAACAGGCGGCAGAACAAGGATTGGAGATGATGTAATCGATGGCAGATCAAACCGCTGCCCTCTTTGACAAGCTGGACGGCTTCTATCTCACCAAATCGGAGCATGACTGGCTGGAACGGCGCTTTGCCAATATGACAGAGAAAGAAAAAATTCTGTTTCAAGGGGCCATGGAGCTGGAGAAGCCCCAGGAGATTGGCCATGTGACGCGGATCGCGTCCCAGCTGGACTGCTATGACCTCTTCTATGGCTCGAGAGATGAGGCCGCGCTTGGGAAATTTGTCATGGAGAATGTGGAGCCTCCCTCGGAGGCCGCCCGGCCATTCCTGAATGTGGAGCATTTGGGGGCCGCCTACCACCAGTCGCAGAACGGGGCCTTTTGCAACGGCCACTATGTGCGAAGCATCAAGCTGGCAGATCCTTTCGTAGAGGAAGACCCCACCCTCCAGCCAGTCACCGGCGATTATGCCATCCGAATCAGGCTGGCCAGTCGGAGCAATATGGAGGGGGTCTGGGTGGGCTTCCCGGATTCTGGCGAGTACATCGACTCAAACCATCCAGATGAACTCTTGCTGGGGCTGGACGCGCTGCAGGCGGAGAGTCTCAGTGAGTGTATTGCGCTGGAGGTGGACTGCTGCCTGCCCCAGCTGACGGATATCCTCTCCCAGTACGACTCAGCCGGAGAACTGGTCCGTCACGCCATCGACTTCGGCTATGTCTGGGCGGAGCAGGGCCAGGGGCAACCCCACTGGCTGGACAAGTGGCTGACGGTGCTGGAACTGGAGGACTGCCACCGGCTGGATCTGGCCCTGGATCTCTCGCAGAATCTCCAACACTACGCGTTCTTTCCACGGGGCATGGATATGGCCGCATACGGACGGGAACTGGCGATCCGAAACGGTCTGATTCCACCCAGCGGTCTGCTCACAGACGCCTTTGACGGGGCCTCTTATGTGGAGGCCAGCATGCGGCAGTATGGTCTCTCCGCCGCGGATCACGGCTATGCAGCGTGGAATGGCGGCGAGCTCCAGTACGAGTACAGCCAGCCTGAGCACCGCGGCCCTCTTCTGTCAATGTAGCTGCCTCGATTTTGTTGGGTATTGGTATAGCTATTCTCCGCAGAGTGTGATAGTGTTTGCCAAAAGGGGGCGAAACCAGTGAATGAGCAGGAAGCTCTGCGGAAGGAGATGCTTGACCGGCGCATCGAGCTGATCTTTGAGGAGATGGAGCGAAACCATCCTGAATTCAGCCAAGAGGAGGCAGAACTCTCCCGCATCCGGGATGAGATCGAACAAGATCCCCTTTTGGGGCCTGCTGGAAAAGTGCAAATGCAGGAGTACATCCGCTTCCTCTCCCGCATGGAGCAAAGGCACAATATCCACCTTTATTGCCAGGGCGCCAAAGACTGTGTCCGAATGCTGAGAGAACTGGGGGTGATTCTATAAGCTAAACGAGCATATCCAATCAAGATACAGGGGCCGTTTTCCGAAAGGGGAAAACGGCCCCCTTCTTTTTTTATGCCCTTTTTCGGAAAACCAGGTCCGGAAAGGAGGCATTTATGCAGAAAGAACGGCTGGCGGAATATCTGGAGCGATACCACCTGGGCGCTTCAAATGCCGCCACCAGCCGGGAGTTGGAGTGCTTTTTCTCCATCAAGGGGATCGAAGTGCGGCAGATGGTCAACCGCCTGCGCCGCAAGGGAGTCCCCATCGCCAGCAGCGGCAGCGGGTACTTCTACGCCACTACGGAACAGGAGGTGCGGGCAACCATCGCCCATCTGACACGGCGGATCAGCGGGATCGCCGCCGCCATCAGCGGACTGAACCGATCCCTGGAACAGTTCAATACCGCACAGACCCGGCTGCCGCTGGAAGGCGGTGATGCGGTTGAATAGCTTCATGAGCTGGATCGGCGGCAAAAAAGCACTGCGTGAACTCATCGTCACCCTGTTCCCAGTCTACTATGAGCGGTATATCGAGGTCTTCGGCGGAGGCGGCTGGGTCCTCTTCTATAAGCCGCCCGGCAATGATTTCGAGGTCTACAACGATTTCAACAGTCTTCTGGTCAACCTGTACCGCTGTGTCCGGGAAAAACCGGAGGAACTGATGGCAGAACTCCGCTATGTCCTCAACGCCCGCGAGGACTTTGACCGGATTCGTTCCGCATTGGCCAGAGACAGTCCCGCCGGCGATGTGCGGAAAGCCGCCTGGTTCTATCAGCTCATCCGGTACAGCTACGCCTCCGGCCTGACCAGCTTCGGCAGCCAGCCCCATGATATGTGGAGCAACTTTCCGCTCATCGAGCAGGCCCACCGCAGGCTGGCCAAGGTGGTTATTGAGAATAAGGACTTTGAAAAACTGCTCCGTCAATATGACCGGCCGGTGAGTTTCTTCTATCTCGACCCGCCCTACCATGCCACCGAGGGCTACTACTCCAACATCGGGGAAGACGGCTTCACCGAGGCAGACCACATCCGCCTGCGGGACGCCCTGATGCGGATCGAGGGCAAGTTCCTGCTTTCCTATAACGACGATACCTTTGTCCGTGGGCTGTATGACCAGCCAGGCATTTATCTCATGGAAACCACCCGCATCAACAACATCAAGCAGCGGTACGACAACGGGGCGCAGTTCCCGGAATTACTCATCGCCAACTATGACCTGCGGGAGCGGAGCCGAATGGTCCCCTCTCAAATGACGCTGTTTGACTGGAATGGGGGTGAAACAATTGGATGAACAGATCACCGAGCTGGAGAAGCTCCAACAGGCGGCTCAGCTGATTGAGGAGATGAGCCAGGGACGCCTGCAGATCCGACCCAGCGTGGCGGGGCTGGTCTATATCCGCCCGCAAGACGTCTCCAATCTTGGGATGGATATGCGGATCGACAGCATCCCTGGCCAGCCCCGCTATCGCATCACCTTCGCCGCACAGCTTCGCCGGATGGGAACCGATATGGACGCGGACGGACTCCGGGTCCTGCTGTCCGAGGTGGGCCAGCTCTACGCGCTGCTGGCTGCCCTTGAAGCAAGGAGCTATACCCCAACGATGGAAGACCTGACGGCCTTCCGGGACGGGCTGACTGCCCAGCAGGAAAGGCTGGATATTCCGGCATTCAGTCAGACGATTTGAAAGAGGTGCGAGAAAATGATCATTAAACAGGGGTTGGAAGCAGAATATCGGCAATTCCTGGAAGTCAACAGCAGAGATGGATACAGTTTTGCCGCTGTGCAGTTCATGGGCCGCTGGGCTGATTTAATGGAGACGGAGATGGCGTCTGGCGCCGCCCTGCCGGATATCGCGGAGCGCACCAGCCACCAAGCCGATACAGACCTCATTACAGGCTTCCAGTATGGCTGTGCCGTCAGTGCCCTTGCCCAATTTTGGGTGCATGGAGATGAGCTGCGGCAGTGGCACAACCAAAGATATTCCTACGAAGGGCCGGGGGAGGTTAACCCCGCCATGCCTACAATTTTGATGGAGTGATGAGAAAAATGAAGTTCAACAAACAGATGAGCAACAACACCCTTTCAATCCCCAGCGGGGTATTCAAGATCAGCGGCTTTGAGGCCGATGAAAAGGCCGAGATCCACGCTCTGGACAGCGCGGTGGTCATTCTGAAAAAGCGGATGACCGCCACGGAGCTGATCCAGGCAATGGACGCCCTGCACCAGCTGGCAACAGAACTCACCGTCCATCTGGCCATGGTCTGCGGCACTTGCGACGACTGCGAGGATGGCTGTCCCTTCGACGATCTGGAGGATGGAATGCTGGAGCTGCCGGACTACCTGCGGCGGGAGGCGTGCATCCCTGCCGGAGCCAAGCTCTGCGCCTATGCGGATGACGAGGAACAGACCGTCACCATCGGCGTGGCCGAGTATGACCACGACCTGCGGGATGTACCTCCCTATCTGTTGGATATGCTGGCTGAAGCCGGGATCTGCCTGGGGGAGCTGGAGGAGCATCTGATGACGGAGAAGATCCTCTATGGAGAATAATGTGTATCTCTATCCCCACTCATGGGCAGAGGCCCACAGGCTTGGAGAAGCGGCGCTTTGGGACGCAAGCTTCCACGCCAATGTGTCCTGCGCCCGGGACATCGAAGCCGCCATCCGCGTCTACCGCGACAGCTGCGGCGCGTTGAAGCCGGAGGCATCCCAAAAGGTGCTGGAGCGGTGGGGCTTCAAGCGGACCAATTTCGTTCTGGCCAACACCATGGAAGGGCTGGGCTTTTACAGGGAACAGCTCAGCGCGGAAAGCCGGGACTGGCAGTCAAAAATCTACGTTCCCCCTGACCGCGGCCACAACCGCTATTTTGAAGTAGATACCGCCCTATTGTATCTGGACACGTTCATCAGTCAGGTGCGGGAGGCATACGACAAGCTGGAGCTGTTCGGGCCGGAGCACTGCGAACCCAACTCTTATGAAGCTCTGGACTATGAGGGCCGGGTGCTGGTGCTCAGTCCAGACACCCTCAAGGAGTCCTGCTGGACGCCCCAGAACCAGCTCTGGCTGGCACATGACGGCTTTGGATGCAGGCCGCATGCCATTGGCCGCTCCATCCGCTGCACCTGTCTCGGGGACGAAGAAATGACCCGTTGGAACCGTACAGACTTCACCGGCGTTCTGAAAGAAGACTTCCTCCCCGGCTGGGCCAGAGAAAAGCTGGAGGAGCTTCAAGGGCAGAACGCGGGTATGGGAGGGATGCGCATGACCTAAACGCGGAAAGGAGATATGCCGCCATGCGAAGTATAGAGATGAAAAACCGATGCCTGCTCTACTACGGAAACCCAGTGGGCTACAGGACAGAACAGGGAGTGGTGGCGGACTCCATGTTCCGCCGCGAGGAGCTGGAGGACTGGCTGGCAAAGAAGGGGCTGGCCGTCCAGTGGACGGACGGCGTCTATGACCGCCTGTCCACTGGCGGATACCAGGCGGCAGACGGCGGACCAGCCCTGAAAGCCTGCCGCGTCTGGCAGCTCGGCCCCTTAGCCCCCATCGCCATGCGCTTCATTGGGCTGGACCGTATGCAAGCGGAATACAGCGGACCGGACCTGGCCCGCTACCAGGTGGTGTATGACGGTACCGTCAGCACCAACAGCCTGGACGGGATCTGGGAGGCGTTCTGCCGCAAGCCCCTGGGCAGCGACGGCCAGCCGCTGGCCATCTCAGATCTCATCGAGCTCTACGACGATTCCGGCAGCGAGTTCTACTATGTGGACCGCACATCCATCGTTCCGGTGCAGTTGGAAGCCCCGGAGCAGGAATCGGGTATGACCATGACCCTGTGACCCCAGAGCGGCGAGGCCGCTCATTTTTGATATTCAGAGAGAGGAGGAGTACACCATGGCAAAAGAACAGAAGGCAGTTGAACCGGCTGCCCACAGCACCGGCGATCCCCATGCCGTCTACCCTACCCACTATGACGTCAAGATCCACACTCTCCGGCCGGAGGGCACCTGCAAGGCCACGGCATCCGTGAACATCAACGGTTGTTTTGCCGTCCGGGGCGTCAAGGTCATGGAGAGCAGCAAGGGGCTCTTTGTATCCATGCCCAGCTACAAGGCCGGGAACGGCGAGTACAAGGATATCTGCTTCCCCTGCACGAAGGACGCCCGGATGGAGTTTGACGACGCGGTACTCAGCGCCTATCAGCAGGCGTTGACCCAGGCTATGAGCCAGCCACGGCAGTCGGCGCCGGACCCCACGGCACAGCAGGCCCAGAAGATGGGCATGTGACCCGCTGACCACACAACAATCAACAATCTAAAAATTTTAGGAGGAATCGCTTTATGAAGAAGATGTTCAACAAGATGTCCAACACCGTGAAGACCATGACCTGCAAGGCCCACTGCGCCATGACCCGCGCCCGTGCCCGCCTGTCCGCCCCCCTCTGCAGCACCCGCGGCGAGGGCTACATCGATACCGCCATCAAGATCCTGATCGCCGTGGTGCTGGGTGCTCTGCTCCTGGCCGGCCTGTACACCCTGTTCGGGGACACCGTCCTGCCCACCGTGACCGAGCGCGTGGAGGAAATGTTCGACTACAACGGCTGATTCCAGGTGCAGGCGCTCCTGTTCCTCGCGGCGCTGGCCGCCGCCTCGGCGGTGGACTGCCGCAAGCGCGTTATCCCAAATTCCCTTTGTCTCCTGACTGCTGCGGCGGGGCTGATCTCTTTCAGCCCCGTCCAGCTTTTGGGTCCCCTGGCATCCCTGCCTCTGCTGATTGCCGCTCTGATCCAGCCGGAATGCATGGGCGGCGGTGACATCAAGCTCACTGCCGCAGCTGGCTTTGTGTTGGGCTTTTGGCAGGGATTCTGGGGGCTGGCCTTGGGCCTGCTGCTGGCGGTGCTGTATTTCTGTATCACCAGGCTCTATCACAAGATATTCCGCCGTCCCCACGCCCTCACAGGCCGGACGCCTCTTCCGTTTGGACCCTTTTTGTCCATCGGCTTTGCCGCACTATACTGTTTTGGAGGTTGACTATTATGAAGAAGTTCCATGTAACGAAAAAGACTGTGCTCACCATCGCCGGCGTGACCCTGCCCCTGACGGCGGCCGCCATTCTTCTGCCCCGGCTGAAGCGGGGCAGAAGAACCAGATCGGTCCGGGCGTAACGCCCGGACTTTCCGACCCAACATGAAATGAAGGAGGAAATGCGAGTATGAGTTTTTTGAAAAACCGCACCGTGGTGGGCGTGATCTGCATTCTGCTCTCCCTGCTGATCTGTTTCGGCCTGACCCCGCTCTTCAATCAGAGTGTAAGCCAGAAGGCTGAGATCGTGCGGGTGGTCCAGCCCATCCGGGCCGGAGATGAGATCACGGAGAGTATGGTCCAGGCTGTAGAGGTGGGCGGCTACAATCTGCCGGAGGATGTCCTGCGACAGAAAGAGAGCGCCGTGGGCAAATATGCCACTGCAGATCTGGCCGTAGGTGACTATATCATTTCGTCCAAACTCTCGGACGCCCCGGCCGCTGAGAATGCCTACCTGTACAGCCTGGATGGAAGCCAGCAGGCCATCTCTGTGTCCATCAAAAGTTTTGCGGAGGGGCTCTCCGGCAAACTGCAGAGCGGCGACATTGTGTCGGTGATCGCCCCGGACTACAAGCAGCAGGGCCAGACCGTTGTCCCTGCTGAGCTGCAGTATGTGGAGATCATCAGCGTCACCGCCTCCTCCGGTTACGACGCCAACACCGGCGCGCCTGCGGATGAGGAGGACGATAAGGAGCTTCCGGATACCGTCACCCTGCTGGTATCCCCTGAACAGGCCAAGGTACTGGCTGAACTGGAGGCGGAGGGTACCATCCATCTGGCGCTGGTCTACCGGGGCGACCGCAAGAACGCTGAAAAGTTCCTGACCGCTCAGGATGAGATTATTCTGGAGCTGTATCCCCCGGAACCCGATCCCGAGGAGGAGCCGGAGGAGAATCCTGTGGAATCCGAGCCTCCCGCCGATCCCAGCGAAACCGCAGAAACGGAGGCGCCCACGGAATCCGAGGAGGTGGCCTGATGCTGAATTTTAAGAAAGCCGGCATTTTTTCCCGCGGGACAGGCCAGGAGGACGCCTATGAGCAGGAGGAACAGGGCGGCGGGGTGCTGGCGGTGTGGGGCAGTCCCGGCAGCGGCAAGACCACCGTAGCCGTGCGGCTGGCCAAGTATCTGGCAGATAAGCGTCGGAATGTGATCCTCCTGCTCTGTGATATGACCGCCCCCATGCTGCCCTGCATCTGCCCGGCGTCGGAGCTGGAGTGCGAGCGCTCCCTCGGGAGCGTATTGGCCGCCGCCCATGTGTCGGAGAATCTGGTCAAGAACAATCTGGTCACCCATAAGCGTCTCGGCTACCTCACCATGCTGGGGATGCTCAAGGGCGAGAATGAGTACACCTACCCGCCCTACAACGAGGTGCAGGCGCGGGAACTCATCGACTGCCTGCGTGAGATCGCCCCCTATGTGGTCATTGACTGCGGCAGCTACATCGCCAACGACATCCTTTCCGCTGTGGCGCTCATGGAGGCGGATTCCGTTCTGCGGCTGGCCAACGCCGATCTCAAGAGCATCAGCTACCTGTCCAGTCAGCTTCCCCTTCTGCGGGACGCCAAGTGGGACGCGGGCAAGCAGTACAAGACCGCCAGCAATGTAAAACCCCAGCAGGCTGGAGAACACATGAGTCAGGCACTGGGGACTGTGGCCTTCACGCTGCCCCATTCGGCGGAGCTGGAGGGGTGCTATCTGGCCGGCAATCTGCTGGCGGACCTTTCCATGAAGGACAGCCGGGTATTCCGCAAGGAGATCGAGAAGATCGCCAGGGAGGTGTTTGGGTGTTAGGTGAGAAACGAAATCAGTCCTTGTTCGCTCCCCAAGCATCTGCGGGGGAATCTGCCGCGACGCATATCGCCACAGGCCCGGACGGACAGAAAAAGGAACTCCCCCTCTATTTTGGCCCGGACTGCCCGGTAAGCGGTGATGCGGAGCAGAGTCAGCATGGGGCCGGCACAGGGGAATTCCAGCCCGCGGATGAGCCTCTGCAGCATGTCACAGCTGATGATGAGACAGGGGGTGGATCTGATCCCGCAGACCATGTGGATATAGCGGAAGAACTCCCCAGGCGTTCCCTGAACACGGAACCGGCAGGTGGTCACCGGGCGCACTCCCTCTTCTTCACCCCGGAGAATGAGGGACAGGACTTCAACACCGTCCTGCAGGATGTGCAGGAGTATATCTCCGGCAAGTATTCCGCTCTTATCACCGAGGGCGGCGATGAGGACGCCAAGGCCCAGATCAAGCGGTACATCACCAAATATGTGCAGGACCGGCGCATCGCGGTCAAGGGCTATTCCAGCACCCAGCTGGTGGACGCCCTCTACACGGAGATGGCTGAGTTTGGTCTGCTCACCAAGTACATCTTCGGGACCGGCATCGAGGAGATCAATGTGAACTCCTGGCGGGACATTGAGGTACTGTACGCCAACGGGGAAACGGTCAAGCTGGAGGAGCACTTCGACAGCCCTGAACACGCCGTCAATGTGATCCGCCGCATGCTCCATGTCAGCGGCATGGTGCTGGACAACGCCAGCCCCGCCGTCCTGGGCCACCTCTCCAAAAACATCCGCATCGCTGTCCTCAAAACCCCGCTGGTGGACGAGGATGTGGGCGTTACCGCCTCCATCCGTATCGTCAACCCGCAGAATATGCAGAAGGAGGACTTTGTGAAGGGCGGCACGGCCACTGGCCCCATGCTGGATTTTCTGGCCGCCTGCCTGCGGTACGGTGTTTCCGTCTGCGTGGCCGGGGCCACTGGTTCCGGCAAGACCACGGTGGCGGGGTGGCTCCTGACCACCATCCCGGACAATAAACGCATCTTCACCATTGAGAACGGCTCCCGTGAGCTGGATCTGGTGCGGGAGAAGGACGGAAGGGTGTGTAACAGCGTCATCCACACCCTCACCCGTGAGAGCGAGAACGCCAAGCAGAACATCGACCAAGATATGCTGCTGGACATGGCCCTGCGGTATCACCCCGATATCATCTGCGTGGGCGAGATGCGCTCCGCCGAGGCATACGCGGCGCAGGAGGCGGCCCGCACCGGCCACGGCGTGCTGACCACCATCCACTCCAACTCCTCTCAGGCCACCTGGCGGCGCATGGTCACCCTCTGCAAGCGCAAGCATGAGATGGCCGACGACACCCTCATGGATCTGGTCACCGAGGCATTCCCCATCGTGGTGTTCGCCAAGCAGCTGGAGGACAAATCCCGCAAAATCATGGAGATCATGGAGTGCGAGATCCTGCCCAATGGGGAACGCCGGTACAACACCCTCTATCATTTCAAGATTGAGCAGAACCAATTGGTGGACGGCAAATACCGCGTCAAGGGCCGCCATGAGGCGGTCAACCCCATCTCGGAGAGCCTGCGGAAGCGGTTCATCGACAACGGTATGCCGCGGGAGGTGCTGACCCAGCTTGTGGGCAAAAAGCCCGCTCCCTCTAAAAGCAAGTCAGGCTCCAGTCCGGCAAAGGCAGGACAGGCAAAGTCCGCTCCAAAGACCAGGACCACAGCGTCCAAGCCACCCGCAAAGCCTAAGACCAGTCAGGAAGGAGGCGAATCCGCGTGAATATGATCCAGTTGATTGCCTGTGCCGGACTGATCACGGGCTTTTTCATTCTCCTGCGCGTCTCGCCCATGGATTTCACCGAAGGGGTGTTCCGCAGGATCACCAGCAAGCCCAAAAGCATCCGGGCGGAGGTCAATGAGAGCACCCGGCGCAAAAAGAAATCCTTCCTGCGCCGGGAGATCGAGGATACCCAGAATATCCTGCGGATGACCGGCCGGTCCGCCAAGTTCCCCATGGTGTGCGCCCTGTCCCTGCTTCTCTTTCTGGTGGGAGCCGCCTTCGCCCTGACGCTGGGCAACCTCTTCCTGGTGCCGGTGCTGGCGGTGGGCATGATGCTCGTGCCGTTCTGGTTTATCCGCCTGACTGCGAATCACTACAAAAAGAACATTGCCGCCGAGCTGGAAACCGCCCTCTCCATCATCACCACGGCCTACCTGCGCAGTGAGGACATCCAGACGGCGGTGGAAGAAAACCTCGACTATCTCAACCCGCCCGTCCGGAGCGTGTTCGCGGAGTTCCTCACCCGCGTCAAGCTGGTGGACCCCGATGTGGACGCCGCCCTCCAGGACATGGGGACGAAGATCGACAACGCCGTGTTTCGGGAGTGGGTGGCCGCTCTGCTGACCTGCCGCCATGACAGGGGCCTCAAGACCATCCTGACCCCCATCGTGGCCAAGCTCTCCGACATGCGCATCGTCAACGGTGAGCTGGAGAATCTGGTGTTTGAGCCCCGCAAGGAGTTCATCACCATGCAGGTGCTGGTCATCGGCAATATCCCCCTGCTGTATTGGCTCAACCAGGACTGGTACGATGTCCTGATGCACACCCCGTTGGGGCAGGCGCTGTTGGCGGTCATCGCCGCCGTGATGTTCATCAGCACCGCGGCGGTTATCAAGCTGACCCAGCCCATTGAGTATCGGAGGTGATGTCGGTGGTATTTTTAATTTTCCTCTTTGGTATTCTCCTCGCGGCGGGCCTGTTCTTTATTATGGCCGATCTGCTTAAGCTCCCCCGTCTGGCCACACAGAGGGCCATGCTTTCAGTAGGCCGCCAGGAGAAAAAACAGGCCAAGAGTGTGGAAGCCCTGCTCATGGGCTGGGCGGTCAGACTGGCTCCGCACATCCACATGGATGAGTACAAGCGCGGGCGCCTGAGAAACACACTGGCCGCCGCTGGGCTGAACATGACCCCGGAGGAATACACCGCCTTTGCCATGGTCCAGACCAGCGCGGTGCTCTTGGCGGTGATCCCATGCCTGTTGGTCTTCCCGCTGCTGGCACTGGTAGTCGTTCTTCTGGCGGTGGCGGTCTATTTCAAGGAGATTCGTCGGGCGGAGGAAAAGCTCTCTGTCAAGCGGGACGAGATCGAGGCGGAGTTGCCCCGGTTTGTGGCCACCATCACACAGGAGCTGGCTGTCAGCCGGGATGTGCTGAGCATGATCGAGCACTACAAGCAGCACGCCGGCGAAACCTTTTCCGCTGAGCTGGATGTCCTCACCGCGGATATGCGGTCCGGCTCCTACGAGGCGGCGCTGACCCGCTTCGAGGCCCGGTTTAATTCCCCCCTCCTCTCGGACATTGTCCGGGGACTCATCGGTGTGCTGCGGGGTGATAACGGGATCAACTACTTTCAGATGCTGTCCCATGATATGAAACAGCTGGAGCTCCAGCGGCTCAAGGCGAAGGCCATGAAGATCCCGCCCAAGATCCGGGCCTTTTCCCTCACGCTGCTCATGTGCTTCCTGGGGACCTATCTGGCCATCATCATCTATGAGATCATCCACTCCCTGGGTGGGATGTTTTAAGAGAGGAGGCTCCCGATGAATGATAAACAAGAACTGAAGAAGCGGATCGATGCCAGCTATGAGCGCAGGGTCAAGCAGTGGATGGAGTCTGATCCCGCCCAACTGCTGGATGCCGCCGAAACGATTTCCGCCGCACAGCTGATCCATGACAATCTTGACGATGCCATCAGCGAGCAGGACGCGAAGTTCCTGCTCTGCCTGGATGACCCGCTTGGTTATCTTACAGACCGGTGGATCTCGGAAAATGGCGCCGATATCCCTCACGAGGAGGAGCTTCTGCACTGTGTATGGACGCTCCAACAGGAGTTTAACGATGTGCGTGTCCCCGCAACCGTCCGGGATTTCCTGCTTGATCATAAGGGCGGGGGATTTTTCCTGATGACGCCGTGCGGTTTTGTTTCTCTCACGGAAGCTCAGGCGGAAAGCCTGCTTGATGGACACGACATGATTTCTCATCCTGGCGTGTCAGGTATGTCTATGACCGTTCCGGCCGATGAGCTCCTCGCTCAGACGGTTAAATCAGCCAGCCGGCAGAACGGTGTGTGGCATCTCCTCACGGAAACTCCCGAGCAGGCACAAGGTTCTCCGGAAATGGAGGTGACCATGTGCTGAAACGGATTCTGAGATCCCGCCGCGGCGAGGGATACATGGATGTGTGCGTACTGGTTCTCTGCGCCATGCTGATGATTGCGCTGGCGGTACAGGTCCTCCCGGCCTTTATCGCCAAACAGCAGCTCGACACCTTTGCCACTGAACTGGTGCGCGAGGCGGAGATTACCGGCCGGGTCGGTTCGGAAACAGATCGCAGAGAACAGGCCCTGCGGGAACAGACCGGACTGGACCCCGCTGTCCAGTGGAGCGATGCCGGCCGAATCCAGCTCAATGAGGAGGTCTCGGTCACGCTCACCTATGAGATTGACCTCGGCCTGTTTGCCGGCTTTGGCAGCTTTCCCATCACCCTGCGGGCGGATGCCACAGGAAAGTCGGAGGTGTACTGGAAATGAACAGACTCCGGCAGATTTTGAAAGACCAGCGTGGCGTGGCCTTCCCCCTGATTATTGCCATCGTTTTGGTGCTGGTGATGCTGATGTGCTGCATCAGCGAGTATTTCCGCCTGCTCATCGTGGCCCAGGGGGTCCGGGACGCGGTGCAGGAGGCAGTGATCTCCACCGTCAACGACAACTATGACGATGTGTACCATAGCGTCCGGGAAGGCTACTCCGGCGCCTATCAGCCATTGGCGGGAGACTTCGAGGAATCGCTGGACTATGGCGATATCTATGGACGCCTGGACGATATCCTCGGACTGACCTACCAGGGCGGCTACCACACCCAGTACACGGAGGACGGCACCACAGAGTTCCGTGTCTGGGGCCTTGATGTGGAGATCCGCAACGCGCCGTTTGCTTCTGGCGACAGCGCCGGTGACCGTTTTGTGGCGGACTGCGAGATCGAGCTGGAGGTCCCGGTATCCTTTGGCGGGGAGCTTCTGCCGCCCATGCGGATGACAGTCAAGGTCAGCGCGGGCTACACACCTCGGTTTTAACACAGTTTTCAAAAAGTTTTCTGTTGCCCCAATAGACTTCTCTCCACTCTTGTGATAGGGTACAGCTTGACAAAGACCAGGATGTATAGGAAGATGTAGGCAATAGATTTTAAGGCCGAACTCTCCTCAGCCGCCTGGAATTACATGCGGACCGCTTCCGCAAGAAGTGTGACCAACAGAAAAAGGAGGAATCCAGACGATGAAGAATAATACGAAGAAATGGCTGACGGTGGCCGGCTGCCTCGTCATCTGCGTGGTGCTGGTTGTTGTGATCGTGAGCAGCTTCAGCAAAGACAAGGTCACCGACGCCCCGCTTCCGCCCAGCAGCTCCCAGCAGGGCAATGTGGTGGTGGACCCGGACAACAGCACTCCGCCTCCCTCGGAATCCGGGGATGTCCAGGAGCCGGAAGACGCTGTGACTGTCAACCCGGAAACACCGGATGCCAATACCAACGCCGGCGAGGGAAACGGCGCTGACTTTACCGGCACAGAGCAGACCATCCAGGGCGATCCGGCCAAGCCGGAATATACAGAGGAGGAACTGAAGGACCCCACCAAGACGCCGGATGGGACTCCGGTAGAGGGCACCCCTGAGCCGCAGGACCACGACAATGTAACCCCGCCCCCTGAGCAGCCCTCCACCAACACCAGCGGTGGCCTGCCTGGTTTTGATAACGTGCCAGACGCTGGTCCGAACCAAGGCGAATATGTTGACGGTGACGGCGACATCAATAAGCAGATTGGTATCATGGACTGATACAGCAGAATTATGACGAGAAAAAGCACAGCTTCGGCTGTGCTTTTTCTTTGTCAGAAAGGAGGAGACATGAAACGAGTTATCAGCACATTCCTTTCTTTGGCCCTGTTACTTGCTCTTCTTTGTATGTCCGCTTATGCTGACACTGGCGGGTCTGGCAACATTGACGGCGGGGGTGGCAGCATGGGTGATGCCACCAGTCACGGGAGCTGGAACCCCGGTAATGACGGCGTCCGGGTTACTGTGGTACGGACCAGTGACCATGCTGTGGTCACCACACCATTTGACTTCACCAACAAAACACCATCAGAGGGTATCTATCATTTCGGTAAGGTGAGCAAGCTCCAGTACAATAACGGAACGGGGCTTTCTCCTGTCAAAGGTGGGTACACCTTTAAAAATCCCGGACAGATAATGCCAAGAATAATCAGCACTAACGGAACTAACAACATCGAAGCAATAAAAAAGTATTTCTGCTCTGAGTATATTGTGAAGCGGATTGCCGATATAACCGGCATGGATTACGATACGCTCATCAGCGGCGAGTATAAAATCCTGCTGGAACCCATTGCCTATTATAAGTTCGAGGGCGTCATGATCGCCACAACCGCAACGGAGGCGGCGCTTTATGACGAGCAGGTCAGCGGCCAGCTCCGCTATTGGATGGGATCGCTGACAGCCAAAAACCTCCCACTGTCCATGTTCCTCGAAACACCGGATTTAGGCTATCCTGCATGGTCCGGTCCCACCAATAAGAATGTGTCCAACTCGGACATCAAGTCTTCTTTGGGCCTTGGCATCGTCCGCTTTGAGGAGCAGCCGGAGGAGCCGGAAATCAGCACCTATGACTATGAGTACCGGACCAATACCGAGGTCATTACGGCAGTAGAGGTCAGCGGAGGCCAGAGTGATCCGGATAATCCAGTCACTGTACGGTTCCATATTGATGGGACCACCTATACGGTCAGCAATGTCTACTACCCGGACGGGGATTCCCAACTGGCCTGGGTACGCTGGACCACACCGGACGAACCGCAGGATATGACCATCAATGTGGATGTATCCGGCCCAGGCTCAGCACAGGCCACCATCCACTGCAAAATCGTAGATCTGGATGAGAACCCGCCGCCCAACCCGGTGGCGGATGACCGGAACGAGTCCTTCACCCCCTCCTCGGTCCCAGACCGGCCGGAGAAAACCTCGGCCCAGTGGACCATCTGGGACCCTTGGTGGCGGGAATACTGGGTGTGGCACAGTACCGGCGAAGACAGCGGATACTGGTGTGACCACGGCTGGTGGGAATTTGATCTGGAACGCTACAGTGCCAGCCTTTCCGCTGCTATGGAAATTACTCCAGACGAGAAGAATCCCACCGCCAGCGACAGCACCATGAAGTCCGGCTATGGGGTCAATCAGGTGGTCACCGCCAGAGTGAACAGTTCCCAGAGGTCGGCCACCACCGCCCTGCAGAATGCAGTCAGTTACTTCCCAGAGTTCAACTATGAATCCTTTTGGCGGCTATTGGATCGCATTTCCATCAGCTCCTCGTCCTCCCGGCTGGAGTTCCAGAAAAACGAGTACAGCACCTATAACCGGCGCACCCATTTCACGCCGATCTGGTACCTGGACGGCTCCTATACGGTCAACACCTGGGTCATCGACTGCTGGACGCCGGCGGGGATGCTGTCGGCCAACCTCACCGATTCGCTGAGCATCCGAGGCAATCTGTGGGACGATTGGCACATCGCCCCGCTTGACCCGTAGGAGGTGGACTCTATGGGATATATCCGATTAGATGAGCGGCCCAGCGAAGTCTACCACTACACGCACCGAAAGAATCTGGACAGCATCCTGCGGGACGGTCGAATCCGGCGCATGGGCGATAGGGAGTGCTGGTTCTGTGCCTCTCTGGAGGATACCCTGACGCTCATGCGGGCCACCGTCATGAGCGAGGGGAAGCCCTATTACAAGGTGGGCGGCAGCATCGGCCACTACCCCAAGTTTGTGCCGGAGGACTATGTGATCCTCCGGCTGACCCCCGGTATCAGACTGGCGAGTGGGTGCGCTGGATGTAGGAGACGCCTCCGGGATCGCCGCCCGAACTGCTGAAGGCCGCCGAGGTATTCAGCAACCTGAAGCTGGGCTTCCGGGGAGATCTGAAGTTCCAACAGAATCCCGAGGTTATTGAAGTGGCCCCGCTGGTTGAGGTTGCTCAGACGCGGTTTTTTGATATTTCTTTCTCGATGTAAGGAGGCTCTTGACAGTGGGTAAAAAAGGGCCCCCGGCAGTATGGACCAAGGGGAAAATCGAAGAAGCCTTCGCGGGATTCGTGGAAAAGAACAGCAGGCTGCCGGTGGCGCGGGAAATGAATCCCCAATTTGGGCTGCCAACACGCAGGACCTTTGAGCGCTACATGGGGATGACCGCCCAGGAGTATGCTGAACTTCGCTACCCCACGCTTCTCTCCGCAAGAGATGAGCGCCATATTCAAACCGTCCTGGTATATCGGAACGAAGTACGGGAGTGGTCTGTTGAGCGGCTTATAGAGGCGGAAAATGGTTTCTTTCTAAAGCACGGTCGGCTGCCGGAGCCATACGAATACACAGCTGAAAATGGGCTTCCAATGTATTCGGTGTTTTGCAAACTCGCAAAGGAGGTGCTTGAAGCATTATTAAAAGAAAAGTTCCAAGAACTATCCGCATCTGACGGACAGATTCTTACCCTGTAAGTGATTATCAGAGTAAAAGCAGACAAGAGACAGGCCGTGGGAAATACCTTGCGGCTTGGTTGTGCTGGTCCACCTGTGCCGCGGGAGAATAACTCCCGCGGCTTTTCCTTTTCAAAAGAAAGGTGGATTATTTTATGACAAAGTACAGAAAGGTTCTCTGCGGGTTTGTAATGGTCTTCCTGCTGGCAGTCCTACTCGGCACGACTGCCTTTGCTGCTGAAACGGGAAATGTGGCTGAGGCCATTGAGGGGACATGGACAACGGCATCTGAGCAGATCAAAACCGTAGTGAATAATGTTATTTTTCCGGTGATCGATCTTATTTTGGCTGTATTTTTCTTTGCAAAATTGGGGATGGCGTATTTTGACTACAGAAAGCACGGCCAATTTGAGTGGACCGCGCCGGCCATTCTGTTTGCCTGCCTCATTTTCACCCTGACGGCTCCCACCTATGTCTGGAGCATCCTGGGAATGTAAAGAATTATTCTGAGAACACAGGAGGAAGGGACCAATGGAATATCCAATTTCAAATCCATCCGGAAATAAAATGCTCTCATTGGTTAACGAGTTGTACCAGCGGTCTACCGGGATGTGCAGAGCAGGCGCAGGTCCATACGGCATCGGGATAAGCGTGGTAGAAGATACTCCCATTGATGTGTTTTTCACCTTTGATCCAGATCCGGTTCTGGATTGTAAAATACTGCCGGTGGAAATCCCTGAGTACACTGTCGGCGTGATTGGCTCCTGGAGCGGAGAGCGCAAATATCTTTCGCGGGAGGGGGTGGAGCAGCTTCTCTCTGCCTCGGACCCGAAGACCAGAATATTGGCGGAAACGCTCCGGTACTTTGAAGGAAAGACCTGGATCGTGAGCTGCGCAGATTGTCAGGAAGCGTTCGGGATTCTGGCGGATGCGGAAATGCGCGAGGCATTTGGGCTGGATGAGCAGGAGCAGATTGGACCGAAACTGGAAATGTAGGACAAGAATGATGAGGCGTAAGCCGGAAATGGAAGGCGGTTTCTATGGGCTGTTGGGGAATCACCGCACTGGAATCCGACGATGGACTGGATGCAGTTGGGTGTATCCGGCACAATTTACCGAAAGACGGACAGCTGGACCTGGGGGAAATGCTTGAACCATTAAAGAAAGACCAATGGAATGCCCCCTGTGATGTAAAACTGGGGCGTGCGCATACCAGTCCTATGGCACTGGCTGAGATCATTGTAAAATATCTTGACGGTGATCCCGGCAGTTTGGACTATGATGACGAGTGGGCGGCCAAAGACAACAAGTTCCGCTCCATCACCTCGTTTACAGCATCAAGATCTGCTCTCCTGGAACTTCGGGATTACCTTGCGGATACCTTGAAATATGCCAGGATCAGGGCGGAGCAACAGATCAAAGCCGGCGAACTGCCCGGCGGCTGGTTTGATCCGAAAGATTGGGATAGGTGGCAGAAACACATGGAGGGCCTTATTCACCGGCTGGATGGTGTTCTGGCCTTGGAAAGCAGTACGCTGGAGCTGGCCCGCCCACCGGCTCCGGCTGCCCCGGAATTAACCGTGTAGGGAGGGAAAGAAACATGAATCCATTTGGGCAGGAGCTGAGGAAAATCCTCACGCAGTGCAAAACCAGCGGCCCAGTATCCTTTGCGGGCAGGTCGGCCTACATCCAGCTTGACCCGGATCTGCGGGCCAGGCTGGAGTTCGTTTCTCTGAACATTGCCAGCCAGTACAATGCCCTCAAGCTGACGGTTCTGAACCGGACCGAGGGCGCGGTGGATGTGAATATCCTCCGCTTTGGCGATCTGCTGGGAAAGAAAAAGGTAAGCAACCCCAACTTCCCGAATGGCGTTTTACCGCACCTCTGGGATGACTACGGGAAGGTGGGCTGGTATGTGTACCAGCCTACTCAGGCAGATTACAGGGTGCTGGCGGGCGCGGTAGATGAGTATCTGCAAGTGTTCCAGCGTCAGGATGAGGCGCAGGAGCACAGCCCGCAAATGTATTAAGAAGACAGGAAGTGAATCCAAGCAGGGGCCGTGCCAAGTCACGGCCCCTGTGCCTTTGAGCAGGAGTATACGTCCAATACTGGCACGGTCCCCCTTACGCAAAGGGGTGAAACCACCAGATGTTTATATTGGACTTTTTCCTCGGCGGGCTGATGGACCAGTTCATCGACTGGGTCTACAGCCAGCTCGTGGGCTTCTTTGGCAACTTTTTTGCCGAGATGGGGAACATGGGCGTTGAACTCTTCGAGATGAGCTGGGTACAGTCCATCGTCCTCTTTTTTTCTTATCTGGCCTGGGCGCTGTATGTTGTCGGGCTGGTGGTGGCCGTGTTCGAGGTCGGGATCGAATACCAGACCGGACGGGCCAATGTCAAAGACGCCGCGCTCAACGCCATCAAGGGTTTTATGGCGGTGAGCTGCTTTACCCTGGTGCCGGTAGAGCTTTACAAGCTCTCCGTCACCCTACAGGCCAGCCTGACCTCCGGGATCACCGGGTATGGGGAGAGCTTTGACGTCCTCTCCACAGATATCATCACTTCCCTGCAAGAAGTGGATATCGGAACGGCAGCGGCCTCCGGTGTGTTTGGCGGGATCGGCAGCATCACCAGTCCCATCATGGTCATTTTCATTATCATCATGATGGGATACGCCATCATCAAGTGCTTTTTCTCCAATCTTAAGCGCGGCGGCATCCTGCTCATCCAGATCGCTGTGGGCTCCCTGTATATGTTCTCGGTGCCCCGCGGCTACATGGACGGCTTTGTGCAGTGGTGCAAGCAGATCATCGGCCTGTGCCTGACCACCTTCCTGCAGGCCACCATCCTCACAGCGGGACTGTTGGTGCTGAAAGACCACGCGCTGCTGGGCCTTGGGCTGATGCTGTCGGCCGGTGAGGTGCCGCGGATCTGCGGCGCCTTCGGGCTGGATACCTCCACCCGCGCCAACATCATGTCCGCCGTCTACGCGGCACAGTCGGCAATCAACACCACCCGCACCGTGGTACAGGCAGTGGGGGTGGCGAAATGAGCAGAGAAAAACTGATTTATATCGCTTCTCCCTTTGCCGGAGAGATTGAGGCGAACATTGCGTTTGCGAAAAAAGCCTGCCGCTATGCGATCCGCCAGGGTCATACTCCCATCGCCGTCCACCTGCTCTACCCGCAGATGCTGGATGACAGCGATCCCGCGGAACGGGAAACTGGGCTTCGGCTGGGGCATCGAGTGCTGGAAGTCTGCGACGAACTGTGGTGCTGCGGCGACCGGATCAGTTCCGGCATGGCCCGTGAGATTGAGGAGGCCCAACGGCTCGGCATCCCCATCCGACAGATTGGGGAGCTGGAAATCAAGCAGGAGGCTCTGCCCGCTGAGATGGAGCAAAGCGAAGCTCCAGGGCAGAGCATGGGTATGGCATAATGCCCACGCTGGGCAGCCTGTTCGATGGAATCGGAGGGTTCCCCCTCGCGGCGGTCCGCAACGGCATCGAGCCGGTGTGGGCCAGCGAGATCGAAGCCTTCCCCATCGAAGTGACAAGAAAGAGGTTCCCCTCCATGCTCCATGTCGGGGACATCACGAAGTTAAACGGCGCCGAACTCCCCCCGGTGGACATTATCACAGGGGGCTCACCCTGTCAGGATCTCAGCGTGGCGGGGGCCAGAGCAGGTCTTGCCGGGGAGCGTTCCGGCCTGTTTATGGAGCAGATCCGTGTTGTAAAAGAAATGAGGGATGCAGATGAGCCGCGCGGCAGAACAGCTCACGCTATTCGACCTCGATATATGTGCTGGGAAAATGTCCCAGGAGCGTTCAGCTCGGCCGAAGGCGAAGACTTCCGCATCGTCCTCGAGGAGATCGTCCGAATTAAAGACAGCTCCTGTTCAGTGCCTCGACCTGACTCCGGGCGCTGGGAATCTGCTGGGGCAATCATTCTGGGAGATCAATTCAGCCTGGCTTGGAGAGTCTTGGATGCTCAATTCTGGGGTGTCGCCCAGCGAAGAAAGAGAATCTTCCTTGTCGCGGATTTTGCAGGACGAAGTGCCATCCAAATACTATTTGAGCAGGACCGCCTGCTTAGGGATTCTACGCCGGGCAGAAGCCAGAGGCAAAGAACTTCCGCCCCAGCTCAGGGAGGCGCTGATCCTCCAGGCGGGACAGCCTCCATTGGATTCGACGGATACAACGGAGACCTGGTGGGAGAAAAGGCGGCCACCCTCGGCGTAAACTGCGGGATGTCCACCGGACGGAACGGTGTGATCACCGCCTTTGCCGCCAATCAGCGGGATGAGGTGCGGGATCTGCGCGATGTCGCCGCAGCGCTGACCGCCCAGCCTGGGATGAAACAGCAGACCTTTGTGGCCGGGATCACGGCCAAAGGCAACGGTGACTGCTTTCTCTCTGAGGAGCGGCACACCTCGCTGAGCGAAGGCGGTGGTATGCCTGGACAGGGGTATCCCGCCATTTTTACGGCCGGTTTTTCTGCTGGAGCCGGAGCTTCCGCAGGAAGTATTGGCTATAGCGAGGAAATTGCGCCCACATTAAAAGGGACCGCCAGCGGAAACTGTATGCCATCCATTCTATGCCTTAATGACCAGGGGGGAGAGCGGATGGATTTGACAGAAAATAAGACGGCTACCCTGCGGGCGCAGATGGGAAGCCATCAGCCTGTCATTTGTCTTAACGACCAGGGCGGAAATATGATGGCCTGTAGTGAAGATGTTGCTGGGACACTCCGGGCGCAGGAACATGGCTACCAGCCACTGGTGCTCGCCACCCAGCAGGGCGGCGCGGAGCTCGGCGTGGGCGTCTGCCCAACCATAACCGCGGCGGCAGGGCTGAGCGGCAATAATCAGCCGGTATTGTTCGAAAACCATGGCATCGACGCCCGCTACACCGGCCCCCATGCCGTAGCGCCCACCATGTCCGCCCGATACGGAACCGGCGGCAACAATGTTCCGTTGATCGCGCAGGAAAGTGCTCCAACCCAAGAACCTGCTCACGCTATGTTCAGCAGACAGCGGGTGGATGTGTTCCGAAAGGATGCAGTAGCCAGCACCCAGAGCGCCCGCCAGCATAAGGACGCGACAGACCTGGTAATGGATGTGGCTGAGTTAGACTGCAGGAATGGCCGGGAGAACGGCGATTTGCACGGTGCGCTTCAACAGGGCGCCACCGGAAGTTCCCTCAACTCTATTCACCCAGTCCGAACCGGGCAATTCATCCGCCGGCTGACCCCGCTGGAATGCGAGAGGCTCCAGGGGTTCCCGGATCACTGGACCGACCTGCCAGGCGCCTCCGACTCCGCCCGGTACAAGGCGCTGGGCAACTCTGTGGCGATCCCCTGCGTGGACTTTGTCCTGCGGGGGATCGCATTGGCGTTTACTGACTCAACAGAATAAGTGAAAGGAGCTATTAACATGGAACCCATGAAAAATCTCTGTGGTTTGATTCCAGAGTCACTTCATAAGCGGCTGATGGAAAACAAAGATCCGGAGATGACCAATGGCGAGTATCTCACCAAGGTACTCACCGCCTATCTGGACCAGCCTGCCACACCGAGGCAGGAACAGCGTACTTTGGCCGTTCAGATTTCAGAGGAGATGTTCCAGCAGTTGAAGTCGTATTTGGATGCCCATTCACCGCTCACCCAAAAGGCATTTGTCCAGAGCCTTCTGAATCAGGCGTTGGGCCAGTGGGAACAGGGTGAGGAGCCGCTCCAGGATGCGGCCATACAGGAAAACAAGAAAGAACGGACGCTGGCAATCACCATGCCCGAGACGCTTTTCCAACGTGTTGAGCAGTATCTCGAGGCACACAAAGGTATGTCCAAACGGGCCTTTGTTGTGGGGGTGGTGGCTCAGGAGCTCCGCTCCTGGGAGCTGGAACAAAACCAGAGCGAAACGCAGGAGCGAGACGAAGCGCAAAGTCAGGAACCCGATCCTGAACAGGATGAACAGGGATTTGGAATGAGCATGACAATGTGAGGTGAACGTAAGTGTATATCTATCCGGACAACCTGAAATCAAAAGCGGTTTTATGGCTGTGGGAGCTGCGGGACATCGCCATTGTCGGCGTGGGCGCCCTGATCTCCGTATTCGCCATGGCCCAACTGGGCCTCCTGCCCCCGGTGGTGGTCACCGCGGCCTATGCATTTCTCTCCATTCGGCTGGAAGATACCAGCATTTTGGACTTCCTGCGCTATGCGATTCGATATTTTCTCCTGGGCCAGCAGACCTATGCCTGGGGACTGTGCGGCTCAACAAAGAACAGGAGTGATAAAGAATGAGCAGAAAAAAAGAGGCAAAAGCCAAGCAGACCACACGGCAGCTCATCGGGATCGACGAGATCACCGACAGCGGCCTGAAGACCGGCCACGTGCGGCTGACCTTCTTTGCCATCAAACCCACCAACCTCTCGGTCCAGCCCCCGGAGGCTGTGAGCAACCGCATCTATGCTCTCATGACCGTCCTCAAAGGACAGGCTGAGATCGAGATGCTGGCCCTCAACTCCAAAGAGAGCTTTGAGGACAACAAGCGCTACTACCGCCAGCGGGCCGCTGAGGAGGACCTGCCGGTCATCAGTCGGCTGTTGGAGGCGGACGCAAAATCCCTGGACCGCCTGCAGATCCAGATGGCGACTGCCCGTGAGTTTTTCATGCTGGTCCGGCTGCGGGAGGAAACAGGGATGGAACTGCACACCCATCTCTCCCGCATCCAAAAAAGCCTTGAAGATCAGGGATTTAAGGTAAGCCTCGCCAGCGGCGAGGATCTCAAGCGCATGCTGGGAGTGTACTTCGAGCAGAACGCTACCACAGAAAAGTATGAAGATTACGATGGGGAACGCTGGATCATTTTGAATGACTGATCTGTGACCCGCAACTTAATTTGATATGGCCGTCAGGAGAACTTCCGGGCCATATCAGGAAAAAACAGCGCAATAAAAGATCTCCTGCCGGCCTGGACAGGAGGTTTTTTCATTGCCGAAAAACAGAAAAAAGAATATACCCCGGCCTGCGGCGGAGGAACCATATATCAAGGATTTTCTTGATATGGTCGCCCCTTCGGTCATTGACTTCAAGGTGGACCACTACCTGTGCGGCAACACCTGCCGCTGTGTGTGGGCCTTGCGGGAGTACCCCACCTCTACCGATGAGCAGGCCATCCTGCGGCATCTGGGCGAGATGGACGGTGTCACTATTCGCATCTACACCCGGCAGGTCACTCCCAGCGAGGAACGCCGGATCATCCACAACGCTGCCAACAAGCACCGGATGTCCCGTTCCAGCACCGAGGATCTCCAGCAGACAGTCACCGCCGAGGCCAACCTGCAGGATGTGGTCACTCTGGTCTCCTCCATGCACCGCAATCGCGAGCCTCTGCTCCACTGCGCGGTGTTCCTGGAATTGACCGCCCCGGACTATGACGCACTCAAGCTGCTTCAGACCGATGTGCTGACTGAACTGGTCCGCTCCAAGCTCAATGTTGACCGGCTCATGCTCCGCCAGCAGGAGGGGTTTGTTTCTGTCATGCCAGCCGGCCGCAACACCTTCGGCGCCCAGTTTGAACGGGTCCTACCCGCATCCAGCGTGGCCAATCTGTACCCCTTCAACTACAGTGGCAAGACCGACCCACACGGATTCTACATCGGCAAGGACAAGTACGGGGCCAATATCCTCGTGGACTTCGACAAGCGGGATGACGATAAGACCTCCGCCAATATTCTGATCCTCGGCAACTCCGGTCAGGGCAAGAGCTATCTGCTCAAACTGCTCCTGCTCAACTTCCTCGAGGCGGGCAAGTCCGTGATCTCTCTGGATGTGGAGCATGAACAGCGGGATATGTGCGAAACCGTGGGCGGCTGTTTCATGGATCTGATGGGCGGCGTGTACCGCATCAACCCGCTGGAGCCCAAGTGCTGGGATGATGGCAGCGGCCCGGAGGACAGGGACGCGCCGGAGGCATTCCGTAAGTCCACCCGTCTGAGCCAGCACATCTCCTTCCTCAAGGACTTTTTCCGGGCCTACAAGGATTTTTCAGACCGGCACATCGACGCCATTGAGATCATGGTGGGCAAGCTGTACGCCAGGTGGGGTATCTGCGACAATACCAACTTCGCCGGTCTCAAGCCCCAGGACTATCCCATCCTCTCTGACCTCTATGAACTCATTGAACAGGAGTACCGGGAGTACGATGAAACCCAGCACCAGCTGTACACAAAGGAACTGCTGCAGGAGATCCTGCTGGGCCTCCACTCCATGTGCCAGGGCGCCGAAGCACAGTTCTTCAATGGACACACCAATGTGACCTCCTCCCGCTTTATTGTTTTCGGCGTAAAGGGACTCTTGCAGGCCAGCAAGAATGTGCGGGGGGCCATGCTCTTCAACATCCTCTCCTATATGTCCGACCGCCTGCTGACCATTGGCAATACTACGGCGACGCTGGATGAGTTGTATGTGTGGTTGTCGGACAATGTGTCGGTGGGGACCACCATCATCGAGTATATCCGCAACACCTTGAAGCGCGTCCGCAAAAAGGAATCTAATCTCATCATGGCCTCTCAGAATCTGGAGGACTTTGACCGGGAGGGCATCCGGGAACTGACCAAGCCCCTGTTCGCTATTCCGCCCCACCAGTTCATCTTCAACTGTGGCTCCATTGACAAGCGTTTTTATATGGACCTGCTCCAGTTGGAGGAGGCGGAGTACAACCTCATCCGCTTCCCCCAGCGGGGCGTGTGCCTGTTCAAATGCGGCAATGAGCGGTATTTACTGGAAGTCCATGCCCCGGCCTACAAGGAGGCGCTGTTCGGCACAGCGGGCGGGCGGTAAGACTGACCCCGGCCGGCAGGCCGACAGCAACCGCTATCCCCACATGAAAAAAGAGATGGCCGGCGCATGATATACGCCGGCTATCTCCACAGGATATGACATCACATTTCAAGCCCCAGTTTCTCCGCGATCTCCTCCGCGGATAGGCCAGCGGCTTTCGCTTTCTCCATGACAGATCTCATGGTAACCGGGTGGAGGAGCTTCTGCTTCTGGGCTTCCAGAGCCTTGATCTCATCCTGTTTTTTGGAAATCTTCGCGTCGATTAGCGCGATACGTTCTTCAGTGCTGCGAGCGGCCATTCAGGGCACATCCTTTCTGTTTGATGCGATTATCATAAAATACAAGCTGAACCTTGTCAACCGAATTTTGTCATATCGCCGACTTTTCGGCCTTGATTGGCCACACAACGATATGAAATGAGCCTACAAAACCGAAGGAGGTCATGAAAATGAAAACAATTGAGCTATCCCGCCGGGAGCCGCTGCCGGGAGATCCCCGGCAGACGCAGTATGCCGGCCAGCGTACCGCACAAGAGGTCTTTGAGGAACTGAAGCACCGTCTGGAGGGCATGGGCTGCCTGCCGGACGAATATTTCCTCATGGATCGGGAATGGGAGAACGGCCGGGAGATCCCCAAAGGCGCGGATATCTTCTGTACTACCGACTACGGCAGCAGTGAGGGCGCCTATCTGGATGTGTATCTGAAGTGGTATGAAAGCGACCGGCCGGTCACCAAGAGTTTTATTACCGGCAAGACGCTGGGTGAAAGCGGCGCGGATCTGGACCGGATGTTCCTCATCTCCTCCGCCATCACCAAGGCGTTCCACGGAGACCACGGAACCTACGCCCGGTACCTCCGTCTGGGGGAACAGGCAGAGCCGGAGGACATGATTGTCCACTTGAGCCCCGCGGAACAGCGCACCATCATCAACGCGCTGGTGGAGCAGCGGGAGCGGCAGGAGCAGGCCATGTCCCAGACGGAACAGCTCCTGCGGCGGATGACCGGGAGCATCACCGCCTATATGGATGAGGTGGGCCAGCGGCCCCTGCACATGAGCGACTATGATAAAACAGTACTGGCCATTCGGGACGGAGAATTTGACGCTTTCCAAAACCTCTATCCCAGAGTACCGGACCGGGCTGACGATCTGCTGATCGAGGTGGCGGGACGGCCCGGAGTTGTGGGAGGGAATATGACCCTGATGCTTCTCGCGGCGGCAGACCGATTTTCGCCGGATGCATACCTCACCGCCTGCAAGCGGGCAGTGGAAACAGGAGACAGCCAGAGGGTGCAGACACTGGTAAAGGAGGCGAAAAACCTCCTCGCGGAGCAAGCGCCTTCTCTCCCAGGCGAGGTGATTTTGTACGCTTACACGGATGGTCATCGGAGCATCGCCAAAGACCTGATTACCCAATGCACACCGGAGCAGATCGCCGCCGCCCCCCCGAAGCTTCTTCGCTGGGCCGCAGAGAAGCTGGACTTCCAGACGGCGGTGGATCTGGTGGACAAGGGCGCCCAGCCGGGCGATGAGGCGGCCGGCATCCTGCGCGCCCTCACGGGCCAGCGCCAGGAGTGGATGGCGGAACACTTGCTGGAGCGCGGAATGCCAGTGGAGCCGGACAACTACGCCGCTCTTTATGCCTGCGTCAGCAATCAGGCTCCCGGCACCGCCAAGCTCCTGCTGGACCATGGGATGGATCTGGAGAAGTACAAAGCGTGGGCAGAGTATCGGCCCAAAGGCGAGGGATACGCGGAAACCATGGAGGAGCTGGCCGCATATTGGTCTGAACCGCGAAACAGCCCCCGGCCGGAGGATTCGCCCATGGGCGGTATGAGCTTATGAGCGTCGGCGCGGCGGCCGCAATCAAAGCGGCGATAGCGGTCCTTTCCAATGAGGAGGCCCGCAAAAAGGTGGGCTGGGTCATCGTGGCCATTCTCTCTCCGCTGATCGTGCTGGTGGTCCTGCTCTGCGCCATTCTCTCCGGGACCTCACAGCACAATGTGTCCGCCGTGGAGCTGTGTTTCCACGGCGGCTCTATTTCCGCCAGCGCTACGCCGGAATACCGAGGTTATATTGAGGAGATGCGGAACAGCTTTGCCCGAATAGACGATGTGATTGCGGTGATAAACAGCCAGTGTGAAGACGGAAAAAGCCTTGACGATACCCGCGTCAAGGCCATTTTTTATGCTCTGTATTTCGCCGCGGAGCAGCCGGGGGCGGATGGCATCCGCACATTTGCGGACTGCTTTGTGGACTATGAGGAGCGGACCAGGACTGTCATAATCACCGACGAAGATGGCAACGTAACAGAGGCCACAGAGACCTACACAGTGGCCACCCCTGTGGAAGACCTGGCGGAAATTTACGAACGGATCAGCCAGGGCATGGGCATTGAGGTTACCACGGACCACCAGAGCAACGCTGACAGCATCTATAGCCTCATCCTCTATGGCAGCCCCAGCGGGGAAAGCGGCGGCTGGTTCCCAGGGGCGGATGTCCCATTCATTGGAGCGGATGGTTTCTGTTCCCCCATCGGGGCAGGCTGGGAGTCCGTGGTCACCTCGGAATTTGGGTATCGCAGCGACCCCTTCACCGGCGAGACGCGGGGCCACACCGGGATGGATCTGGCGGTCCCCACCGGCACCCCAGTCCGCGCCGCGCTGCCCGGAACGGTGACAGTCTCGCAGTATAACGCGGGCGGCTATGGCTACTATGTGATGATCGACCACGGCAATGGCCTGTCCACCCTCTATGGCCACAACTCCCGCCTGCTGGCACAGGTGGGCCAGACGGTGGAGGCTGGTGACATTATCGCGCTCTCCGGCTCCACCGGGCGGTCTACTGGTCCGCACCTGCATTTTGAGGTCCGGGTCAATGGAGAGCGCACCAATCCCCGTTTTTATCTGCCCACGACTGGAGGTTGATATTTTTGCGTCTGAAACTTCAATTGCTGGCCAAGGCCGGCCGGCTCCGCGTCTCCGAGTGCGAGGCGGTTCGGCTGATCACCCTGCCGGCCAACGATTTTCAAGCCTTTCTGAATTGGCCGTGGAAAGAAAAATGCCGGGGCATACAGCCATCCTGTTATGAGGAGGACGGCAAGCGGATCTACCGGGGCGTCCTCATTTTGGGAGAGGGCTGCGGGGACGGTGTCTTTGCCTATGACGCAGGAGAACACTTCGCCTATCTGCCCAATATGCGGGGTATGGTCGATTCCATCTTGGAGCAGGCGGTGGAAAGGATCATCCAGGAAGGCACAGAAAGCACCAACGAGGGCAGCTGGTGTTACTATTTCAGTGAACTCTATGAGCAAATGGGACTGGTGATAGAGGATGGAAATGGTTTCGACGCTCTGCTCCTTCAGAAGCTGGAGCAGCGGCCGGAGACGGCGGAGGTCACTTTGACAGACGAGTGTTTTGACGTCTGCTATTACCTCGACTACTGTAAAAAGTTTTCGCCAGAGGATCGCCAGCCCTCCCTCTCAGCAGACCGGAAAGAAAAAATCATGTCGGCCATCCTCAACTATATGGCGGAATACTTTGACGGCAGCAGCCTCTATGATATCCTTCACAACACGCTGGAAATTCGCAACGATGAGATTGGGGCCCTTGGCTTTTGCCTATACGATGAATATGAGGATGAGCCGGTGGAACAGATAGGCGGCATAACGATGCAGTGAGCGAAGGAGGAAATGGACACCATGTCTATGCTGTATCAGATAGTGGAACAGGGGCGTCATACTGCCTTTGTAAATGAAAATGGGGATGGGCTTGCGGAACTGCACCCCTTGTTGGCGCGGGCCTCTGCTATCGCGAAAGCTGGGAACAGCGGCTTTGCGGAGGCACTTTCCACTGCCGCCGCGGAGCGCGGCGCTCCGCTCAGGCGGGCGTTTGCGGATGAAGCAGATGCCCTGATCCATGACCTTGGTCATGGCGGGGCCGCGGAGCAGAGGGTGGTCATTGACCTGGACAATGGGCGGATACGGGTGGAGTATGACCACCGGGCCGGCAGCCTGCGGGAGAGCCTGGACGCCCTGGCAAACCATTTTCCAACGGCAGGCGCCAACAGAATTCAGAATAGGCTCATAGCTTTCCTCGCGGAGCATGACGGAAGTGAGGAACTCTACAGAATGCTTCACGATGAGTTGAGACTGACCAATCAGGAGATCGAAGCCATGGGCTTTGATCTCGCCCACCACTATGAGCCGGACTGCGGCGACGCATACCAGGACATCGTGGACTACATTCGCTTTGAACAGGAAACCTCGGAAATCTGGCCCTGGTTTATCTCCCGCGATGAGATACTCGCCCAGGAAACGACCCTGCGGGAGATCGCCGGACGGCTGTCCTCCGCTGGAGAATGGGATACGGAGAGCATCTATGAGAGCCTGACGGAAGCCTTCGGAACCAATCCGCTGCTGGCTAAGCAATCGGAGGCTGACACGAAAGAGGAGGGAAAGAACATCAAAATCAAACAAGATTCGTTGGATCTGCTCTGGCAGTTAGAGGAGTTCAGAAAAAAGCATGAGCGTCAGGCGGAGCCGTCCGACTGGGCTATTCGGATGTGTGAGGCGTTTGTTGCCCACAGCATGGGTTTTACGGACCGGGTGCAGTGGACGGAACTGCTCCGGCAAAGAGGCGAAACCCTCTTCACCTTCGACTGGAAGTCCGGAAGCGTCAGCGACCATGTAGTCCAGTGGTGCAAGAAAAATAATCGGAACTGGAGATACAGCCATCTCGGGGAGCTGCAGGTTGCTCATGGCGGTGAGTGGACAAAGGTAGATTATTCCTGCGTGGACGGCAGAGAAACCAGAGTGTACTTTCCACCGGAGGCGGTAAAAGAGCAGCAGCTCCAGGCATTGGCGGAGGACCCCGCCATCCATCTGCGGGACCTGCTCACCCTCGGCCTGCCGGACCACGATGTCTATCTGGTCCATACCGCAGAGGATGTGGGGTGGGTGCCCGCGGCGGACCTCCCCCGGCTGACTGCCCAAGGAAAAGAAGAATTCTCAGCCCTGCTGGACGCCAAAGTTACCGCCATTCGCCCCGGCCCTTATGGTGTGGAATTAGTACTGGACGGCGTTGAGTCCCAAATGCTGGTACGATATGATGAAGCAATCGCCAATTACTCCAGGGCTGAAAATGTCCTGGGGATTTTTATGTAATGGAGGGGTCACGATGAAGAAAGCCACGGTTGCCATTTCATTTGATCAGGAGAAACTCAAAGCCATCCAGTTCTACGCGGGAAAAACCGGCACCTCTTTGGAATCGGATCTGGATGAGTTCATGGAGAAACTCTATAAGAGATATGTACCGTCCCAGACCAGAGAGTACATCGAGAGCATGGCGGAACCGGACGAGCAGACACGCCAGCGGCCTCCCCGCGCCTCACGGAGCGCGGCGCCGGATGCGCCCGGCACTGGAAAGGAGGCCAGGGAATGACAGGCTCCATGTCCGCCGAGGTGTGGCTGGATCAGCGGCGCTGGGATGCGCTGGAGGAGGCGCTGAAGGCCCAGGGCAGCGATATTGAACAGCATCTGCAGGACTATCTGATAACGCTGTACAACGAAACTGTTCCATTAGAACAGTGGACGCAGATTGAAACAGCCATCACAAAAGAAGAACTGGAATCGGCACGGGAAGCGGAAGACCAGAGGGTCTACGCGGCCTTTCATATTCGGGAACATGGCCACGACAGCGTCTTCTCGACGTGTAACGGCGAGGAATTTCTGGATGTGGCTATACGGCTGCGCCGTTATCTGCAAGGAGGCGCCGCGGCGGTGAAGGGCGATTTTTCCCACCACTTTTATAATTCTCAGCCCATTACACGGGTGCGGTTTGAGGAATTAGCCGCTCTGCGCCTCGAAAATACCGGCAAGGTTGCCGGCGCGTTTGAAATTGATCTGGATGCCGGCTGGTGTTCCGCGCTGAATCTCGCGGACGGTTGGCAGACCTTCAAAATCAAGGATGTATCTACGGCCGCCTACCAGTCCACCCGAAGCCGCAGCAGCCAGAGAAACGAGCAATGGCGCAAGTTTATAGACTATCTATATGGGCGGGACATTGAACTCCAGACCTTTGATCCTGTTGAAATCAGAGGAATCCGCCCTCTGCGGGAGGGTGATCTCACCTTCCCGGAGGAAATTATTCTGTCAGGGCATTGCCTGAATTTTCAGTTTGACTTCGTCAGTGCGGAGGCCCAGCGGGAGGTTCTTGGAGCAGCCTTGGATCACCCCAGCGAGGGGAGCTGGCTGGATATCCTCTGTAATTATGACGTGGCGCGGCAGGAAATCGATCACAGCCTCTCCCTCACTCTGTACAATCGGGATGGGGCTGTGCGGCAGTCTTTTTCCTATCCCCTCGGGAAAGAAGAACGGGCCCTTTTGTGGAAACAGATGGAGGTGGACTGCCTCTGCAGAACCGGAAAAACGCTGAACGACTACTATGCTCGGTTGGATCTGGAGCGTGAAAGCCCTCCTGAACTCACAGCGGGCACTAAAAGACTGCCGGCAGATGCGGTATCATTTGCAGATGAGATCTCAGAGTGCGATGGGAAGCTGAACTTTTATATCCCCATAAATTTTGATCCTGACGCGGTATTTGGCACCAATGTTGCTTCCGCCTTCAACGATGACTGGCTGAATGTATACGCCAGCTTTGACTGGAAAACCGGACGGCTGGACAGCGCGCTGGCCGTGTACCTCGTCTGCGCTGACGGGCATGAGTTTGCGTTTTCCTACCCACTGACTCCCGCGGAACAGGTTCAGCTGTGGGAGAAGATGGACGCCTACTGCCGCCAGCAGACCGGGCAGGGACTGGAGGACACCAGGGCCGCCCTGCTGCGGGAGCAGAGAGAGGACACCCCCGAAATCCAGATGTAAGCGGAGAGCTACAGCGAATTTTATTCAGCCTGCACAGTGTGACAAGCAGCTTTTTGTCGGTGCTGATGAATGGATTTCGTATAAAAAATGTGGCAATGTGTTTGCTGCAAACCATCAACCCGTCACAAAACAGAAAGGAGTTCACACAATGAAAACACAAAAAAGGCAGGTTACAATCACAGATCTCTACAACCTCGTTGCCCATGAAACCGTCTCACTTCTCGAAGCAGTGGATGACGATGCGATCCCCCCCGCCCTGGAAATGCGCAAGGGATTGACTATGCTGGCCACCACAGCCGGTACGGGGGAAGGCGTTGAAACGCATCTGGAGTGGATCGATCAGGAGATTGAAAACCTCAAGCAGACAGCAGGTACGCCCCAATGTGTTACGCATCTGATCCCCACTTCACAACTTGTCCGAACCGTTGATATCGATGCGCAGATAGACATGACACTGGAGTTTTTCCACATCGTTGCGGAAACCGATGAACAGGAAACCCGCACGAAGCTGTTGGAACTGGCCAGAACGACCACCGATATGTGCGGCATGGGAGACTGCCTGTTTAACTGCGGAGACGATGCCGTCGAAATGATGGACCAGATCTGGGCCGCTTTCTTAGAAGCCGCGGCTGTAGAAAATGTGGAGAGCCGGAGGGTCCTGTTGGAGAAAGCGGCAGCGGCAGCCGATGAGCTGCACGGCCTGACCGAGCCGCGGGAGGAACTGGAGGATGGCCGGATGTTTATGTCCATGGACGAACTCAGCGCGGAGCTGGACGAGGTTGCCCACATGATTGCAGGGCAAAATAACGA
>NZ_JPJG01000028.1 GCF_000765235.1 Oscillibacter sp. ER4 | reverse complement strand
TGCCCCTTGCGTTCTCTTGGGGGATCAAAAGGTGCCCATTCTCTCTCGTGAGAGAATGGACACCTTTTCCCGCGCCCCTGCACGGTGCAGGGATAGAAGCGTGCTATCGCGCTGCCTTTTATGCTGTTCAGCAGAACAGCACTGGCTCAGTGGCCGCCTTGAGCCACTCCAGCTCATCCCCGCTCAGATACGGCGAGATCGCCGCAAAGACCTTAGCGTGATAAGCATTCAAAAGCTCCACATCGCGCGACGAGAGCAGCGACAGATCGATCGCATCGCGGTCATACGGCACAAGCGTCAGCGGTTCGAGCGCAAGGAAGCGGCCGTACTCGTTGACCTCAGCCTCGCGTACAACGACGAGGTTCTCAATGCGCACGCCGAACTTGCCGGCAAGGTAAATGCCCGGCTCGTTCGAGAAGATCATGCCCTCTTCAATGATGCAGTGGCGCTTCTGGCGCTTCACGTCCCAGTGTACGCGCTCAGGGCCCTCATGCACGCCGAGGACGAAGCCCACGCCGTGGCCCGTGCCGTGGTTGAAGTCGAGGCCCGCTTCCCACAGCGGCGTGCGGGCCAGCATGTCAAGGTTTTCGCCCATGCAGCCGTGCAAGAACTTGGCCGCGCCCAGCTGTATGTGTCCGCGCAGGACAAGCGTGTAGATGCGCTTTTCCTCGTCCGTGAGCGGCCCCAGCGCGATGGTGCGGGTGATGTCGGTCGTGCCCTCCAAATACTGCGCGCCCGTGTCGGCGAGGCAGAGGCCGCGCGGCTCCATGGGAATGTCGGTCTCCTCGGTCGGCTCGTAGTGGACGATCGCGCCGTGCGCGCCGTAGGCGAGGATGGGGTCGAAGCTCTGCTCAAGATAGTGCTCACCCTCGGCGCGAAGAGATTCGAGCTTTTTCGACGCGCTGAGCTCGGTGATGGGCTCCTTGCCGATCGTGTGCTTGAGCCAGTAGATGAAGCGCGTGACGGCCACGCCGTCCTTGATGTGGGCAAGGCGCTCGTTCTCCTGCTCCGAGGGCGTCTTCACCGCTTTCATCAGCTGAATGGGGCTCGTGCGGTCGAGAACTTCAGCGCTCTCCGGCACGCTTTGCAGAATGCGGTAGTTGGCGCGCTCGCCGTCGAGCAGTACGCGGGTGCCCGTGGGCAGCGCCGCGACGAGGCGGTAGATGTCGTCATAGGGAGCGAGCGTTACGCCGTCAGATTTCAAATGTGCTTCGATCTCTGCACTCACGGCCTCTCTCTGCACGCAGAGCGTGGCCTTGTCCTGCTCAAGCAGCAGATACGAGAGGAACACAGGTGTGAAGAGCACGTCGTTGCCGCGCAGATTCAGCAGCCACGCGACCTCGTCGAGAGAGGGGATGACGAACACGCTTGCGCCCATCTCCTTCATCTTGCCGCGCACCATTGCGAGCTTTTCCCTGCGCGTCAGGCCTGCATACTTTACGTCCAGCTCCCACACCGGCTCGCACGAGAGTGCGGGGCGGTCCGCCCACACAAGGTCGACAAGGTCCTCGTCGCCCGCAAAGCGGATGTGCTTCTCGCGCGTTTTCTCGCCGATCGAACGAGCGAAGTTGTTGCTGATCGTGCGCGAGTCGAAGCCGATCCAGCCGTTTTCAGGAACGTGGTCGCGCAGGAACGCGGGGATCTCAGGCACGCCGGGCTGGCCCATGCGCATGAGCTCAATACCGCTGCCCTCTAACTGCTGCGAGGCCTGCAAAAAGTAGCGGCCATCCGTCCACAGTGCGGCGGCGTCCGGCAGCACGACGAGCGTACCGGCAGAGCCGGTGAAGCCGGAGAGGGATTCGCGCGCCTTAAAGTGCGCGCCGACATATTCCGAGGTGTGGAAGTCGTCGGTCACGACGACGTAGGCATCGATATGGCGCTTGGCCATCTCCGCGCGCAAAAGTGCGAGCTTTTCGACAGGATTCATCACAAAATCACTCCAATTCTTTGTTACGATAACGATTGCCTCATTCGGCAAAGCTCTCCGTCAGCGTGATGAGCACGTTCGTCATGGCCTCAAGGCTATCCGCGGGGATCCACTCGCGCACGCCATGATAGTTGTAGCCGCCGGTGGAGAGATTGGGGCAGGGAAGCCCGTCCCAGGACAGGCGCGCGCCGTCCGTGCCGCCGCGGATGGGTACGCACTGCGGCTCGACGCCGTTGGCGCGGAAGGCGTTTTCCGCGCGCTCGATGAGGTGGAAGTGGGGGAGGATCTTCTCCTTCATGTTGTAGTAGCTGTCGCTGATCTGGGCCTCGGCCGTGCCGTCGCCATAAATTTCGTCGAGGCGCGCGGCGCAGTCGGCGAAGAGAGCCTTTTTCTCCTCAAAGCGCTCGCGGTCGTGGTCGCGGATGATATAGCGGAGCGTCGCCTCGGTCACGCTGCCGCTCATCTCGGTCAGGTGGAAAAAGCCCTCGTAGCCATCGGTTTTCTCCGGCACTTCGTCCTCAGGCAGCATCGCGTGGAAGGCCATCGCCGCGGTCGCGGCGTTGATCATGACATTTTTGGCGCTGCCGGGGTGGACGCCGACGCCGTGCACCGTCAGAACGGCGGACGCGGCGTTGAAGTTTTCAAATTCGATCTCACCGAGCGGGCCGCCGTCCACAGTGTAGCCGTAGTCACAGCCGAGTTCCTGCACGTCGAGCCCGTCCACGCCGTTGCCGATCTCCTCGTCGGTCGTGAAGATGACGCGCACTTCGCCGTGTTTGACGTTTTTCTCAATCATCGTCTCGACCGCGGCCATGATCTCGGCGACGCCGGCCTTGTCGTCCGCGCCGAGGAGCGTCGTGCCGTCGGTGACGATGAGCTCTTCGCCCACATGGCTTTCAAGGCCGGGGCAGAGCGCCTCGGTGAGGGAGACAGTGTCGTTGAGCTTCAGCTCGCCGCCCTCGTAGCGCACGAGGCGGGGCTTGACGTTTTCGCCCGAAGCGTCGGGAGCGGTGTCCATGTGCGCGATGAGCGCGATGACGGGCGCGTCCACACCCTTGCTCGCGGGGAGCGTTGCGAGCACGTTGCCGCAGTCGTCCATGTGGACGTCCTCGAGCTTCAGCGCTTCAAGCTCCTGCATCAGCGCGCGGCCAAGGTCCTTCTGCCGCTCCGTGGAGGGCGAGGTGCCAGTGAATTCGTCCGAGGTGGTGTAATAGGTCACATAGCGCAGAAAACGCGATTTGGCAGATTCCATTTTGGGGTACCTCCTTGCAGTCATGCTGCGTGATATTTCACGCTCAGTGTACCACAAAAGGGGGCGAACTGTAAAGCCGCGGCGCGCCGATCCGCGCAAAAGTGGAAAGGTGCAAAAGATTCTTTTGCTTGACAAAGGGTGGCAGTTGATAATATAGTGTGATACATATTAAATAAGAAACTGGGAGGGAAGAGGAAAAATGAACGTGGAAACCATCACGAGCCGGCAGAATCCGCTGATGACGCACCTGCGCAAGCTGGCGTCCTCCCGGTCTTATCGAAAAAAGAGCGGGGAATATCTCTGCGACGGAACAAAGCTCTTAGACGAAGCGCTCAAGTGGGGCGCGCCGGTCCAGACGGCGGTGTTTTCCGACGGCGTGGACATTCCAGCGCTTCCCGATACCGTGCGCGCCGTGCGCGTGAGCGGAGATCTGATGCGCTCGGTGAGCCCGATGGAGACGCCGCAGGGCGCACTGTTTACGGTCGCGCTTCCTGAGACGAAGCTGCCCGAAACGCTTGCGGGTAAGCACTATCTCGTGCTGGACGGCGTGCAGGACCCCGGGAACGTGGGGACCATCCTGCGCACGGCGGACGCGTTTGAGTGCGACGGCGTGTTCTTAGTCAACGCCTGCGCCGACCTCTTCAATCCCAAGACGGCGCGCGCCACGATGGGCGCGATCTTCCGCCGCGAGGCGTACAGCGTCACGCCGGAGGAGCTTTTCGCGCTGCTCAGTAAAGGCGGCGTCCCGCTCTACGGCACGGCGCTGCGCGAGGACACCGTGCCGCTGTCTGACGCGAACCTGTCCAAAGCCGCTGTCGCCATCGGCAGCGAGGGGCGCGGACTGTCGCAGCAAATGCTGGATGAGTGCGCCAAGACGCTCAAAATTCCCATGAGCCCGCGCTGCGAGTCGCTCAACGCGGCCATCGCGGCGACGGTCGTTCTGTGGGAGATGTATCGCTGAAACGAACAAGGAGGTGCTCTTCATGGCGGGCCTTAAATATTGGGTGTGGCTCTCGGAGGTCAAGGGACTGACAAACCGCTCAAAGCTTCTGCTGCTCGACTATTTCGGCACGCCGGAGAACGTCTACTATGCCGACGAGGACGAGTACCGCCTCGTCGAGGGCATTGAGCCACGGCAGATCGCGTTGCTCGCGGAAAAATCGTTGGAAAACGCCGACCGTATCCTCGGCGCGTGTTCGCGGCTGGGGCTGCGGCTTCTCACGATGCAGGACGCGGACTATCCGATGCGCCTGCGCAATATCTTTGAGCCGCCGTGCCTGCTTTATGTCAAAGGCCAACTCCCCGTTATCGACGAGGAGGTCGCTGTCGCCATGGTCGGCACGCGCAAGGCCTCGCCCTACGGCATCGAAGCGGCGGAGAAGATCGCCTACGGTCTGTGCAAGCAGGGCGCGGTCGTGATCTCCGGCGCGGCGGCGGGCGTGGACAGCGCATCTCACCGCGGCGCGCTGCGCGCGGGCGGAAAGACCATCGCCGTGCTCGGCAACGGGCTCGACGTCGTCTATCCGGCGGAGAATGCGTGGCTGTACCGCGATATCGCGGCCTCGGGCGCGCTCATCAGCGAGTATCCGCCCGGGACGGCGGCCGAGGCGTGGCATTTTCCCGTGCGAAACCGCATCATCAGCGGTCTGAGCCTCGCCACCATCGTGGTCGAAGCGCCGGAAAAGAGCGGCGCGCTCATCACGGCGGATACCGCGCTTGAGCAGGGACGCGATGTTTTCGCCGTTCCCGGTCCGATCGACGCGCCACTCAGCCGCGGCTGCAACCGTTTGATCGCGGACGGCGCGGCGGGCCTCATCACCGACAGCTGGGATGTGCTGCGCGAGTACGAGGCCATCTATCCGCATAAAATACTCGGCGAGCGCGTGGAGCTTCCGCGTACGCTCGGCTATCAGGCGCGCGAGGAGCAAGCACGCGCCAAGCAGGCCGCGGCGGAGGAAATACTGTCGCTGCCGACACTGAATTTGAAAACCAACGACGCGGGGCTGACCGACGACCAGATCGCCATTCTGCGCACGCTGAAAGACGGCGCGCTGCAGGTGGACGATCTGATCGAAAAGACGCAGATCCCAACGCGCCGTGTTCTTTCCGCGCTGACGATGATGGAGCTTGAGGGCTACGTCGAGCAGGGCAGCGGCAAGCATTTTTCTTTGACCGTCACACTACTGGAGGAATAACATTCATGGCAAAAAAGCATCTGGTGATCGTCGAGTCTCCGGCGAAGGCGAAAACCATTGGAAAATATCTCGGCAAAGACTACGAGGTCAAGGCCAGCATGGGCCATTTGCGCGACCTGCCGAAAAGCAAGCTGGGCGTTGATATCGAGCACGACTTCGAGCCTGTCTATCAGCCCATCCGCGGAAAAGAGGAGCTCATCAGCGAGCTCAAAAAGGCCGCCAAGAGCAGCGACACCGTGTATCTTGCAACGGACCCGGACCGCGAGGGCGAAGCCATCTCGTGGCATCTAAAAGCGCTTTTGAATCTGAACGATGAAAAGGCCAAGCGCGTGACTTTCAATGAGATCACGAAAAAGGTTGTCTCCGAGAGCATCAAGGAGCCGCGCGCCATCGACCAGGACCTGGTCGACGCGCAGCAGGCGCGCCGTGTGCTCGACCGCATCGTGGGCTATCAGCTGAGCCCGCTTCTGTGGAAGAAGGTCCGCCGCGGCCTCTCCGCGGGCCGCGTGCAGTCCGTCGCTGTGCGCATGGTCGACGACCGCGAAAAGGAAATTCAGGCCTTCGAGGCGCAGGAATACTGGACACTTGACGCCGACCTCACCGACGAGGCGACGCACAAGACCTTTGAGGCGCACTATTACGGCAAGGACGGTAAAAAGGTCGAGCCGGCCTCCGGCGAGCAGGTGGACGGCATCATTGCCGACATCGGCGACAAGTCCTTTACTGTGACGAATATCAAGCGCACGGACAAGCAGCGCTCCCCGTCTCTGCCGTTCACCACTTCCACCTTACAGCAGGAGGCCTCGCGCAAGCTCAACATGACGCCGCGCCGCACCATGGCCATCGCCCAGCAGCTCTATGAGGGCGTGGACATCACGGGCGAGGGCACGGTGGGTCTCATCACCTACATGCGCACCGACTCGCTGCGCATCTCCGAAGAGGCCATCGCCGCAGCGAAGACGTTTATTTTAGGACGCTACGGGCAGAGCTACTATCCCAAGACCGCCCGCCACTACAAGGCCAAGGCCGGCGCGCAGGACGCGCACGAGGCCATCCGCCCCTCGAACGTCAACCTGACGCCCGAGCAGATCAAGGACGACCTGACGGGTGAGCAGTACCGCCTGTACCGCCTGATCTGGAGCCGTTTTTTGGCCTCCCAGATGGCGAACGCCGTGTACGACAGTGTGAGCGCGCAGATCATGGCGGGCGGACACGAGTTCCACGCGAGCGCCAGTAACCTCAAATTCTCCGGCTACACCGCCGTTTACGAGGAGTCTCGCGACGACGACAGCAAGGAGGAAAAGGAGGGCACGCTGCCGCCGCTCGTCGAGGGGCAGGGGCTTGCGCTTGAAGCGTATACGCCGCTTCAGCACTTTACCCAGCCGCCCGCGCGCTATACGGACGCAACGCTCATTCGCGCGATGGAGCAGAACGGCATCGGCCGCCCGTCGACCTACGCGCCGACGGTCTCGACGATCTTAGACCGCGAATACGTCATCAAGGACGGAAAATACCTGCGTCCTACGCCGCTCGGCGAGGTGGTGACGGGTCTGATGGAAGAGCGCTTCCCCGACATTGTGGACATGAAGTTCACCGCCCGCATGGAGGAAAAGCTCGATACCGTCGAGGAGGGCAAGACCGCATGGAAGGACATCATCCGCGACTTTTACGGCGGCTTTGAGCGCGACCTTGAAAACGCCGAGAAGGCGCTCGAGGGTGTGAGACTCAAGGTCCCCGATGAGGTCAGCGAGGAGAAGTGCGACGTCTGCGGCCGCAACATGGTCATCAAGAGCGGGCGCTTTGGCCGCTTCCTTGCCTGCCCGGGCTATCCCGAGTGCACATTCACCAAGCCCCTTGTCGTCGAAATGCCGGGGCGCTGTCCCAAGTGCGGCGGGCGCATGATGAAGCGCACCGGCGTGAGCAAGAAGACGAACAAGCAGTACACGTACTACGCCTGCGAATTCTCCACCAGCAGCGATCCCGAGAAGAAGTGCGACTTCATGACTTGGGATGTGCCGACGAAGGACGACTGCCCCGAGTGCGGCCAGGCGATGTTCAAAAAGGCGGGCAAGGGCTTTAAGCGCCCGTACTGCATCAACCCCGCGTGTTCGCGCTTTGTGCCGGAAGACCAGCGCGGCTATGTAAAAAAGAAGACCACCGAGACCGCGGAAGAGGGCGCGGAGAGCGCCGAAGCCGCCGATGCGGCGGAGACCGCGGCAAAGAAGACCGCCGCCAGGAAGACGACGGCTAAGAAGAGCACCACCGCAAAGAAAACGAGCACAAAAGCGGCGAGCACCAAGAAGACCGCAACGAAGACCGCCGCAGCGAAGAAAACGACAAAGAAGACCGTAGCCGAGGATGGTGCAGAAAAGCCCGCAAAAAAGACGGCGGCAAAGAAGACCGCGACCACGAAAAAGGCGGCCGCTAAGAAGACGACCACCAAGTCCGCAGCCAAAAAGACCGCGGAGAAAGAAGAGAACTGATGCAAGTAACTGTGATCGGTGCCGGCCTTGCCGGCTGCGAGGCTGCCTGGCAGCTCGCGCAGCGCGGCATCGCCGTGACGCTGCATGAAATGAAACCCGAAAAGACCACCCCCGCGCACCACACGGCGGATTTTGCCGAGCTTTGCTGCTCGAATTCGCTGCGCTCGGACCAGATCGAAAACGCGGTCGGCCTTCTCAAAGAGGAGCTGCGCCGCCTCGATTCGCTGATCCTTGCCTGCGCGGACGCGACGCGCGTGGAGGCGGGCGGCGCGCTGGCGGTCGACCGCTACGGCTTTTCAAAGCTCGTGACAGAGAAGATCCGTTCGCATCCCAATATCACGGTTATCCCCGGCGAGGTGACGGCCATCCCCGAGGGGAACGTCATCATCGCCTCGGGCCCCTTGACGAGCGACGCACTCGCCGCCGCCATCGCCGAGAAGATCGGCGACGGGCACACGCTGAACTTTTTCGATGCCGCCGCGCCGCTCGTGACATTTGAGAGCGTCGACATGGATTCGGCGTTTTTCGCCTCGCGCTACGACAAGGGGACGGCGGACTACATCAACTGCCCGATGACGGAGGAGGAGTACGATGCCTTCTGGCAGGCGCTCACGACCGCCGAGGAAGCGAGCGTACACGGCTTTGAGGATAAAAACGTCTTCGAGGGCTGCATGCCCGTCGAGGTCATGGCGCGCCGCGGACACAATACGCTCTGCTACGGCCCCCTCAAGCCGCGCGGTCTGCGAGACCCGAAGACGGGGAAAGAGCCCTATGCCGTCGTCCAGCTGCGGCGCGACAACGCGCAGGGCAGCGTCTATAACCTTGTCGGCTTCCAGACGCATCTGCGCTTTCCCGAGCAGAAGCGCGTGTTTTCGATGATCCCCGCGCTGCATGATGCGGAGTTTGTGCGCTACGGCGTGATGCACCGCAACACCTATCTCCGCTCGCCGGGGATGCTGGACCGCTACTATCGCCTGATCGCGGATGACCGCATCGCCTTTGCCGGGCAGATGACCGGCGTGGAGGGCTATATCGAGTCCGCAGCTTCGGGCTTTCTGGCGGGCATCGAGATGGCAAGAAGACTCGAAGGCAAACCGCCCGTCGATTTCCCACGCGAGACGGCCATCGGGGCGCTGGGGCTTTACATCAGCGATACGACGGTCTCGGACTTTCAGCCGATGAACGTGAACTTTGGTATCATGCCGCCGCTGGGCTACCGCATCAAGGGCGGCAAGCGCGTGAAAAATGCGCAGCTCGCCGCGCGCTCGCTTGAAAAGATCGACGCGATGCGCGAGGACGTGCTGAGTGACAGGAAAGGAGAGTGACCCCGTGAAGATCATCGTCGACGCCATGGGCGGCGATTTCGCCCCGCTCGCGCCCGTCAAGGGCGCGCTGATGGCGCAGGAGAAGTACGGCGTGGACATCGTCCTGACCGGAAAAACGGAAGAGATCTTGAAGGCCCTGCAGCAGTGCGGCTGCAAGGAGCTCCCCAAGGGCATGGAGATCGCCAACGCGACCGAGGTGGTCGAGATCTGCGACGATCCGGCCACGGCCTTTAAGCACAAGAAGGATTCGTCCCTCACCGTGGGGCTCAATATGCTCCATGCCGGCGACGCGGACGGCTTTGTCAGCGCGGGCAGCACGGGCGCGCTCCTTGCGGGCGCGACGCTCGTTGTCAAGCGCATCCGCGGTCTGCGCCGCGCGGCGCTCGCGCCGACCATCCCGACGGCCAAGGGCAAGGCCGTGCTCATCGACTGCGGCGCGAACGCCGAGTGCACGGTCGAATACCTGCTGCAATTTGCGTATCTTGGCAGCTACTACGCGCAGAAGGTGCTCGGCGTCGAAAATCCGCGCATCGGTCTTTTGAACATCGGCGCGGAGGAGAGCAAGGGCGACACGCTGCGCCGCGAAACGTATCAGAAGCTCAAGGAAGCGGGCGAGGCGGGGCATCTCAACTTCACCGGCAACATTGAGGCCAAGGAAGCGATGCTCGGTGAGTGCGACGTCATCGTCGCCGACGGCTACAGCGGCAACATCATGCTCAAGAGCATCGAGGGCACGGGCAAGCTTCTTTCCATCAAATTGAAGGAAATGCTGATGCACAGCACCGGCACGAAGCTGGCGGCGCTGCTGCTCAAGGGACAGCTCGGCGATTTCAAGAAAATGCTCGACGCGAACGAGGTCGGCGGTACGGCGCTGCTCGGCATCTCGAAGCCGGTCGTCAAGGCGCACGGCAGCGCGAGTGAGGTCGGCATCTGCAATGCGGTCCGCCAGGCGATGGAGGTCGCGCGCAGCGGCATCATCGACGACATCACGCAAAACATCGACAAGATGCGCATTGAACAGAAGGCAGAATAACGCGAATGCCAAAAAGCGGCAAAATGGGTATTGACAGTACAGTGCCTTTGCCGTATCATTTGGAAGAACCAAAACCGTGAGAGGAAGTATAAGACTTATGAGCCCCGAAGAAATTTTCAAAACGATGCAGAAGCTGATCGTCGAGCAGTTCGCGCTCGACCCCGATGAGGTCACGATGGACAGCTCTTTTGAGGAAGATCTTGGCGCCGACTCCGTGGATCTTGTCGAACTGGTGATGGCCATGGAGGAAGAGTTTGAGCTCGATGAGATCCCCGAGGAGGAGCTCACCTCGCTCAAGACGGTGGGCGACTGCGTGCGCTACCTGAGCACGAAGCTCGGTTAAGAAGAAAAAAGCCGCCCCGCTTTGCGCGGGGCGTCCTTTTATCAGGAGGAAAAACCATGCAGGCCTTGGAAGAAAAGCTGCAATATCATTTCAAAAATCTGGCGCTGCTCGAAGAGGCGCTGCGCCACAGCTCGTATGCCAACGAGCACCGCGGCGCAAACTTTTTCAGCAACGAGCGCCTGGAATTCCTGGGTGACAGCGTGCTCGGCTTTGTGACGGCGGAGTATCTGTTTGCCAAGCATCCTACCGCGCCGGAGGGGGAGCTGACGCGCATCCGCGCGCTGCTCGTGTGCGAGGACAGCCTGCACGAGGTCGCGCAGCGCCTGGAGCTTGGAAAATACTTAAAGCTCGGCAACGGCGAGGAGAGCTGCGGCGGCCGCACGCGTCCGTCTATCCTGGCCGACGCGACCGAGGCGGTGTTTGCCGCGGTGTATCTTGACGGCGGCATCAGCGCGGCCAGCGCGCTCATCCACCGAGTGTTGCTCGATACCGAGCGCGAGGAGGTCGCCGAGGAAAAGCGTCGCGACTACAAGACCATTTTACAGGAATTCGTGCAGCGCACGCCGAACCAGACGCTTTCCTACCGCCTGTTTGGTGAGAGCGGCCCCGACCATGACAAGACGTTCTATTTTGAAGTGCTGCTCAACGGCGGTGCTGTGGGCAAGGGCGCGGGCCGCAGCAAGAAGGAAGCCGAGCAGATGGCCGCAAAAGACGCGCTCGAAAAACTGACGGATCAGCGCTGAAAAGATGATTACCGACTGCTTTGACGATAAGACTGAACCCGTCATCAGCCTGCGGGACTTTTACGGCGAGCAGAAGCACCTTATCGAAACGTGCCTGATCCTGTTTTCGCAAAAGATCTATCAGCATCTGCTGGACGCCTTTCCCAGTGAAAAGATCGGCCTGATCGGTGCGTGCAACGGGAATATCCCCATTTACCGCATGAATTACAAGGGAAAGGACATCGCGTTTTACCTCTCGGGCATCGGCTCGGCGATTGCCGCATCGGAGTGCTATGAGGCGAGCTGGATCGTCGGTGCGTCGAAGTTCGTGATGTTCGGTTCCTGCGGGAGCTTGAATCGGGAGGCGACGAGGGGCAAATTCATCGTCCCGACGGAGAGTTACCGCGGCGAGGGCTGCTCGTACTATTTCGCTGCGCCGTCCGACTACATCACGGTCGAGAACGCGCGGAAGCTCTCGGCCATCTTTACCGAGCTGGGCGTCCCGCACGTGACGGGGCGGGTTTGGACGACGGACGCCATGATCCGCGAGACCGCGGGCCTCGTCGCGCAGCGAAGAAGCGAGGGCTGTATCGCCGTGGAGATGGAGCTTGCCGGTGTGCAGGCGGTGTGCAGTTTTTACGGCTTATCGCTCTATAACTTCCTCGAGGCGGGCGACGTGCTGGAGGAGAGCGGCTACGATGTCGCCAATCTTCGCGGCGCGAACCACGACCTTGGCAAGCTCTATATCGCGCTGGAAACGGCGCTGCGCATCTGAATAGAATCGAAAACGCCATGACGAAAGTCACGGCGTTTCTTTTTTGCTGTTTTTCTTCTTTTCAAAGAGGATCGACAGCCCCGCGTAGAGCAGAAACAGCCCGAACGGCTTGCGGAAGACGCTGCTGTCGACTATTGTCGTCAAAAACGCGGCGGCGAGCGCACAGAGCGTGCCGGTCGGGATGGCCGCGCGCAGGACGGCTTTGTCGAGATATCCGTTTTTGCGATGCGCGAAGAGCGAGATGCCCGCGGTTGGCAGAAAATAGAGCAGGTTGATGGCCTGCGCTGTGCGCTGCTCCACGCCGAAAAAGAGCGTCATGCATAAAAGAAGCAGTGTCCCGCCGCCGACGCCCCAGGACGAGAGGATTCCCGTCAAAAGCCCGCAGAGCGCGGGAAAGAGCCAGTCCGTCACAGAAGGTACCTCACCGCGCCATAGAGCAGAAACAGCGCGAAAATGCGCTTGAGCCACGTATTCGGCACATCCTTGAAGAGCCTGCCGCCGATCCATCCGCCCGCGAGTCCGCCGAGAAAGTAGGGGAGCGCCTCTCCGAGCGGCAGCGCGCCGCGGAACGCGTACACGAGCACCGACACAAGGCAGAACGGGAAGATGACGGCCACACAGGTCGCGAGTGCCGTCTTGTCGGAGAGTTTTGCCCACGAGCGCAGCAAAAAGACGAGCGGAATGCCGCCGCCTCCGCCGAATAAGCCGTTCACCGTGCCTGCGAGCGCGCCACAGACGCGGTATTTGCCCTTTTCCGTCATGCTGTCACCGCCTTTTTCGATGCTATGTAGCGGCCGCCTGAGGGGCGGCTGCAAAAATTACTGCTTCTTGAAGCTCTGGCAGTCGGTGCACTGGTCCATGGTGGGGTTGGCCTCGTGCGTGCCGACCTGGATGGCGTTCAGACCGCAGTACTGGGCGTCCTTGCAGTGGTTGGCGCAATTGGTCACGGCGCAGCGGATGGAGGTGTTGGGCGTGCAGGAGCAGCCGTTATTGGTATGATCGGTCATGGATTTGTCCTCCTGAAAAAGTTGTTTTGGCGTTTGCCGCGCTTAGTTTGCGCGCATTTTTGCCCGCTATGCAAAAGGAAGAACATTCCAATAAAAAACGTCCGGCTGATATGAACTGCACCCCATTTGTTAGACAGTATGATATACTATCTAACAAGTGGGGTGATTTGCTATGCCAAAAGGAGTACCAAACAAACGATATA
>NZ_JPJG01000128.1 GCF_000765235.1 Oscillibacter sp. ER4 | reverse complement strand
ACGTGAGAGAATACCCCCTTTTGATCCCCCAAGAGAACGGCAGGGGCGTTTCGATCTCGCCCCTGCACCCCTAACGACCAAAAGGGAGGGGCTTTGCCCCTCCTTTTTGGATTATCCACCCCATGGCACTTCCGGTAAGCATTGCGCCTACTTGGGATGATTCCGTTTCGATAGTGCCTGCCAAGGCGGCATTGCTGCGCTCGCCGCCGTTAACCACCATACTTTCCGCAGGGGTAAGGCCGGTCTTCATCCGTCAGTCCGAACAGATAATCGGTACTGACATGATAAAACCGTGCAAGACGAATGATCGTGGCGCTGGGAATTTCGAGCGCTCCGCTTTCATAGCGGGAATATGTCGTCTGACTGATATTGAGCATCGAGGCAATATCCTTTTGCGTTTTATCGTGGTCTTCTCGCAAATCCCGAAGTCGCTGATACATCATTCTCACCTCGCAATAATTATAGGATATGCAATAAACGCATATTGACATATATGCGAAAATCGCATATTATAAGTTCGAGGTGATCGATATGGATTCCTGTAAGGATTGCACGCATTTTCGTCAGCACTATGTACTTAGTGCAGGGGTATATGTGCCGCTGAATTATGGACATTGCGTTGCCCGCAGACGAAAGAAATTACAGGCGGATTCTGAATGCTGTGAACATTTTATGAGGGTGGAGAAAGAAGAAGTTCCTGTCTATCAAAAATACGCTTTTCGTATCGAAATAGAAAAGTTGTAGTTTGGTGCTCAGCCAAAGCGGCGAGCGCAGCAATGCCGCGCCGTCAGAAGAGCGGGGAGGATAATCCAAAAAGGAGGGGCTGTGCCCCTCCCTTTTGGTCGTTAGGGGGTGCAGGGGGCGAAATCGAAACGCCCCCTGCCTTTCTCTTGGGGGATTCAAAGGGGGAGGTTCTCTT
>NZ_JPJG01000027.1 GCF_000765235.1 Oscillibacter sp. ER4 | reverse complement strand
AAAGGCGCACAGGTGCTTCACGACCGCAGCGTGGCGCTCGCGCAGGCGGGCGGCGTTCCCATCACCGTGCGGTCGTGCAGGGAAGGGGGCAATGGCAGCGTCGTTTGTGAAACGGACGAAGATATAAGCATCGTCGGCGTGACGCAGAAAAAGAGTGACCGGAGCCGCCTTGCGGCCATCACGGCGGTCGGCGTCGCGCTGCCGAGCATCGAGAAAGAGAAGATAGCCGTCACGGCGCTCGAACGGGCGGAGATCACCGTCTTCGCCGTTGCGGCGGGGGAGCGGTTCATGAGCTTTTACGTCCTGCGCGACGACGCAGAGCGCGCCTTGCAGCTCATGCACGACGCGCTGATCGCCGCGAAAGAATGAAAAAAGACCCGTTGGAGCATCCAACGGGTCTTGCCTTTTGCAAGCTGCTTATTCTTCGGCGTAGCGCTTTTTCGCCTTTTCGATCTTGGTCGAATAGCGGTCCTCTTCAGAGAAGATGCAGCCGCAGTATTTCTGCATGTAGAGGCCCATCTCGCGCGCCTTGGCCTGCCCCTCGCGAAAACCGGGGCGGAAGTCACGGTAGTAGAATTCGACGCCGTACTTCTTGCCCATCGTCTCGCCCACGGCCTTTAAGAGCTCGTGGTTCTGATACGGAGAGATGAGCAGGGACGATGTGAACGCGTCGTAGCCATGGTCGGCGGCGTATTTGGCCGCCGTGCCGAGGCGGATGGTGTAGCAGTGCGCGCAGCGGTGGTCGATATCCGCACTCACGGCGCGGACAAAGTCGCGCAGGCCGTAATCCTCTAAAATATGCACTTCTACATGCTCTTTTTCCCCGTATTCGAGCAGCGTGCGGCGGCGCGCGTCATACTCCGTCCAGGGGTGAATGTTCGGGTTGAACCAGAGTGACGTGGGCTCGATCCCGTCGGCGCGCAGCGTGTCCACGCAGTAGACCGAGCAGGGGGCGCAGCAGGAGTGCAGCAGCAGTTTATCCATCAAAAAAGACCAGCTTTCCTTGTGTCGTTTCTGCCAGCATACCACAAGCGCGCGGCAAAGTCCACGGGAAAAGAAAATTAAGCGAATGGCGCAGGATCGTTCACGATTTATACATTGACTATTCAATCGAATGCGTAGTATAATACATTGATTATTATGAGCAAGTATGCCCATGCGGCAAAGGAGAAAATGTATGTGGATCGCGGACGGTTGGGAAGATTATGAGCTGCTGGACTGCGGCGGCGGAGAAAAGCTCGAACGCTGGGGAAAGCAAATTCTGGTGCGGCCTGACCCTCAGGCGATCTGGGAGACGCCGCGCACGAACCGCGGTTGGCGCAACGCGCAGGGCCGCTATTACCGCTCGTCCTCAGGCGGCGGACATTGGGACAAGGAGAAGCTGCCCGAGAGCTGGACGGTAAATTACAAGGATCTCAAATTCCAGGTCAAGCCCATGAATTTTAAGCACACGGGCCTGTTCCCCGAGCAGGCCGTCAACTGGGATTTTGCGCGCGAGAAGATCAAAAACGCGGGCCGGCCCATCCGCGTGCTGAACCTCTTTGCCTACACCGGCGGCGCGACTGTCGCGTGTGCGGCGGCAGGCGCTCAGGTCTGCCACGTGGATGCGGCAAAGGGCATGGTCAACTGGGCGCGCGAGAACGCGCGTGTCAGCGGCCTTTCCGATGCGCCGGTGCGCTGGATCATCGACGACTGCGCGAAATTTGTCGAGCGTGAGATCCGCCGCGGCAAGGTGTATGACGCCATCATCATGGACCCGCCGAGCTACGGCCGCGGCCCCGGAGGAGAGGTCTGGAAGTTGGAGGACAATCTTTTCCCGTTCGTGAAGCTCTGCGCGCAGGTCTTATCGGACAAGCCGCTTTTTGTCATCATCAACTCGTATACGACGGGGCTCGCTCCCTCGGTGCTCGGCTACATGCTGCACCTGCTCGTTGCGGAAAAGTACGGCGGCAAGGTCACGTGGGACGAGCTGGGCCTGCCCGTGACGGAGACGGGGCTCGCGCTGCCCTGCGGCGCGACGGGCCGCTGGTTCTCGGAATAAAGGAATCCGCCGCTTTGCGGCGATAAATCCCCGAAGGCTCTTTCGGGATAACGATTAAGGAACGCAACTTTTATGGAAATGATCAAGACCCAAGACCTGGCCTTTACCTATCCGGGCACGGAAGACCAGGTGAACACCCGCGCGCTGCGCGGGGTGGATGTGACCATCGAGCGCGGCAGCTTTGTCGTGATCCTCGGCCACAACGGCAGCGGAAAATCGACGCTTGCCAAGACCTTCAACGCAGTCCTGCTGCCAAGCGGCGGCAAGGTCTATGTCGAGGGCATGGACACGATGGACGAATCGCTCCTGCTTGAAATTCGCAGGCGCGTGGGCATGGTGTTTCAGAATCCGGACAACCAGATCGTGGCAAATGTCGTCGAAGAGGATGTCGCGTTCGCTCCCGAGAATTTGGGCGTGCCGAGCGCCGAGATCAGAAAGCGCGTGGACGACGCGCTCGAGGCCGTCGGCATGACGCAGTTCGTCAAGCACGCGCCGCATCTGCTCTCCGGCGGACAGAAGCAGCGCATCGCCATCGCGGGTGTGCTGGCGATGAAACCCGAGTGCATCGTGCTCGACGAGGCGACCGCCATGCTCGACCCCATCGGCCGGCGCGAGGTGCTCGCGGCCGTCGAAAAGCTCAACCGCGAGCAGGGCATCACGGTCGTCCTCATCACCCACCACATGAACGAAGCCGAGCACGCTGACCGCGTCATCGTGATGAACGACGGCCTTGTCGTCATGGACGGAAAGCCGCGCGAGGTTTTCACCCGCAAAAAGGAGCTGGAGGACATCGGCCTTGCCGTGCCGGACACGGTCTCGCTGCTCTTTTCCCTGCGCGAGGCGGGCATGGACGTCCCCGTGGATGCCATCACCGTAGAGGAATGCGCAGACGCCATTGCGAAAAATTTTACCTAAGAGGACTGTAACCTTGGAAGAGATCATTCGTGTAGAAAACCTGACGCACACCTACGGGGAGGGCACGCCGTTCTGCCGCAGTGCGGTGCAGGATATGTCGCTCGCAATCTATCGCGGCGAATTTTTGGGCATCATCGGCCACACGGGCAGCGGCAAGTCGACGCTGATCCAGCACCTGAACGGCCTGCTCAAGCCGACCTCCGGCCGCATTTTGCTTGGCGGGGAGGACATCTGGTCGGACCCGAAGAAAATTCGGGACGTAAGATTCCGCGTGGGCCTCGTGTTCCAGTATCCGGAATACCAGCTCTTTGAAGAGACCGTTTACCGCGATATCGCGTTCGGCCCGACGAACATGGGCCTATCCAAAGACGAGATCGACCGCCGCGTGCGCGAATCCGCGCACTTTGCGGGGCTTACCGACGATCTGCTGGAAAAATCGCCGTTTGCCCTCTCCGGCGGACAGAAGCGCCGCGTCGCCATCGCGGGCGTTATTGCGATGGAGCCCGAGGTGCTCGTGCTCGACGAGCCGAGCGCGGGACTTGACCCGCAGGGCAGGGAAGAGCTGCTTGCGAATATTCGCGAATTCCACCGCGCGCGCGGCACGACCGTCGTGCTCGTGAGCCACAGCATGGAGGAGATCGCGAAAAACGTCGACCGCATCGTTGTCCTGTCGGACAGCCATGTGCTCATGAGCGGCACGCCGCGCGAGGTCTTCGCCCGCGGCGACGAGCTGATGACCGCGGGCCTTGACGTGCCGCAGGTCACGCGCGTCGCGATGGCGCTGCGCGATAAAGGCATTGCCATCAACCCCGCCGTTTACACCGTCGATGAGCTCAGCAAAGAGCTTGTCGCGCTCAAGAGAGGGGGCGGCAAAAAATGCTGAAGGATATCACGCTCGGCCAGTTTTTCCCGGGCGACACGCTCGCCCATAAGCTCGACCCGCGCACAAAGCTCCTCGTCACGGTGTTTTACGTCGTGGCGCTCTTTACGGCGAAGAGCTACATTGCCTACGGCGTTCTCATTCTGACGCTGATTGTCGCCGTGCGCATCTCGCGCGTGGGCGCGAAGGCGCTTTTCAAGGGATTAAAGCCGGTGCTGTTCATTATCGCGTTCACGGCGCTTTTGAACCTCTTTTACACCCCCGGCACGGAGCTGTGCCATTTTTGGATCTTCCGCATTACGATCGAGGGTGTGCGCGCCGCCATCACGATGATGCTGCGCATCACGCTTTTGATCATGGGAACGTTCCTGCTCACGTATACGACCTCTCCCATCCGCCTGACGGACGGTCTGGAGAGTTTGCTGGGTCCGCTCAAGAAGATCAAGGTCCCCGTGCATGAGCTCGCGATGATGATGTCGATCGCGCTTCGCTTCATCCCGACGCTCATCGAGGAGACGGATAAGATCATGTCCGCGCAGAAGGCGCGCGGCGCCGACTTTGAGACTGGCAGCCTCATGCAGCGCGCCAAGGCGCTCGTGCCGCTGCTCGTGCCGCTGTTTGTCAGCGCGTTCCGCCGCGCCGACGAGCTGGCGACGGCCATGGAATGCCGCTGCTACCACGGCGACGAAGGCCGCACGAAGCTCAATGTGCTGCACTACCAGACGCGCGACTATCTGGTGCTCGGCTATTATGCCGTGCTCGTGGCCGCGGTCATCGCGCTGCGATAAGAAGAAAGGACGCTTTTATGCGAAACATCGCCCTCAAGCTCATGTATAACGGCACGGCCTATCACGGCTGGCAGGTGCAGAAGACGGTCTCAAGCGTCTGCGAGACGATGGAAAAGGGCCTCTCAAATGTCTGCGGCGGGAACGTCAAGCTCGTCGGCTGCGGCCGCACGGACGCGGGCGTGCACGCCGAGCGCTACATCGCCAATTTCCATACCGAGTCGCGCATTCCGGTCGAGCGCCTGCCGTTTGCCATCAATACGCACACGCCGGAGGATATCGTCGTGCGCGAGGCGCTTGAGGTGGCGGAGGATTTCAACGCGATCCTCTCGTGTCAAAAAAAGGAATACACCTATCGCATCTATAATTCCCGCATCAAAAACCCGTTCTATGTCAATCGGGCGTACTTTTACCCCAAGCACCTCGACGAAGAGGTGATGGACCGCGCGGCGCGCGCCTTTGAGGGCACGCACGATTTCCGCGCCGTCCGCTCTGTCGGCACGGAGACGAAGACCACCGTGCGCACCGTGCACTACTGCCGCGTGTCGCGCTCGGGTGATCTTTTGGAACTCAAGGTCTGCGCGGACGGGTTCCTGTATAACATGGTACGGGCGATCACCGGCACGGTGCTCTACGCCGCCGAGGGGAAGCTCACGCCAGAGGACATCCCCGAGATCCTGGCCTCCGGCGACCGCTCGCTCGCCGGCCCCACGGTGCCGCCGGGCGGACTGTACATGACGAGACTTTGGTATGAGGATGAACGGCTCAATGAATGATCTCAAAGAGGAAAAGGGAACACGCGAGGAGCTGAGGCGCTCGCAGGCGGCCCCGCGCCGCTCCGGCGGCGGGCTCAAGCGGGCGCTGATGGTGATTCTGGCGCTTGTGGTCGTGCTGGCCGTGGTCGTCGCCGCGGCGTGGAAGGACCTGAGCAGCCTTGACAGTGTGCGCCGCCTTTTCTCCTACAATAAGGTCACGCAGGATGAGCAGGGCAAGGTGGAGATGTACTCGTTCAGCAACGACCGCAGCAACACCTTTGCGCTGCTCGGCGACCATCTGATCGTCGCTTCGACGACGGGCGTGTCGATCTACAGCAGCAGCGGCAGCGTGGTGGACAGCATGAGTGTGAAGCTCACGAATCCCGCCATCGCTGTCGGCGGCCAGACCGCCGCGGTCTATGATATCGGCGGGCAGACGCTTTTTATTTACTCTGCAAGCGGCCTTGTGCGCGATATGAGCGGCGAGTGCAGCGGCAATATCCTGTCGGTCAGCGTCAATTCCTCGGACTATCTGGCGCTCAACGCCGAAAAGAGCGGCTACAAGTCCGCTGTTACGGTGTACGACGCTTCGGGCGAGAAGACGTTTGCCTTCAACTCCTCGGAGCACTATGTCATCGACGCGGTCGTCATGCGCGACTGCAAGCGCATGGCGGCGGTGACGCTCGGCGAGTCGGACGGCACATTCGCCGACACGGTGAGCATTTACTCCCTCGGCAGTGATAAGGCCGATTCAGTCAACACACTCACGGGCTCGCTCCTGCTATCGCTCGACAGCGTGGCCGGTACGCTCTCGTGCCTGACGGACGAGAGCTTGACGCTCTTTTCATCGGACGGTACGCTTTCCGGCAGCTATCGCTACGAATACCCGTATCTGCGCGGTTCGAGCATGGGCGGCGACAACTACGCGGCGCTGCTGCTGAGCCGCTACCGCTCGGGTAGCACCATGAAGCTCGTGACTGTCTCGTCCGACGGTACAGAGATGGCAAGTCTCGACAGCAGTCAGGAGGTTCTGTCCATGTCCGCGGCGGGGAAGTATATCGCCGTGCTGTACAGCGACAGTCTGGTGCTCTACACGCCGCAGCTGCAGGAATACGCGCGGCTGGACGGCACGGAGTACGCGCGCTCTGTCATCATGCGCGAGGATGGTACGGCGGTGCTGATCGGCTCGTCGTCCGCCTGGCTTTATATTCCGTAATTTCTGTAAAACGCTAAAAATGTTACAATTTATGACTTGAAAGGAGCGCGGGAAACGTGAATAATGGTCTTATGATCGATGCAGTCTTCGCGCTCGTGCTCATTTTAAGCGTCGTGTTCGGCGCCAAGCGGGGGCTGTTCCGCAGCTTTATGGCGCTGGCGGCAATCGTGCTCGCGCTGATCGGCGCGTCGCTCCTGACCGATGCTTTGACCGAGCCCGTGACCGACATGCTGATGCCGCGCCTTGAAAAGAGCGTGGAGGAGTGGTTTGATACCGAATCGCAGACACCGGAGGGGGATGTCCCGCAGATCGAGGGGGAGACCCCGGCGGAGAGCAACGCCTCGGGTGAAACGCCAAACGGCGACGCCGCGCAGGACGCGGAAAACGTTTGGCAGGACGATTCGCCGCTCGCGGTGACAGGCCTTCTCAAAAAGCTGCTGCGCTTCGATTTCGACGGCGCGGTGCGTCAGTCGCTTCGAAATGCCGCGCGCGACGCAGCGCTTGCCGCCGTAAGGACGCTGCTCGGCAGCGTGGTGAGGACACTCGTGTTCGTGCTGTGCTTTTTGGTGCTCACGCTGCTGCTCCGCTTAGTGACGGGGGGCATTGACAAGGTGTTAGACTTGCCAGTGCTGAACGCGCTCAACACCATCGGCGGCGGCGCGCTGGGCCTGATCGAGGGCGCACTTTTGCTGTTTCTCGTCTGCGATGTCGCACCGAAGCTCGGCATCAAGGCCTTTGCCGACTACGAGGGCACGTATCTGTTATCGTTTTTTATGAGTCATACTCCGCGCGGGCTTGTCGCCGCGCTGTTACCCTGATCTTTACCCCAAGGAGGAAATACTATGCAGCCGCAACTTTGTTCCAGATGTAAAAAGAATATCGCCGTTGTGTTCATCACCCGTCAGGAAAACGGGCAGAACGTCAACGAAGGACTTTGCCTCAAGTGCGCGAAAAATCTCGGACTGCCGCAGGTGGACGAGATGATGCGCCGCATGGGCATCACGGATGAGGACCTTGACAATATCTCCAATGAAATGATGGGCGCCTTCGGCGGCGCGGAAAACCTCGAAGGTCTGACCGACGCCGACGATCCGGACGCCGATAACGAGGACGAGGACGGCAAGACCGCCACATTCCCGTTCCTGAGCCGCTTTTTCGGCGGAAATCCCGCTGCGAACGACGCACAAAATGGCAACGAGGCCGAGCAGACGCAGAGCCCGCGCAGCAACAAGAAGGTCGAAAAGGGGAGCAAGCACAAATTCCTCGACTCCTACTGCATCAATCTCTCCCAGCGCGCACGCGACGGCAAGCTCGACGCGGTCGTCGGCCGCGAGGAGGAGATCGAGCGCGTCATCCAAATCTTGAACCGCCGCCAGAAGAACAACCCCTGCCTGATCGGTGAGCCGGGCGTCGGCAAGACGGCCATTGCCGAGGGCCTCGCCCAGCGCATCGTCGCGGGTGACGTGCCCTTCAAGCTCAGAAGCAAGGAGGTTTATCTTCTTGACCTCACCGCGCTCGTCGCGGGCACGCAGTTCCGCGGCCAGTTTGAGAGCCGCATGAAGGGCCTCATCGAGGAAATCCGCAAGATGGGCAACGTCATCCTTGTCATCGACGAGGTGCACAACATCGTCGGCGCGGGCGACGCCGAGGGCAGCATGAACGCCGCCAACATCTTGAAGCCTGCGCTCTCCCGAGGCGAAATTCAGGTCATCGGCGCGACGACCTTTACCGAGTACCGCAAGCACATCGAAAAGGATACCGCACTTGAGCGTCGTTTCCAGCCGGTCACGGTCAATGAGCCGAACATGGAGGATACGCTCAAAATCTTGAAGGGCATCGCCCACTACTACGAGCAGTTCCACGGTGTCAAAATTCCCGAGGGCATTCTGCGTCAGGCAGTGCTGCTATCCGAGCGCTACATCACCGACCGTTTCTTGCCCGACAAGGCCATCGACCTCATCGACGAGGCATGCTCGGATCTGAACCTGCACGACAAGAACATCAACCGCCGCATGGAGTTGCGCCGCGAGATCGAGGATTACGACAAGGAGCGCGAGCTGTTGCAGGGCGCAGAAGAACCCGACTTCGAGCGGCTGGCCGAGCTCAAGAGCCTTACCATCAAGGCGCAGACCGAGCTCGACGAGCTTTGCGCGCAGGGTGACCCGCAGCTCACGATGGACAACCTCGCCCGCGTGATCGAGCTCTGGACGAAGATTCCCGCCTCGCGTATCCGTGAAGACGAGTTCCGCCGTCTGAGCGAGCTTGACAAGCGCTTAAAAGAGCACATCGTTGGTCAGGACGAGGCTGTCGAGGCTGTCGCTGCGGCTATCCGCCGCAACCGCGTGGGCATTTCGCCCAAGCACAAGCCGGTGAGCTTCATCTTTGTCGGCCCCACGGGCGTCGGCAAGACCGAGCTTGTCAAGCAGCTGGCGCAGGACCTCTTCAACTCGCCCGATGCGCTGATCCGCCTCGACATGTCCGAGTTTATGGAAAAGCACTCGGTCTCCCGCATCGTCGGCTCGCCCCCGGGCTATGTCGGCTATGATGAAGCCGGCCAGTTGACCGAAAAGATTCGCCGCAAGCCCTACGCCGTCATCCTTTTCGACGAGATTGAAAAGGCGCACCCTGACGTGATGAATGTCCTGCTGCAAATTCTCGACGACGGCGAGATCACTGACTCCCACGGCCGCAAGGTCAATTTTGAAAACACCGTCATCGTGATGACATCCAACGCGGGCAGCGAGCGCAAGGAGGGCACCGTCGGCTTCGGCCACACGGTGAACGAGCAGAACCGCGACCGCGCTATGAAGGCGCTCGGCGAGTTCCTGCGCCCCGAATTCCTGAACCGTGTGGACGAGGTCATCTGCTTCAACCGCCTTGACGAGAAGAACTTCGCCGGCATCGCCCACATCATGCTCGATGAGCTGCAAAAGAGCCTTGAGGACAAGGGCCTGCACTTTACGTGGGACGAGGATGTTGAGGACTACCTCGTCAAGAAGTCCTACTCCGCGACCTACGGCGCGCGCAATCTGCGCCGCACCATTCAGAAAGAGCTCGAAGACGTCATGGCCGCGCAGATCATCGATTCCTACGAGCATCCCGTTACGCAGATCCGTGCGTCGATGGAGGACGGCAAGCTCGTTGTGCGCAGCATGTGACCAGGAAAGGGGAGGGAAGACCATGTTCCATCTGTTCCGCAAGGACATTGAAAAGCACTGCGCCTACTGCAAGAGCGGATCTGTCATCAGCGAAGGGCAGGTCATCTGTTCCCGCCGCGGCGTGGTCGATTCCGCTGACCACTGCCGTCACTTTTGCTATGATCCGCTCAAGCGTGTGCCGCCGAGACCCGCCACACTGCGCGATCAGTATACCTCCGAGGATTTTTCCCTGTAAGGCCGGGCAGCGCCCCGAACAATAAAGAAAGAAGGCCGATTCCCATGAACATTTCTCAGGTTTACGCAGTCTATTTCAGCGCCACCGGCAACACCAGAAAGGTGACCACCACGCTTGCAAATGCCCTTGCCGTCAGCTTCGACGTGCCGCTCGAGGTGCGCGATTTCACGCTGCCCGCCGCGCGCGAGGAAGCGTATGAGTTTGCCGTGGGCGACCTTGTCGTATTCGGTATGCCAACCTACGCGGGCAAGCTTCCAAATAAGCTGCTCGACTTTGTGAAGTCCGGCTTTCACGGAAACGGCGCGCTGGCTGTACCGGTCGTGACGTTCGGCAACCGCAGCTTCGACAATTCGCTTGCCGAGCTCTGCGCCTGCCTGGAAGCGGACGGCTTCCATACCATCGGCGCGGGCGCGTTTGCCTGCCGTCACGCTTTTACCGACGCGCTTGCCAACGGCAGACCCGATTCTGACGATATGGCGGAGCTTGCAAAGCTCGGTTCCGCGGTCGTGGGCCGCATCGTGCGGATGACCGAGTATCCCGCGCCCGTCACGGTCGACGGTGACGCCGACGCGCCGTATTACCGCCCGCTGGGCCTCGATGGCGAACCGAAGGTGTTTCTGAAGGCGAAGCCCAAGACCGACCTCGACAAGTGTATCCACTGCGGTGTGTGCGCCTCACTCTGCCCGATGGGCTCGATCAATCCCGATGATGTCACCGAGGTCGTGGGCGTGTGCATCAAATGCCACTCCTGCGTGCGCAACTGCCCGATGGGTGCGAAGTATTTCGATGATCCCGCGTTCCTCTCGCACCGCGCGATGCTCGAACGCGACTACACGCGCAGAGCGGAGGACAAGATCTTCACGGCGTAAGAAAGTACATAAAAAGGCTCTGTTTGGGAATCCCAAACGGAGCTTTTTTCATTCCTGAATGACGGAATGTTGCTGCCTAACAAACAAGATTTGGGAAGGGCGGGAAGCGGGGACAGCCACGCACGCATACGCTATGGAGAAAGCACCAATTTTGGGAGGGATCTTATGAAACCGGTGTACTTTTTCCTCGGCGCAAACAGCGAAGAGGGCTTTTTCTCGCTCTATGACCAGCTTTTGGGCGGTCGGCTCGACGATCTGATGATTCTGAAAGGCGGCCCGGGCTGCGGCAAGTCGACCTTCATGCGCCGCGTGGGCGCGGCGATGGAGCGCGCGGGCGAGCGCGTCGTGTACATCAACTGCTCGGGCGACCCCGATTCACTCGACGCTGCGATCTTTCTGGACCGTAACGCCGCCATTGTCGATGGCACCAGCCCGCACGTGCTCGAGCCGACCTATGCGGTCGCGAGCGAACGCTATGTCGATCTGACACGCTTCTACGATGTGGACGCGGCTAAGGTACGCCGCGCGGAGATCGTCGCGCTGAGCGACGAATATCGCGCACACTACCGCAGCGCCTATCGCATCCTGCGCGCGATGGGCGAGGTGGAGAGCGAGCGCCGCGTGGCAATGCACGCGCAGATGGATTTTTCGAAGCTCCGCCGCCGCACCGACGGCATTCTCGCACGCGAGCTGCGCGGCGAGGGAGGCGGCAGCGGGCGCGTCGACCGCGCGTTTTTGGGCGGTGTGACGCATCGGGGCGAGATTTGCCGGTTCGACACCGTCGAAGCCCTCTGCCCGCGCATCTATGCCATCATCGACAGTGCGGGGCTGGGAAACGAAATGCTTGAGACCGTCGTGCAGGCGGCACAGGCGAAGCATTTCGACATCATCGCCTGCCCGAATCCAGACCGGCCGCGGGAGCTCCATCACGTATTGATCCCGGAAAAAGGGCTGGCGTTTATCACAACGAACGCGCGCAACCCGTACGGCGGGAAGCCCTACCGCCGCCTGCGTCTCGACGCGATGGCGGAGGAGAAGCTCACGCGCGCGCAGAAGGCGAAGCTGCGCTTCACGCGCCGCGTGGAGGCGTCACTTTTAGATGAGGCTGTGGGCGCACTGTCGGACGCCAAAAAAGCGCACGATGCGCTGGAGAATGCATACCATCCCTGCGTGGATTTTGAGGGTGTCACTGCGCTTGCAAAGCGTGAGATCAATAGGTTATTAAGGCAATAGTGCTCTACAGGCTTTTGCTGCCTGAAGGCAGCAATGGGATTCCCTGCGCGGCGCAGGGAATGCGGGAAAGGGGACCATTCTCTCACGTGAGAGAATGGCCCCCTTGAACCCCCAAGAGAACGCAAGGGGCCTTGCCCCTTGACCCCGCACATTGGCAGTCAGGCACTTGAAGAACTGCGCAGCCTGCGGATTGCACTGCGGTGTACATGGCTTCGCCATGAACCCCTGCGTTTCGTTGCATGTTGCAACCGCGCCTTACTATCGTGAGGCGCGAGTGACGTTTGCTTGGCGGCGGACTGCCAGCCGAATGCGGCATTGCTACGCTCACCGCATTGATTAGCACTCCGGTAGACGGTGATTACTGCGCACTTCTATAAGATGGGCAGAGCGGCAGCGGATAATAGAAGCAGAGGCAAATCGTATAGTAAAACCAATGGCGGCGAGCGTTAGCAATGCCGCCACGCAGGTACTTTCACTCCGGAGGCATGAAAGTTGTTCGAGCTCCAGATTGCCAATCAAAGCCTTTCTCTTGGGGTTCCAAAGGGGCCATTCTCTTTTGCGAAAGAGAATGGCCCCTTTGACTCGCCCCATGCACGGTGCAGGGAAAACCCCGCCCTTTCGGGCGGCCTTGATTCATTGTGCCATATCGGCACGAAAATAAACCGTCCGCTCTGGCAGCGATAAAATGAGCGTATACTCACCGCTTTTCTCCCCTGCAGCATCGGTGTATTCCGTGACGCCGACAAGCGCCGTACCAGTCTCGCTATCCAGCGTAAGATCATAGAGGACGTCGTTCGCATCGTGCTGGGTGAGGGTGTATGTGCCGCTTTGCGTGCTGCCGTCTGAATCCGTGACCGTCAGCGTGCCGTCCTGCGCGGCGCAGGTGAGGGCAGGGAGGTCGAGCGGCTGCCCCTCGCTGTCGATGGCGTTTGCGTATGTCCAGTCGTGGCCCTCGATGGTCAGGCCGTCATCCGTTTTGCCGCAGCCGACAAGTAGAAAAATGAGCAGCAGCGGCAATAAAACTTTAATCTTGCCCGTCATGTGTTTTTCCTTTCCACCTTTTGATTTTCAATCCTATCAGCACACCAAGTCCCACGACAAAGAGCAGCAGCGCGCCCCAAAACAGATAAGTGGGCAATTTGCTGACGGTATAGATGTACGTTGTGGTATCAGCGTAACCGATAATCGCATTGGGCGGAACCGGTTCCTCTGGAATGAATGGCTCGGCAGTAAAATGCTGCACCGCGCACCAAATGAGTGTTGGTACGCTGATAGCCAGCAGAACCCATGCACTGATGCGCAGGGTCTTTGTGCGCTTATCGCGTGTTTTCTCCGATATGCTTGTGGGAGCGTTCCCATCTGGTGTGCCGGTCAGCTCTGCGAGCGGAACACCGAAAAAGCCCGAGAGTGCGAAGAGGTTCGCCGTGCTCGGCAGCGACGAGCCGTCCTCCCACTTTGTCACGGCCTGCCGCGAGACTTCGAGTGCCTGCGCCAGCGCCTCCTGTGACAGCCCGCGCTCCTTTCGAAGCGTGCGGATGCGCGCGCCGAGTTCGTTGTCCATAGAAAGTCTCCTTTGCCTTGATGGCGCTATCGTAGCAGTTTTTGGCGCAAAAGTCCACCAAGTATTCCGCTACTATCGGTAGCGAAACGGGAAAAGCCGCCCGAATGGGCGGCTTTTCACGCGTATTTACTTCTTGCGGCAGCTCAGCTCGCCGTTTTCGGCGTCGAGCACAAGCGTGCTGCCCGCGGCGAGGTCGCCGCGCAAAATCTCCTTGGCGATCAGCGTCTCTGCCGCGCTCTGGAGGTAGCGCTTGAGCGGACGCGCACCGTAGATCGGGTCGAAGCCGCGCTCGATGATGAGGCTCTTGGCCGCATCCGTGACTTCGAGCCTCAGCGTCTTGTCGGCAAGGCGCTTCTTAAGACCTTCCATCAGGATGTCAATGATGCCGCTGAGGTTCTCCTTCGTGAGGGGCTTGAACATGATGATCTCGTCGAGACGGTTCAGGAATTCCGGACGGAACGCGCGGCGCAGCTCGCCCATGACGGCGGCGCGGGCGCTCTCGGAAATGCTGCCGTCCGGCTGGATGCCGTCGAGCAGCTCGGAAGAGCCGAGGTTCGAGGTCAGGATGATGATCGTGTTCTTAAAGTCCACCGTGCGGCCCTGCGAATCGGTGATGCGGCCGTCGTCGAGAATTTGCAGCAGGATGTTGAAGACGTCCGGGTGCGCCTTTTCGACCTCGTCGAACAGCACGACACTGTACGGCTTGCGGCGCACGGCCTCGGTGAGCTGACCGCCCTCGTCATAGCCGACGTATCCCGGAGGGGCACCAATGAGACGCGAGACGGAGAATTTCTCCATGTACTCGGTCATGTCGATGCGCACGAGGTTGTGTTCATCGTCGAACAGGCAGTCGGCGAGGGACTTTGCAAGCTCCGTCTTGCCAACGCCCGTGGGACCGAGGAAGAGGAAGCTGCCGATCGGGCGGTTCGGGTCTGCGATGCCTGCACGCGAGCGCTGGATGGCCTCGGTCACGAGACGCACGGCCTCGTCCTGACCGACGACACGCTTGTGAATGATTTCGTCGAGGCGCAGCAGCTTTTCGCGCTCGCCCTCCATCAAGCGGCTGACGGGGATGCCCGTCCACTTGCCGACGATATCGGCGATCTCGTTTTCGGTTACGGTGTCGTGCACCATGGAGTTGTCGCCCGTGTGCTTTTCGGCCGCGGCCTCGGCGTCCTTGAGCTGCTTTTCGAGGGCGGGGAGATCGGAGTACTTGAGCTTTGCGGCCTTTTCGTACTCAAGGTTCGCCTGCGCGCGCTCGATCTCGCCGTGCATCTGCTCGATCTGGCTCTTGAGCTGCTTCACGCTGTCCACGCCGCTCTTTTCCGCTTCCCAGCGGGACTTCATGGCGTTGAACTGTTCCTTTTCATCGGCAAGCTCTTTCTTGAGCTCCTCGAGACGGTCGCGGGAGAGCTGGTCGTCCTCTTTCTTGAGGGCCATCTCTTCGATCTCCTGCTGCATGATCTTGCGGCGCAGATCGTCGAGCTCTGCGGGCATCGAGTCGATCTCCGTGCGGATCATCGCGCAGGCCTCATCGACGAGGTCGATGGCCTTGTCGGGCAGGAAACGGTCGGTGATATAGCGGTCGGAGAGCGTCGCGGCGGCGACAAGCGCGTTGTCGTGGATGCGAACGCCGTGATAGATCTCATAGCGCTCCTTCAGGCCGCGCAGGATGGAAATGGTGTCCTCGACCGTTGGCTCGTTGACCATGACAGGCTGGAAGCGGCGCTCGAGGGCGGCGTCCTTTTCGATATACTGGCGGTACTCGTCAAGCGTGGTCGCGCCGATGCAGTGCAGCTCGCCGCGAGCCAGCATCGGCTTTAAGAGGTTGCCGGCATCCATGCTGCCCTCGGTCTTGCCCGCGCCGACGATGGTGTGCAGCTCATCAATGAAGAGGATGATCTTGCCGTCGGACTTCTTGACCTCGTTCAAAACGGCCTTTAAGCGCTCTTCAAACTCGCCGCGGTATTTCGCGCCCGCGATCAGCGCGCCCATGTCGAGCGAGAAGATCGTGCGGTCCTTGAGCCCTTCGGGCACATCGCCGCGCACGATACGCTGGGCAAGGCCCTCGGCGATGGCCGTCTTGCCGACGCCCGGCTCGCCGATGAGCACGGGGTTGTTCTTCGTCTTACGCGACAGAATGCGGATGACGTTGCGGATCTCTGCGTCACGGCCGATGACGGGGTCAAGCTCCTTCGTGCGGGCGCGCTCGACGAGGTCCGTGCCGTACTTCTTGAGCGCGTCGTAGGAATCCTCGGGATTGTCGCTCGTCACGGGGGAGGTCTTGACCTTCGCAAGCTCATCGGAGAAGCGGCTTCTCGTGATGCCGTGGTCGGAGAGCAGCTGGCGCACGCTCTGCGAGCCCTCGGAGAAGATGGCGAGCATCAGGTGCTCAACGGAGAGATACTCGTCGTGCAGCTTTTCGGCGGTCTTTTCGGCAAGGTTCAGGATCTTGCCGACCTCGGGCGAGGCGTACACCTCGCCGCTGCCGCCGGAGATGCGGGGCAGATTGCGGATCAGCGTGTCGAGCTCGGAGAGTAAGCCGTCGCAATCGACGCCCATCTTACCGAACAGTGACCCAATCAGTCCGCCGTCCTGATCGAGCAGGGCATAGAGCAAATGCTCGGTGGTCAGATACTGGTTGCCGTTTTCCTGCGCCATGTTCTGCGCGGTCTTGACGGCTTCCAAAGCCTTTTGCGTATATTTTTCAGCATTCATTCAAGTTCACCTCAAATTCGTGTTTTTTACAATTAAGTGATTAAATCAGCAGCGTTCTGCTTCGCAGATCGCCGCGGTAGGCCATTTCAACATCGCTCGCGGAGAGCGAGCCGTCGAGATAGCCCTTGAGCAGCCGGTCGAAGAGCTGGACATAAGCGCTGATCGCACCGGCGACATCATCGGCAGTCAGCGCCTTTCCGCGCGGCATCGCGAGCGGACGGACGAAGCGCCCGTCGTACAGCGCGCAGGAAATGGAGCTGCCGAGAAGCGGTGCGAGGCACTTGTCTTCGATTTGCACCCAGAGCCGGAAGAAGCTCGTCATTGCGGAGATCAGCGCCGCCGACTGTGTGCGGAACACGATGTTCAGCGTGCCCATCGTCTGGGCGTCGCCATTGCTCAGGTCGACCTCGTACTTGACCGTCGGGCGGTACTTATACGATAGGCTCGATTTGAGCGACATTGTGGACGAGCCGGGGGCGAAGAACGGCACCAGCTCGCGCGTGGGCGTCATCAACTCTTCGATGGCCTCGAAAATATCGTTCCAGCGGCGCTCGGGCGTCGGCACGGAGACGTACTCGGCCAGAATCTGGTTGACGAGCGCCGAACGGTTCGTGCCCATCCGGTGGGCCAGCGCGTCGACCTCGCGCACCACATCATCTGACAGCGTCAGACTGTACAGGTTTTTTTTCATCATGCGCCTCCTTGGGGTTCTTTTCTTTTCTGGATGCTATCATAGCACGAGAAAAAATTTTGTCAATAGATTTATATAAATATATTTACGAGTTATGTGCGAATTTACACGGAGTTCATAATTGCGAAGGAAGCGGAAAAAGGGAAAAGCCGCAGTGAATTTCACTGCGGCTTTTCCCTTTTGAGAGATATGAGAGATGAGAGAATAGCAAATTTACAGCAGGCCTTGGAGCAGGATGATGACGATCAGGATCGGCAGCACCCACTGGAAATAGGGCTTGAGCTTGGGCGAGAGCTTGATGCCCGTGCCCTTGTTGACCTCAGCAAGGTACTTGTCAAAGCCCCAGCCCCACTTCGTGACGCAGAACAGCAGATACACGAGCGAGCCGATGGGCAGCAGGAGGTTGCTCACAAGGAAGTCCTCGCTGTCGAGCACGTCCTTGCCGAGAATGGGGTGGAAGTCGCTCCAGATGTTGTAGCCGAACACGCAGGGAAGACTCAGGAGCATCAGCAGCACACCATTGATGAAAACGGCCTTCTTGCGGCTCCAGCCAAATGTATCCATGCAGACGGCGAGGATGTTTTCAAACACCGCCAGCACCGTGGACATGCTCGCGAACATCATGAAGAGGAAGAACAGCGTGCCCCAGAAGCGGCCGCCGGACATATTGACGAACACCTGCGGCAGCGTGACAAAGAGGAGGGACGGGCCCTGCTCGGGCGCAACGCCGTAGGAGAAGCATGCGGGAAAGATGATGGTGCCGGCCATGAGCGCAACGAACGTATCGAGCGCGCAGATGCGGATGGACTCACCGGCGAGGGCGTGGTCATCGGACATGTAGCTGCCGAAGATCTCCATCGCGGCAATGCCGAGAGAGAGCGTGAAGAATGCTTGGTTCATCGCGTCGGTGATGAGGCTGCGCAGGCCGTTTTCGCGGATGGAATCCATCGAGGGGAGCAGATAGAACTTCATGCCCTCTGCCGCGCCGGAAAGCGTCAGGCTGTGAACGGCGAGCACGAGAATGAGAAACAGCAGCGCGAGCATCATGACCTTGGACACGCGCTCAAGGCCCTTTTGCAGGCCGAACGAGCAGACGATGAAGCCGACGATGACGATGGCGACTGCCAAAATGCCCATTTCAACAGGATCGGACAGCAGCTGGCCGAACACGGCGGACGCATCCTCTGCGGGCATGCCGTAGTAGAACTTGCCGGTCAGGAACCTGCCAAAATAGCTCACCATCCAGCCGGAAACCGTCGTGTAGTACATCATCAAGAGGTAGCAGCCGATCAGGCAGAACCAGCCGTGGATGTGCCACTTGGACTTGGGCTTTTCGAGCGTCTTGTAGGCGAGGATCGCGCTCTTGCGGCTCGCGCGGCCGACGGCCAGCTCCATCGTCAGCACGGGAACGCCCATGATGAGCAGGCACAGAATGTAAAAGAGAACAAAATAGCCGCCGCCGTTTTTGCCCGTCACATAGGGGAAGCGCCAGACATTGCCGATGCCGATGGCGCAGCCCGCGCTGACGAGCAGGAAGCCCAGACGGGAGCGGAACGATTCGCGTTTCATGTTGATCGACCTCATTTGTAAAAGATTTATGAACGATGTGCTTATCTTACCGCAGGAAGATGGGCTTTACAAGACCGATTATCGGATGATATAATAAGCAAAACTTATGTTATGAGGAAATGAGTACATGAATCGCAATCAGCTACGCTATTTTGTCTCCGCCGCGGAGCACCGGAGCTTCACAAAGGCGGCGGAGCAGTATTACATCTCGCAGACCGCGGTGACGCAGCAGATCCAGCAGCTTGAGCAGACGCTCGGCTGCGAGCTCTTCGACCGCAGCACACGCCCTGTAAGCCTGACGAGCGCGGGAAAGTCGTTCCTTTTGGACGCAAAAGCGATCTTAGAGCGCATGAGCCGCGCACAGGAACGCGTGCATGACGCGGCGACGGGCCTGACCGGAACACTGCGCGTCGGCTACGTGCGCGGCTACGAGCGCAGCGACCTCTCGGTCCTGATGCGCCACTTCCACCAGAAAAACGGAAACGTGCTCATCTCGTTCTACCGCTGCTCGACGGATGTGTTGGCCGCGGGGTTACTCCATCAGGAGTATGACATCGTCTTCACTTGGGACTCGACAAACCTGCGCACACAGGAGGGCGTCACGTTTCAGACGGTCGAAAAGGCTCGGCTCGTTGTCGCGCTCTATGCGGGCCATCCGCTCACGCAGCGCCGCCAGCTCACGCGGCAAGAGCTGCGCGGGGAGAACATCTTATATATGTCGCCCGACGCCGCGCCCGATTCCTACGGCGACGCCTTTTTCATGCAGCGCTACGCCGAGGCGGGCTACAAGCCGAATATTCTTTTCCGCTCGGCGGATACCGAGAGTATTTTAATGATGGTCGCGGCGGAGGAGGGTATCTCTCTCCTGCCCGACTACTGCACTGACCGCCTTTACAATGCCGACAACCTCGTCTTCGTCCCGCTCGTGGGCGAAGGGGAGGAGGAAGAGATCATCGCCGCATGGCAGAGCGGCAACCAGAACCCCGCACTGGGACGGTTTTTGACAGAGCTCAATCAAAAAGACCCGCCTTACTGAGGCGGGGCTTTCCTATTACAATATCAATTGTAAATTGTCACGATTCGGCCTTTTCAGCGTTCGGTGCTTCAAGTGTCTGCTCCATTTCGGCCGTTTCGGTGCGCGGCTCAAGGCGATGCAGGCAGTCGAGGCATTCGATACAGTGCTTACGCTTGCCCTACGGCCAGAGGACGCTGAGCTCTGGCACGTTGATCGCCTGTTTTTCAAGCAAGAGCCTTATTTTCCAGGTGATGTAAAGCGTAATACCATTCCACCACGGGGAGCCCATTTTGCGTCCGACATCAAGCGCCTTGCTCAGCCGCGCGGCGGCGGAGACGTACTGACCGTCCTCCACGTCGAACAGCGCGAGGTACGACAGCGCGATCGGCATCTGGCTGTATTCGTGGAAGGACTGATAGAGCTCCTCGGCGTACGAGAGCAGCTCGCGCGCGACCTCCTTTTCGCCGCCCTGATAGGCGGCGACGCCGTAGTCGGTGTAGATGATGGCCGCGCCGGGGTACGAGCCGCGGCGCTGGTTGAAGAGGATGGCCTTGTCGTAGTATTCGAGTGCCTTGTCGAAGTTGCGCTCAAGGCGGTACGTTTCGGCAATATAGTTGTACGCGCCCGCAATGCTGATGACATAGCGGCCCTCGCCGTCCGCGTCGAGTGATTCAAAAAAGCTGATGGAGCGGTCGAGCCAACTGCGGCACTTGTCGTATTCGCCGATCATCAGGTACATGACGCCCTGTAGGCGCAGGAACTTACCCCAGTCCGGCGTATTTTCCAAACGCGATTTATACTGCATGCCAAGGCGCAGATGCTCACGCATGACGGGAAAATCATAGGTCTGAATGGCATAGTAGATGAACTGCAAATGCGCGTTCGCGGCCATCTGCCAGTCGCCCGCGGTGGTACTGCTCTTGAGGAGCTGGCCGACAACGGGGAGGCCCGCGTCGTATTCGCCGCCGTGGATGTAGTAGCGGCTTTCGACGTACAGGAGCTGACGCTCGAGCTGGTCGAGCTCCTTGGCGTTTGCGCCGAACTGCGTGGAGCGCAGCGAGGCAAGCTCGCGCTCGAGGATCTGAAAGTAGCCGGTCAGACCATCCTCCTTGACTGTCAGCGCGTCCGAGCCGTCGGTCAGGATCGGCATGAGCTCATAGCACATACCGGCAAATGCGTCAAGGGAAAGCACTTTATACTTGAAGGATTTGAAGGTGTCGCCGCCTGCGGTGAAGTGCTGCACGAGCTGATCGTAGAGGTCGGTCGAACCGTCGCTGCCGAGTTGCACCTCCAGATATTGCGCGGCGCGCAGATGCAGGATGCGGCGCGCGGACTCCGACTGGCGCTGCGAGAGCATGGCCTTCACGCGCTCGTGCGTGAACGAATAGCCGAGCACCTTGCCGCGCGTGGATTCGGTGAGCAGATTTTTCTGCTTGAGCTGGTCGCAGAGGTACAGAAGCTCCAGCGGCGTTTTTGTCAGAAGAGAGGTGAGAATGTCGAACGGCGCCCAGTCGCGGAAGACCGAGATGACGTCGAGTACCTGCAATTCATCGTACGAAAGGCCCGCGAGGCGCATCTGAATGATGCTGTCCGCGCTGGCAGGGATGTTTTTGAGCCCATTCGACTCGTGCATCGAGTCGAGCAGCTGCACGAGGAAGAGGCCATTGCCCTCCGTGCTCTGGTAGAGGTTGTCGATCTCCTTTTGCGAGTAGCGGCCCGAGGCGTAGAAGTTGACGAAGCGCGTTGTCTCCTCCTGTGAAAAGGCATCGATATTGTACACGTCGAGCAGCTTGTCGCGCACGGCGTTGTTGAGCACCTGCTGGGCGTAGGGCTGCAAAATGTCGCGGCTCGTGCAGATGATCGTGACGTTCGTGCTGCGCAGGCGGTGCAGCAGCATCGAAAGGAGGTCGGCGCTGTTGTTGTCGATCCAGTGGATGTCCTCCAAAATGAGCAGCACCGGCACCTTTTTGGCGACCGTCGACAAAATGAGCAGCGTGCTCTCAAGCGCGGCGAGATAATCTGCGCCCGCGGGATAGTCGCTCGAAATGCCGGAGAAATTGTGCTGGCATTCAACGGACAAGCAGGGGAAGAGGCCCGCGGCGGTCTTAATGTAAACATCCGGAATACGGATATTTTCGGATTCGAATTTCGGGATGAGCTGGAGCATGATCGTGTTCCACGGGGCGAGCACCGTGTTCATCTCGGACTGGTAGCACGAGGCCTGGCAGATCGCCCAGCCGGAAAAATCGTACTGGTGCAGGATGTAGTTGATGAGGTATGTCTTGCCGACGCCCGTCTTGCCCTGAATCAGCGCGCAGATCTTGTCGCCTTCAAGGCGCGAGCCGTTGCACAGCGATACGAGCTTGTGCAGCACCACGTCCTTGCCGATGAGCTGCTGGTCGCTGCCGACCTCGAGCTTGTAGGTCGAGGTGTTCCACGCGTCGACGATCTGATAGTAGAGTGCGGAGGTCTCCTTGAGCGGGGAGATGCTGAATTCGTCGGAAAGGTCCTTACAGAGCGTATGGTAAAGGCCAAGTGCTTTACGGAACTTCTTCTGGTCGCGGTAGACCTGCATGAGCGTGGAGAACGCGCTTTCCTCCAGCGGGTCGATGGCGATGTACTCCGTGCCGTATTTTTCGGCAAGGTCGAGCTTACCGGCGTAATAGGCCTCCTTTTCCGCCGCCAAAAGCTGGTGAAGGTACTACGACTGATAGAGATTGCGCTGATCGCTCAGCCATGCGTCAAATGCGGAGGAGTGGGAGACATTGAAGTCCTTCAGAAATTCCCCGTGATAGGCGCTGAGCATGTCGCCGCGCTCAAAATCGTAGACATCACAGGCGATCTCAACGTCGGCGGAGAATTCAACGATCGAGCGCTGGCCGGGGACGAAGGGATCGAAGGCAAAGCCCTTACAGATCAACGAGGTGGTCGCAGCCATCGCGCACTGTTGCCGCAAGGAGCCGTGAGCATGAGCAAATGAAAACAGGAGACCGATACGAAAGTATCGGTCTCCTGTTTCGTTTCTCAATTTTTCAGTTCAAGAAGTCCTTGAGCTTCTTGCTGCGGCTGGGGTGACGGAGCTTGCGCAGCGCCTTGGCTTCGATCTGGCGGATGCGCTCACGCGTGACGTTGAACTCCTTGCCGACCTCTTCGAGCGTGCGGGGACGGCCGTCCTCGATGCCGAAGCGCAGCTTCAAGACTTTCTCCTCACGCGGGGTGAGGGTGGAGAGCACGTCGACGAGCTGCTCCTGCAGCAGCGTGAACGACGCGGCCTCGCTAGGCTCGCTCGCACCCTCGTCGGGGATGAAGTCGCCAAGGTGGCTGTCTTCCTCTTCGCCGATCGGCGTTTCGAGGGAGACGGGCTCCTGCGCGATCTTCAGGATCTCGCGCACCTTGTCGACGGGCATGTCCATCTCGGCGGCGATCTCTTCGGGAGAGGGGTCGTGGCCGAGCTCCTGCAAGAGCTGACGGGACACGCGGATGACCTTGTTGATGGTCTCGACCATATGAACGGGGATACGGATGGTGCGCGCCTGGTCAGCAATGGCGCGAGTGATGGCCTGACGGATCCACCACGTCGCGTAGGTCGAGAACTTGTAGCCCTTGGTGTAGTCGAACTTTTCGACGGCCTTGATGAGGCCGAGGTTGCCCTCCTGAATGAGGTCGAGGAACAGCATGCCGCGGCCCACGTAGCGCTTAGCGATGGACACGACGAGACGCAGGTTCGCCTCGGCCAAGCGCTGCTTGGAGCGCTCGCCCTTCTTGACGGCAGATTTGAGTGCCTTCATTTCCTCTTCGCTCAGCTCCGTGCCGTTCTTTTCGGCCTCTTCGAGCTTCTGCTTGGCCTCCACGCCCGCGGACATCGCGGTCGCGAGCGAAATTTCCTCGTCCGCCGACAGCAGCGACACCTTACCGATCTCCTTGAGGTACATGCGCACGGGGTCGTCAGTCGAGAAGCTGTCGACCAGCTCGTTCGGGTCGACAAGCTCTTCCTCTTCGATCTCGGCGATCTCCTCCATCGGCGGCTCCACATCGTCGATGCTGCTGTCGATGGCCTCGGCGGTGCCGATGTCGATGCCGAGCGTTTCGAGCGAGTCGTAGATCTGGTCGAGCTGCTCGCTCTCAAGGTTCATCTCGTCGATGGTCTCCATCAGGTCGCTGGAGCTGAGCTTGCCCTTGGCCTTGCCCTTGGCAAAAATCTCCATGAGCTTTTCGCTGCCCTGCAGCAGCGCCGCCGCGGGCAGGGAGGCGACCAGCTTTTCATCCAGCGGGGGATACTTCTCCGCGGGCTTTTCCGTCTGCGCGGTATCCTCGTTCGCTTTCTTGGCCGCTGCGGCCTTTTTCGCTTTCTTCGGCAGCTTGATCTCCTCAAAATCCGCCTCGGCGAGCAGCGCGTTGGCCTGTTCCTCCAGCTCTCTGCTGGTCAGCTGTTTTTCTTCCATGTTTGCTTTCCTCCGTTACCCTTATATTTATTCTTTTCCATCGCGGCCATCAGGGGATCTTCATTGACGGCCGCGCGCTTGTGCGCTTCGTCTAAAATGATATTGCAGTAGTCCTTCAGCGCCTGTGCGCCGTTTTTGAGCGATTCCGGCTTTTGCAAAATGCCAATCAGATGACTGATCTCCTCCGACGTAAAAAATTCCGCCAGCGCTGGGATGTTCACCTGTCCGCTCTCGCGCAGCTGCGCGCGCAGCGCCGTGAAGAACCGGCCCAGGAGGGGGGAGGAGAAGTCCTCTTCCCGGATCGGCGGATTCTCGCCAAAGAGGGAATCGTCCAGCGTCAAAAGCCGCAGCACGCCTTCTTCGGCGAGCGCCGAGCGAAGGTCGGTGTAGCGGATCGACCGCTCGCGCGGCTGGGCGGACGCCGCGGGATTCAGGTCCCGCCGCTCCTGCTCGCGCTTTTCCTTGTAGCGGGCGCGTTTTCGCGCGCGCTCGACCTCGAGCTTCATCGCGTCGGGCGTGATGCCTGCGGCCTCGGACGCGCGCACGGTGTAAATTTCGCGCTCAACCGCGTTCGGCACTGTGGAGAGCAATCCTGCTGCCGCTTCGGCAAAGCCGATACGTCCCTCGTCGCTTTTGAGGTCGAACTTTGACTTGAGCTGCGCCATGCGGAAGTCCATCCCGCTCTCGCTGCCGGAAAGCAGATGCTCAAAGGCGTCCTTACCCTGGAACTTGATGAAGTCATCCGCGTCCTGTTTGATGTACTCTCCGTCGACGAGCCGCTTGGGGAGCTCGAGCACCTTGACCTGAAAGTCGGTGTTATTGAGAAGCGTCAGCGCCTTCTGCGTCGCGACCTTGCCCGCGTCGTCGTTGTCGTAGCAGAGCACGATCTCCTTCGTGTAGCGACTGAGTAATTGCAGCTGCTCCGTCGTCAGCGCTGTGCCCATCGAGGCGCAAGCATTGTCGAATCCCGCCTGATGCAGCATCACGACGTCGATGTTGCCCTCGACCAAAATAATGTTGCTGCGCTTGCTCTTTTTGGCCAGGTTCAGCCCGTATAAAACGCGCCGCTTGCTGTAAACGATGGTCTCGGGCGTGTTCATATACTTCGCGCCCGGATCGTCCTTGCTGATGATGCGCCCGCCAAAGCCCAGCACATCGCCGCGCACGTCGATGATGGGGAAGATGAGGCGCTTGCGGAATTTGTCGTACAGCCCGCCGTTTTTGCCGCGGATGGCAAGACCCGAGGCAAGCAGCTCGCCGTCGCCATAGCCCTTTTTCCGCATCGCGGTCAGTAAGCCGTCCCACTCGTCCGCCGATGCGCCGAGACCGAAGTTCGTTGCATTGCGCCGCGTGATCTTGCGGTTTTTCATATACTCGAGCACCGGCGCACCCTTGGGCGAGTAGAGCTGATCGTAGTAAAAGCGCGCCGCGTCGCGGTTGAGCGACAGGATGCGCGAACGCAGCCGGCTCTCGTCGCTGTGCTCTTCTTCCGGCACGGGCATGTTCACGCGCCGCGCGAGAAAGCGCACCGCATCGGGAAAGGAAAGGTTCTCCTCCTCCATGATGAAGTTGATAACGCCGCCGCCTTTTTTGCAGCCGAAGCAGTAGCACAGCTGCTTGTCCGGCAGCACATGGAACGACGGCGTCTTTTCGCTGTGAAAGGGGCAGCAGCCCCACAGGCTCCCGCCGCGCGGCTGGAGCGAGACATAATTGCTGACAACGTCGACAATGTCGTTGCGGGCGATGAGCTCGTCCAAAAACTGACGGTCAAAGGCCATGGCGTCCTCCTTTCTCACTTCTGCGCACGGAACTTTTTGTTGTCAATGGATATATACGCCGAAAATAGTTACTTTCCTCTTTTTTGACGGAAAAATTCCAAAAAAATTTTTCTACGCGGAGAAAATTTGACAGACCGTGCCATTTCTCCTATAATTTCCGCAGGAATCGCTGCGCAAAGGGGGCGGAACATCGTGAATATCCGGTTGTATGCGGTAAAATTAGATCGACCGCTCTCAGAAGCGGAACGGTCCACGCTCGCGCGTTTTCTGCCACCTGAGCGGCAAGACCGCATCAAAACATCGGACCCCCTCTGCGCCTGCGCGCTGCTCTGCCGTGCACTGCATGAACTTTACGGCTTGGAGGACTTACCGCAGCTTTCCTACGGCGAGCACGGCAAGCCGTACTTTGCTTCGCATCCGGACGTTCATTTCAGCCTGAGCCACACGCGCGGCGCTGCGCTGCTGGCTGTTCACAACGAGCCAATCGGCGCGGATATCGAGTGTCTTCGCCCTGTGAGCGGCGCGATGCGCACGCGCTTTCACGCGGCAAATGACGCCGATTTCTGGCGCCTCTGGGTGCAGCGGGAGAGCCGCTGCAAGCGCGCGGGGATCAGCGCCGTCGCATTGCGGGACAGGGAAGTGCCGAGCTTCCCGAATGAGCGCGTTTTCGCGCTCGAACCGTTCCCCGACTACACCGCCGGCGTCTGTACCTGCTCTGACGCGGATGTTGACAAGCCGATATACCTTACAGTAAAAGAGCTCATATAAAAGGTTCCGAAGAAGTCTCTTCGGAACCTTTTTTGCTTGACTTTTCCTCTTACAGCTCCACGACGATGGGCTTGTGGTGCACTTTCGGCAGCAGCATATTTTTGACGTCGCTCGTTTTGAGCTTGATGGTCGATGTGCAGAGGCACGGGTGGCAGGAGAAGTACTCCGCCTCATAGGTCTCCTTGTCGATGAGCAGCTGCACGCGGTTTTCATCATCGTTCATCAGGCCGAGGATCGTCGCTGAACCCGGCGTGCAGTGCAGCAAGTCCCAAAGCTGCTCTTCCGGCGCGAACGACAGGCGGGCCGAGCCGATCTGATGGCTCAAGTCCTTCGTATGAAACGCCTTGTGCGGCGGCATACATAAAAGGTAGAAATTCGTCTTCTGCCGGTTGCAGAGGAAGAGGTTCTTGCACACGTCCACGCCGAGCACAGCGGAGACATCGTCGCACTTTTCCATCGTGTCGGCCAGCTCGTGGGTCACGCGCTCATAGTCGATGCCGAGGGAATCCAGAAAGTCGAACGCTGCCGCTTCCTGCGCGGGCAGCTTACCATCGGGGCGGGAATTGTGATAGATCGGGGAGATTTCCATGTTGCTTTATTTCTCTTCTTTCAGCAGTTTTTCGCCGGCCTTGAATATATCGCCCGCGCCGACGGTCAAAATAAGGTCGCCCGGACAGGCGATGCGCGCGAGCGCGGCAGTCACCTTGTCGAGCGTAGGGCAGTAAACGGATCCGGGGATCTCGCGGCTCAGGTCCATAGACGAAATGCCGATGTCATTCTGCTCGCGCGCGGCGTAGATCTCTGCCAGCACGACGACGTCGGGTACGCGCAGCTCTTTGACAAAATCGTTAAACAGCGCCTTCGTGCGCGTGTAGGTGTGCGGCTGGAATGCGCAGATGATGCGCTTGTAGGGAAGCGTCTTCGCCATTTCGAGCAGCGCGTGCAGCTCGCCGGGGTGGTGGGCGTAGTCGTCGTAGACGTCCGCGCCGTGGAAGCTTCCCTTGTACTCAAAGCGGCGGCCCGCGCCGGTGAACGTTGCAAGGCCGAGACCGACGGCCTCGCCGCTGACGCCGAGAAGATATGCGGCGCTCGCCGCGGCCAGTGCGTTCATCACGTTGTGCTTGCCGCCCACGCGCAGGGAAACATGAGCGTAGTAACTGCCGCGGATATAGATGTCAAAGCTCGGAAGCCCGTCCGTCCAGACGACGTTTTCCGCGCGGCACTGCGCGGCGGGATCGTCATAGCTGAACCAGAAGATCGGCTGGGAAATGCCCCTGAGCGCATCGCGCGCGCCCTGATCGTCCATATTGGCGACCACATGTCCGCCGATGGGAACGAGCTCGGCAAAGCGGCGGAACGAATGCTCCACATCCGCTAAGTCCTTGAAGAAATCGAGATGGTCGGCCTCCACGTTCAAAATGACCGCGACGGTGGGGAAGAAGCTCAAAAACGAGTTGCAGTATTCGCAGCTCTCGGCAATGATCGTATCGCCCTTGCCGACGCGATAACCGGAATGAAGCAGCTGTAACGTGCCGCCAATCATGACGGTCGGGTCTTTCTGCGCGGCCATGAAGATGTGCGTCGCCATCGAAGTGGTCGTCGTCTTGCCGTGCGTGCCGGAGATGCAGAGGGCGTTTTTGTAGCCCTTCATAATAGCGCCCCAAGCCTGCGCACGCTCGAAAACGGGGATGCCGCGCGTCACCGCGCCGGAGATCTCGGGATTATCGTCGTGGATGGCGGCGGTGCGGATAACAAAGTCGCACTCGCCAAGGTTGTCCGCCGCATGGCCGATGGCCACGGGGATGCCGAGCGAGCGCAGATGCTCGACGGACGGGCCGTCGTTCATGTCGCTGCCCTGGACCTTGAGGCCCATGCCGTGCAGCACCTCTGCCAGCGGGCTCATCGAAACGCCGCCGATGCCGGCCAGATGCGCGCACTTGCCGGGGACGAGATAGGAGAAAATATCCTTCTGATTAGTCATTGTATCAAATCCTTTCCTTGTGCGGAGCACAGGAGATTTACTTTTTATGGATTTTCTATTATAATATAGCGGTGAACGGAGTGCAATGCTAAAAATTTGATTTTTTGTGAGGGTTCCATGCTCTTTTTACCGAAGGAAGTCGAAACGGTCATCACCACGCTGCAAGGCGCGGGTTATTCGCCGTACCTGGTTGGCGGCTGCGTGCGCGAAATGCTGCGAGGCAAAGCGCCGTCCGACTACGACATGACATCCGACGCTCCACCGCAGGAGGTGCTGCGCCTTTTCAGCGAAAGCGCGCATCCGACGGGCTTGCAGCACGGCACGGTGACGGTCGTGAGCGGGGGACTGCCCATCGAGCTCACGACGATGCGCCGCGACGGCGCGTACAGGGATAACCGCCACCCAGATTCCGTCACGTTCGGCACGAGCATTGAAGAGGACCTTGCCCGCCGCGACTTCACGGTCAACGCCATCGCTTTGTCGCCGGACGGCACGCTCGTCGACCCCTACGGCGGGCAGGAAGACCTGAAAGCAGGCGTCCTGCGTTGCGTCGGCGAGCCGAAGCGGCGGTTTGAGGAAGACGCGCTGCGCATTTTACGGCTCGTGCGCTTCTGCTCCGTGCTCGGTTTTTCGGCGGAGAAGGAGACCGCCCGCGCCGCGCATGAGGCACGCGGCCTACTCGCCCATGTCGCGCACGAGCGCGTGTATGCGGAGATGAACAAGCTCCTGCTCGGCGAAAACGTGGGGGAGACGCTTTTGACCTTTCCCGACATTCTGGGCGTGCCGATTCCGGAGATTTCACCCTGCGTCGGCTTTGACCAGTGCAATTACCACCACTGCTTCGACGTCTGGGGTCACACGGCGCGCGCTGTCGCCGCCGTGCCACCAAAGCGCGAACTGAGGTGGACGATGCTCTTCCACGACCTCGGCAAGCCCCTGTGCCGGACGTTTGACGAGCAGGGCGTCGGACATTTTTACGGCCACACGGCGATTTCCGCTCAAATGGCGGAGGAGATCATGGCGCGGCTGCACTTTGAAAAGGCGCTGCGCGACAGAATACGCGCGCAGCTCGCCTGTTTCGATGACATGTTCCGCCCCGAGCGGGCGGCCATCCATAAGGAGATGGCGCGTCTCGGCGTGGAAACGGTGCAGAATTTGCTTTACACCAAGCAGGCCGACAACGCCGCCAAAGCCCCCGCAGGATTAGAGCGTGCGCAGGCGCTGTGGCACGAAGCACAGAAAATCTACGACGAGCTGATCTCAGAGGGCGCGTGCTGCTCGATCCACGAGCTCAAGATCAGCGGGGAAGACCTCGCCGCCCTCGGCTATCGCGGGCGTGAGATCGGCGCGGTGCTTGCGCGGCTTTTAGACGAGGTCGCGGCGGAAAAACTCCCCAACAAGCCCGAGGCGCTGCAAGCGCGCGCCGTGCGGCTGTGGCGCAGCGGCTATGCGCGCCATACGATGAAAGAAAACGAGACCCATTGACGGAGGTTAACGATATGGCAAATCTGATGGATTATCTGGACTGGCGCGGGGATCTGACGCTCGAAATTTCGCCGTTCAACGAGGTGGACGCGCTGATTCTGGCAGAGCTGAGCTTTGTCGACTTTGACGGCATCGTGCCGCCTCCCGAGCTCGGGCGCGGCCTGCCGCTGAACGAGGCGGCGGAGGCATTTTTCGCACGCCATGGCGGGAAGAACGTCCCCATGGGTGTCCTCGTGCCGGACACGATCTCGAAAATGCTGCGCAAGCTGATGACGAGCCCGCGCTTTCGCAATATGACGCTTAACGGCTACACAGCGCTGCTTGACGATTCCATCGAGCAGCAGTTTGCGGCGCTGACGATCGACCTTGGCAACGGCAGCATCTATATCTCGTTTCGCGGCACGGACGATACGATCGTCGGGTGGAAGGAAGACCTCAACATGGGCTTTTTGGAGGAGATCCCCTCGCAGAAGCAGGCGGTCGAATACGTCGCGCGCGTCGCGCGGCAGTACAGCGACAAGACCATCCGCATCGGCGGACACTCCAAGGGCGGCAACCTCGCCGTTTACAGCGCGGCCAAGAGCAGCGGCGAGATCCAAGAGCGCATCGTCGCCGTCCATAATAACGACGGCCCCGGCTTCGCCTGGGACATCAGCGAGACGCCGGGCCACAAGCGCATCGCAAGCCGCATCCATACGATCCTGCCGCAGACGTCCGTCGTCGGCATGCTGATGGAGCATGAAAAGCGCTATCAGGTCGTGCATTCGACCTATGACGGCCTTTACCAGCATGACGGGTTTTCCTGGCAGGTGCTGGGTACGCAGTTTGTCCACCTCGACGACTTCTCCCGCGAGGGAAAGCTCGTCGATGAAACGCTCTCGTCCTGGGCCGATTCGCTCAACACCCAGCAGCGCGAAGCGCTGGCCGACGCGCTGTACAGAGTCTTCACCGCCTCGGGCGCAAAAACGCTCAGCGAGCTCACCGAGGAAAAGCTCAAAAGCGCCGCAGCGATGCTCAAGACCTATAAAAACCTCGACCGCGAGACCCGCCGCATGGTGACTGAGGCGTTCATGCTGTTTTTCAAACTCGGCACGAAGAACTTCGTCCTCGACACGCAGGAAGAATCCAGCCGCGAGATCGAAAATATCCGAAAGAAAATCTCGGAACAATACCAGAAGTTGGTGGAGCGCAAGAAGTAAATACAAACATTCCCGCTGCGCGGGGGTGCGATGTTTTCCCTGCACTCCGCAGGGGAACGGGACAAAGGGGCCATTCTCTTTCGCAAAAGAGAATGGCCCCTTTGGAACCCCGAGAGAAAGGCTTTGCATTGGCAGATTGGCACTTGAAGAGCTGCGCGGCCTGCGGAATCAGGTGCCTGCCGGGTGTTGTATCTAAACGACTTGGTTTGCTTCTATCTTCGCTGTCGCTTTGCCTGCGATTCGGTAGCCTTACGCAATTTCCGCCTACTTTGGACTTGTACAAATTTGCTATTGCCTGCCGAGGCGGCTTTGCTGGCGCTCGCCGCAGTACGCACTACCAAGACGATATGCATTGTCAGATGATTAGGCTGCACCAAAACAAGATGAGCAGAGCGGCAGCGGATGATAGAAGTAGGCCAAATCGTATAGCAATGCTAACGCGGCTTCGCCGCGCGCAGGAAAGTGCAATCGGCAAGCATCGCACCTCTTCGAGCTGCTCGCTTGCAATGAAAATTTTCTCTGGGAGGGTGTAAGGGAGGGGTATCTCTTTTTCAAAAAGAGATACCCCTCCCTTATTATCGCACCCCTGCGCGGCGCAGGGAACAAATGCAGCGCTGTCGCGCTGCCATATTATTTTTTTACTCTGCGCTCGGCAGCTTCGCTGCGGGCTTCATCAGCAGCGCGCAGATGATGATCGCGAGGATCGTGTTCGGCAGCATATATGTTCCGTTGTACAGCACGGAGTAGAACACGGGAGAGGTCATGGTCATGCCCATGAATTCCTCGGGCATATACTGCGCGTAGACCGTCACGCCGGAGATAAAGTGGATGACAAAGCGGCCGAGGCAGCCGACAAACGCGGCAAGCGGGAGCTTGGAATAGTCGTTGCCCTTCACGCGGAAAAGGCCCGCAAGGCCGACCGCGCCGTAGGCGACGGAATAGTCGAAGATGATGGACACCCAGCTCACGGCGAAGCCCTCGGCGAAGAAATACTTGAGCGTGCCGAACGCGACGCCCGCGAGGATGCCCCAGGGCGCGCCATAGCGCACGGCGAAGAGGATGAGCGGGACCATCACAAGGGTGATCGAGCCGCCGAAGCCGCCGAACGACAGACCGATGGGGATTTTGAGATAGCTCAGCACAAGGGCGAGCGCGATGCAGATGCCGCCCTCGGTCAGGCGGCGGGTGGTGGAATGGGTGGATGTGTTGCTCATAAGGGATTCCTCCTAAAAATATGATCCCTGTCCGCGCCGCGGCACAAAAAAGCACCGCGGCGTCGACGTCACGGTGCAAAGCTCAGGCAAGATCATCTTTGCATTCCTACGCCGGCATTACCCGGATCAGGTCTGAGGGACAGCGACGGCGATACGCCGCATCACAGCCGGCTTGCGCCAGCGCCCCTTGCAGGTACGGCGACATCTTAGCCCATCAGGAGAAATTTGTCAAGGATTTGAGGCAAAAAGCGTGATTCCGAAAATAGAATATCGGAATTTAGAATTTGTGTTGCGTCTTTGTTGTGCTTGTGCTACAATAAAATTAGTTAGGCAACCAAAATAATTGTGATATTTGTGATTTTCTCGTGAACAGGAGATCTGAAATGGCTGCATTCGTTGTCAACGGTACACCGGTCACGGTGGAGAAAAATCAAAAACTTATCCGCTATCTTCGCGACGAGCTGCATCTGACCAGCGTCAAGGACGGGTGCAGTGAGGGTGCGTGCGGCACGTGCCATGTCCTCATCGACGGCAAGCCGACGAAAGCCTGCATCCCTCAGACAGACAAGCTGGAGGGGAAACATATCGTCACGGTCGAGGGCCTTTCCGCCTTTGAAAAAGAGGCCTTTACCTACGCCTTCGGCGAGGCCGGAGCCGTGCAGTGCGGCTTCTGCATCCCGGGCATGGTCATCTCGGCCAAGGGGCTCATCGACCAGAACCCCGACCCGACACGCGAAGAGGCGGCCTTTGCCATCCGCAACAATATCTGCCGCTGCACGGGCTATGTCAAGATCATCGACGGCATCCTGCTTGCGGCGAAGATTTTACGCGAGGGGAAAATTCCCGAAAAGAAGGAAGACTTTCAGGTCGGCTCGCGCGTGCACCGTATCGACGTCGCCGAGAAGGTACAGGGCTATGGCAAGTACCCCGACGACATCTATGTTGACGGCATGTGCTATGGCGGCGCGGTGCGCAGCCAGTACCCGCGCGCCCGCGTGCTCTATATCCGCACGAAAGAAGCGGAAGAGCTCCCCGGCGTCGTCTGCGTGCTGACGGCAAAGGATATTCCGGGTCAGCAAAACGTCGGCCACATCCAGAAGGACCAGCCGACGCTCATCGGCGAGGGGGAAATCACGCAGTATCTCGGCGACGCGGTGGCGCTTGTCTGTGCGCGCGACTTAGAAACACTCGAGCAGGCAAAAAAGCTTGTACGTGTCGTTTACGAAGAGCTTCCCGCGGTCTACGGGCCTGAGGAGGCGTCCGCCCCCGGTGCGCCCGAGGTCATCATGGGCAACCGCGGCAATTTGCAGGCGCACCGCCACGTTGTGCGCGGCAACGCAGACGAGGCCATCAAACATTCCAAATACGTCTTACATGAAAAGTTTCAGACCCCGTGGACGGAGCACGCCTTTTTGGAACCCGAGTGCTGCGTCGCGCTTCCGCTTGAAAACGGCGGCGTGAAGCTGCTCACGACCGACCAGAGCGCGCACACCACCCAGCACGAGTGCTCGGCGATGCTTGGCGTCGACTTTGCCCACTGCCAGGTCGAAAATATGCTTGTCGGCGGCGGCTTCGGAGGGAAAGAGGACATGTCCGTGCAGCACCATGCGGCGCTGATCGCATACATCGCGCGCGTGCCGGTCAAGGTGAAGCTCACGCGGCAGGAATCGCTGCTCGTCCACCCTAAGCGCCACCCGATGTGGATGGATTTCACGATGGGCTGCGACGAAAACGGTATCATTCAGGGCGTAAAGGCGAGCGTCGTGTCCGACACGGGCGGCTTTGCCTCACTCGGCGGCCCCGTGCTTGAGCGCGCGTGTACGCACGCCGCGGGTCCGTATCACTACGAGAATTTTGAGATCGAGGGCCACGCCTACTATACGAACAATCCGCCCGCGGGCGCGTTCCGCGGCTTCGGCGTGACGCAGACCTGCTTTGCGACTGAAACGCTACTCAACGAGATGGCCGACCTTGTCGGCATCTCCCCGTGGGAAATTCGCTACCGCAACGCCATCCGCCCGGGCGAGGTGCTGCCGAACGGCCAGATCGTCGGCCCCGAAACGGGCCTTGTCGAAACGCTCGAGGCCATCAAGCCCTACTATGACGAAGCGGTCAAAAACGGCGAGCCGGTCGGCCTTGCCTGCGCGATGAAAAACGCGGGCGTCGGCGTCGGTCTTCCCGACTATGGGCGCTGCAAGCTCGTCATCGGCGAGGACGGCAAGGTCCATATCCGCGCGGGCGCGTCCTGCATCGGTCAGGGTCTCGGCACGGTGCTGGTGCAGCTCGTCGTGACAAACGCAAAGCTCACGCGCGATCAGGTCGTCTACGACGGCAACAGCACGTTCATAACGCCTGACAGCGGCGATACCTCCGGCTCGCGCCAGACGCTCGTCACCGGCGAGGCCTGCCGCCGCGCATGCCTGCTGCTGCGCGACGCGATGGAGTACCGCTCGCTGAGCGATTTGAAGGGGCAGGAGTTTTACGGCGAATACTACGCCAAGACGAACCCGCTCGGCGCAAATGTGCCGAACCCCGTCAGCCATGTCGCCTATGGCTACGCAACGCAGATGTGCATTCTCGACAAGGAGACGGGCAAAATTAAAAAGATGGTCGCCGCGCACGATGTCGGCAAGGCCATCAACCCGCTGTCCTGCGAAGGGCAGATCGAGGGCGGCGTCGTGATGAGCATGGGCTACGCCTTGACAGAGCAGTACCCGCTCGACCACGGCAAGCCCACGGCAAAATACGGCACGCTCGGCCTGTTCCGCTCGCATCAGATCCCCGAGATCAAGGCGATCGTCATCGACAAGCCGGGATTAAACCTCGCCAACGGCGCCATCGGTATCGGTGAGATCACGTCCATCCCCACGGCACCGGCCATCGCGCAGGCGTATTACCGCTACGACGGCGAGCGCCGCCGCAGCCTGCCGCTCGACCATACGCCGTACAAAAAGTAATACAATCAGGAGAGAGCTATGAAACGAGTTCTCATCATCTATACCGGCGGCACCATCGGTATGACGCGCACGGAAAACGGCTACGCGCCGCGCGCGGGCTACTTCCGCGCCGCGCTCGACGCCATCCCCGACCTCCGCGCGCCGGAGATGCCGGAGTGGGAATTCTACGAGCTCTCGCCGCTGCTGGATTCATCCAACATGACCGTGCGCGAATGGAACTGCATCGCAGAGCTGATCGCGCAGAAATATGACGATTACGACGGCTTCGTCGTCCTGCACGGCACGGACACGATGGCCTACACGGCTTCGGCACTGTCGTTCATGCTCGATGGGCTCGACAAGCCCGTGGTGCTCACGGGCTCGCAGATCCCGCTGTGCGAAATTCGCAGCGACGGGCGCGACAACCTCATCACCGCGCTGCTGATTGCGGGGGAAGGCATCGTGCGTGAGACGTGCCTGTACTTCGGCGGAAAGCTGCTGCGCGGCAACCGCGCGACAAAATACTCCGCCGACGGACTCATCGCTTTCGTTTCGCCCAACTACCCGAGCCTTGCCGAGGCGGGCATTTCCATCAAATATAACGAAGCCGCCCTCCTGCCGCGGCAGGAAGGCGGGCTCAAGCTCCAGACGCTTGATAATATTCCCATCGGCGTCATCAAGGTATTTCCGGGCATTCAGTTTTCGCTGTTCGAGGCCATTATGACCGAAAAGCTCCGCGGTATCGTCATCGAGACGTTCGGCGCGGGCAACATCCCCGGCGACGGGAACGCGCTGCTGCCCATCATCCGCAAGGCGTTTCAGAACGGCACGGTGCTCACGGTCTGCTCGCAGTGTCCGCAGGGCGCGGTGTCGCTCGGCACCTACGAAACGTCCAGCGCGCTCAAAAAGGCGGGCGCGGTCAGCGGACTTGACATGACGACCGAGGCCGCCGTCGCCAAGCTGTACTATCTCTTCTCCTGCGGCTACGACAAGGAGAAGATCAAGCAGACAATGGAGGAGAATCTCCGCGGCGAGATCAGCGTTTCTTGAGCGCTTCGAGCGCTTCCTTCGTGTCAACGTCGCAAAGCTCCGTCTCCGGCACTTCAAAGAGCAGCAGATCATCTAAATGCCTCTTGATGACCGCGCTGCCGCCGACATCGCCCTCAAGCGATAAAAGCTCAGGAAAGAAGCGGGCAGGGAAGAGGCAGGGGTTGCCCCGCACGCCGTTGTGTCCCAATCCGACGATGTTTTTGCTGTGCGCGCAGAAGAACTCAAGCTCCTGCGCGACGGTCTTGCGCTTGAGCATCGGCTGGTCGGCCACCATGAAGCAGAGCGCGTCACAGTCTGACAGCGCCGCCGTGCCGAGGCGGATCGTCTCGCTCTGGCCGCGCTCGGGATGTTCGTTCCGCAGCGTTTCAAAGCCAAAATTTTTGGCGGCCGCTTCCACGTTTTTGTGCTGCGTTACGACCAGCACGCGGGAAAAGCTCTCCCGCGGGATCGCCTCAAGCGCATGCTCGATAAGCGGTTTTCCGTTTACCATCGCGGCGAGCTTGTTCTCGCCAAAGCGCGCGGCATTGCCCGCCGCCATGACCACGCATCCTATTTTCAACGTGTTATCCATCTAAAATCACCAGTCATTCGTTTCTTTTTCACCAATCGGCAGAAAAAAGCGGACAAAATGGTACATCCGCGATCATTTGTATTATATCACGCATGCAGCACTGTACACGCTGTGCGAAATGTGCTAAAATAATAGCAAAGGAGTTGCAGATTTCGAGCAAAACCGACAAAGCGGCTGCTCGGAACAGGAGGTAGACAGATGAGCAAGGTAGGAAAAAGCGAGATCCGCGTCGATGCGTTCGACAAGGTCACCGGACGCACGAAATACTATGAGGATCGGATGCCGGCCGGTGCGCTCTATGCGCGCATCAAGCATTCCACCATCGCGCACGGATTTGTCAAATCAGTCGACAAGTCCGCGGCGGAGGCCATCTCCGGCGTTGTGAAGGTGCTGACCTGCTTCGACGTGCCGGAGCACTGCTTCCCGACGGCGGGCCATCCCTGGTCGATGGACCCGGGGCATCAGGACGTGGCCGACCGCAATCTTTTGAACCGCCATGTGCGTTACTACGGCGACGACGTTGCGGTCGTCATTGCGGAGGATGAGGTCTCGGCCATGCAGGGCGTGCGCGCGCTGAAGGTCGAATATGAGGAACTCCCGTTTGTGCTCGACGTGCAGAAGGCCATGGAGCCCGACGCGCCCTGCATCCACGAAAATTTTCCGGGGAATATCCTGAAGCACACCGATATCCGCAAGGGCAATTATCAGCAGGCGATCAAAGAGCCCGGCCTCATCAAGGTCGAGGGCTGGTACAACACCCCCACCGTGCAGCACAGCCACATTGAAAACCATGGCTGCTACGCTTACGAGGAAAATGGCCGCATCGTCGTCGTGTCCTCCACGCAGATCCCGCACATCATCCGCCGCATCGTCGGTCAGGCGCTCGGGCGTCCGTGGGCGGATATCCGCGTCATCAAGCCCTACATCGGCGGAGGCTTTGGCAACAAGCAGGATGCGCTCTATGAGCCGCTGTGCGCGTGGTGCTCTACGCAGGTGCACGGAAAATGCGTGCGCATCGACTGCTCGCGTGAAGAGACATTCGTCAGTAACCGTGTGCGCCACTCGATCCGCTTCCATATCATCACGTGGCTCCATAAGGACGGCTCGATTGCCGCGCGCAAGGTCGAGTGCTTCTCCAATCAGGGCGCGTATGCCTCGCACGGCCATTCGATCGTCGCCAAGGCCATGGGCTCGTTCCCGCAGATCTATCCCTGCGACAATTTCGAGGGCGACGCTTACACCGTGTACACCAACCGCCCCGCCGCGGGCGCGATGCGCGGCTACGGCATGCCGCAGGCGTCGTTCGCGGACGACGCGAACATCGACGAGTGCGCGAAGGCCGTTGGCATGGAGCCGCTCGAATACCGCATGAAGTACATCATGCCCAAGGGCTTCCACGACGGCTTCTCAGGTAACACGAACTACTACGATTCCTTCCGCGAATGTCTGGAAAAGGGGAAGGAGTACATCGAATACGACAAAAAGCGCGAGGAGTATGCCAAGGACATCGGCCCCGTCCGCCGCGGCATCGGCGTGGCGGCCTTCTGGTACAACACGGCGGTGTATCCCATCTCGCTTGAAACGTCCTCGAACCGCATGCTCCTGAATCTCGACGGCACGGTGACGATGCAGTGCGGTGAGACGGAGATCGGGCAGGGCGCGGACACGGCCTATGCGCAGATGACGGCCGAGGCCGTCGGCCTCAAGAGCTATCACGACGTGCGCGTCGTCTCGTGTCAGGATACGGACATCACGCCCACAGGCCTCGGCGCTTACGCGAGCCGCCAGACCTACGTCGCGGGCTTCTCCATCCGCCAGACGGCGACGCTCCTGCGGCAGAAAATTCTTCAGTACGCGACAAAGCTCACCCGTCAGGCGGTCGACAATATGGACATCGTCGACGGCAACATCATCCGCAAAGGCGACGGCATGGTGCTCATGTCACTGAAAGACCTTGCGATGACCGCGCAGTACAACGCCGCGGACTCCGAGCACATCACCGCCGAGTCGACCTACACCATCCGCAACAACGCCTATTCGTTTGGCTGCACCTTTGCCGACGTCGAGGTGGATATCCCGATGTGCAAGGTGACGCTCAAGAAGATCATCAACGTCCACGACTGCGGCAAGCTCATCAACCCCGCGCTTGCCGAGGCGCAGGTCCACGGCGGCATGTCCATGGCCATCGGCTTCGGTCTGAGCGAGCAGCTCCTCTTCGACGAAAAGACGGGTAAGCCCCTCAACAATAATCTTCTCGACTACAAGCTCTCGACGTTCATGGACCACCCGCATCTCGAGGCGCAGTTTATCGAAAATCCCGAGCCGACGTCGCCGTTCGGCACGAAGGCGCTCGGCGAACCGCCCGCGTGCTCGGGCGCGCCCGCCATCCGCAACGCCATCTACAACGCCACCGGCGTCGCCATCGACACCGTTCCCATCACCCCGCACGTTCTGTACGCCGAGTTCAGCAAGGCGGGGCTCATCCACGACAGCTGGAAGGAGGAGAAGTGAGCCATGTATGACATGAAAGCACTCTATGAGGCAGAAAGCGTCGAAAACGCCGTCGCCCTCCGCTTGGAGCATCCCGAGGCGCAGATCATCGCCGGCGGCAGCGACGTGCTCGTGCAGATGCGCGAGGGCAAACGCGCTGGAAAGGAGCTCATCTCGATCTACGGCCTCGACGAGCTGCGCGGCGTGAGCATCGACGAGGAGGAAAACATCCGCATCGGCTCGCTCTCGAGTTTCTCGCACATCACGCGCGACCCCATCATCCAGAAGTACATCAATGTTCTCGGCGAGGCGGTCGACATGGTCGGCGGCCCGCAGATCCGAAACATCGGCACCATCGGCGGCAACACCTGCAACGGCGTGACGAGCGCGGACTCCGCCTCCACACTGCATGCGTGGGAGGCCATCGTGGAGCTGACGGGGAAGGACGGCATCCGCCGCCTGCCCATCAAAGACTTTTACATCAAGGCCGGTCAGGTCGACATCCGCGTGGAGGATGGCGAGATCCAGACCGCCATCCTCATCCCAAAGGCGAGCTACGAAAACTGCTATGGCTACTACATCAAGTACGCCATGAGAAACGCGATGGACATCGCGACGCTCGGGTGCAGCGTGAACGTGCGCCTGTCGCCCGACAAGCAGACTATTGAGCGCGCCCGCATCGCCTACGGCGTTGCCGGTCCTGTGCCGATGCGCTGCCCGAGCGCGGAGGCAGCTGCCAAGGATAAACCCTTGACACTTACGACGGCGGAAGAGTTCTCACTCGCCGTGCTCAACGATATCCGCGCGCGTGACAGCTGGCGCGCCTCCAAGGCGTTCCGCGAACACATCGCGGTCGAAATGGCCAAGCGCTGCCTGATCGAGTCTATCAAACGGGCGGGAGGTGTCATCAAATGAGTCAGTACAAGCTGGTGCGATTCAACTTAAACGGCAAGGACGTTGAGAAAATGGTCGACGTGCGTGCGTCGCTGACCGATATGCTGCGAAACGATTACCATATGACGTCCGTGAAGAAGGGCTGCGAGGTCGGCGAGTGCGGCGCCTGCAACGTCATCATCGACGGCGAGGCATTCAACTCGTGCATCTACCTCGCCGTCTGGGCGGACGGCAAGCACATCCGCACGCTCGAAAGCCTGATGGGGCCCGACGGCGAGCTGAGCGACATTCAGCAGGCGTTCATTGAAGAGACCGCTGTCCAGTGCGGCTTCTGCACGCCGGGCTTCATCATGACTGCGGTCGAGATCTTGGAGACGAACCGCCTCTACACCGATGACGAGCTCAGAAAGCTCCTCTCCGGCCATCTGTGCCGCTGCACGGGCTATGAAAATATTCTTCGCGCGGTGAAAAAGACGATGTATCGCCGCCTCGGCCTGCCGCTTCCGGAATAAGGCCGAGCCTTTACAAAATCGAAACAGGAAAAAATATTGTCTTCTTACGAAATCGGTGCTATAATCCAAATAGCACCGATTTTGTTTCAAGGCGCGGAAAAGGAGGAATCTTTATGGTCATTACGGTTGGCAGACAATACGGTAGCGGCGGACGCGAGATCGGCACGATGCTTGCCAAGCAGCTCGGCATCGCCTATTACGACGACATGCTGCTCAAGGAGGCGGCAGAGGAGAGCGGACTTTGCGAAGAGCTGTTCCGTTCCTTTGACGAACGCCCGAAGAGCTTTCTCTATTCCATCGCGATGGACCCCTATTCCTTCTCGATGAACCATGTGACGCCCAAGGGCTCCATCGAACAGCAGGTGTACCTGGCGACCTACGACACGATCAAAAAGCTCGCCGACAAGGGCCCCTGCGTCCTGATCGGCCGCTGCGCGGACTACGCGCTCAAGGATCGCGACGACGTCATCAATCTCTTCATCACGGCTCCGCTCGAAAACCGCATCAAGCGCGTTGCCGCCCGCAACGGCATCAGCGAGAACGAGGCGAAAGACCGCATCAAGAAGATGGATAAGTCCCGCGCTTCCTACTATAACTACTATTCCGCCAAGGACTGGGGCGATGCCAAGAGCTATGACCTCTGCATCGATTCGAGCCTGCTCGGCATCGATGGCACGGTCGAGCTTTTGAAGGACCTTATCCGCATCAAGGGCATCAAGTAAACGAAAAATCTAAAAAAGCAGCCGTTTTGAACTGCACCCCATTTGTTAGACAGTATGATATACTATCTAAGAAGTGGGGTGTTTTGCTATGCCAAAAGGAGTACCAAACAAACGAT
>NZ_JPJG01000026.1 GCF_000765235.1 Oscillibacter sp. ER4 | reverse complement strand
GGATTCATGGCGAAGCCATGTACACCGCACTTACATTGCGCAGCGCGTGCAGTCATTCAAGCTACAAACTGCCAATGTCGGGGGTCGAGGGGAACTCCCCTCGCGTTCTCTTGGGGGGTAAGGGGGCCATTCTCTCACGTGAGGGAATGGCCCCCTTTGCCGCGTCCCCACACGGTGTGGAGATAAATCCCAAAAAGTATCACTTTTTGAACTTCTTAATCGTATCAGCAATGATATTCTGCTTCAAAATCATGCTGACCAGCACATAAACAACGCACCCCACAACGCCCGTCAGGCCGCACTTGACGACGAGCATCAGCTTGCTGTCATCCGCCGCGACAAGAAGCGAACGCCCGCCGTAGAGCACGACCGCCATCGCTGCCGTGGCGGCAAGGCCCTTGAAGAGCGGCACCAGGCGCACGATCTTCGTCCCGTGGAAGAGCTGGATCGTCATCGCGATCGCGCCGATCGTCAGCGCAAGCGAAGTTGCCAGCGCGACGCCGGTATCGGTGTAGAACACGCGGTTCAAAATGAGATTCAGCACCAGAACGCCGAGGTTGATGAGCAGCGGCACCAGCGTCTTTTTCATCGCGTAGTAGGCCTTGTTCAAAAGGTCGAGCACGGCGAAGGCGCTCATGCCGAGCGCGTAGCGGGCGAAGATGCTGCCCGTCATCTCGGTCGACTCAGCGGTGAAGCTGCCGCTTTCAAAGATGACGCGGATGATATCCGTGCCGAACGCGCACATCATCGCGCAGACCGGCAGGATGAAAAGCAGCGTGTTTTCCGTCACGTTCCAGATGTAGCCAAGATAGCCCTTCGAGTCCTCCTTCGTAAACTCGCGGTTAAAGCGCGGGAACATGACCGCGCTGATGCTGTAGAGCACGCTCGTCGTAAGCGGGGTGAAGAGCTTATCGGCATAGTAGAACGCGCTGACGGCGCTGTCGTTGAGCGCCGTGGCGGTCGCCGTGTCGATGAGGTAGCAGAACAGGAAGATCGACGTCGTCAGCACCGTGACGAGCGCGGTCTTGAAGTAGGTGCCGACGTAGTCCGCCTTGCGGTCGAGCATCGGCCGGTAGACATAATGTTCCTTTTTCGCATACGGGATGCTCATGGCAAGCTGCAAGAGCCACGCGCATGAGCTCGCGATGACGACGCCCTTGATGCCCCACTTTGCGCCCAGCGTCACAAGGAAGATCGCAAGGAACGCATTGTACGGGATGCTCATGCTGCCCTGCAATTCATAGTGGTCGGTCGCCTGAAAGATGGCGACGTTCAGATACGCCGCCGCCACAACCGGCAGCGCGCAGGCCATGATGCGGATATAGCTCGCAAGGCGCGGCAGCTCGGCTGCGTCAAGGTCCCAGATCGTGCCGACGAGCGGCGTCGAGGCAAATATCTGCCACAAAACGACCGCCGCGAGCGAGCCGAGCAGCGTGATGGTCAACAGGTTGTTGGCCGCTTTCTCGCCGCGCTTGCGGTCGGCAGCAAATTCCTTCGTCAAAATCGGCACCGCCGCGATGCACAGCGCGTAGCACATCGTCGTGAAAAGATAGAGCGTCGAGTTATACGACGCGGTGTAGAGGTCCGCGTCGATGCCGGTGCCGAAGATGTTGGCCTGCATCATCTCGCGCACCACGCCGAGGAGCTTGGCGAACAGCGTCAGCAGAAAGACGAAGCTGATCGCGCCCGCCGTGCGGACGCCCGATTTATCCTTCTTTTCCGTATTGTTTTGAGGGTCTTGCATGGTATGTTTCCTCGATTTCTCCATGATCGCGCAGATCATTTTCTCGTTCGTGTCGAGCTTGCGCGAAAGCTTGGCCATATGCGATCCGACGCACTGCACCTGCTCCTTGCCCGTTTCGAGCACACGCTCGGCCTCGGGCATAAAGAGCTCCGCCGTGAAGTTCTCCTTCGTGCTCAGCTTGTCGAGCCCCACGGAGTTTAAAAACGCCGTGCACTTGGGGTCATACGAAATGCCGATGAGCGGCACGCCCATGATGGCGGCATAGATGAGCGAATGCAGGCGCACGCCGACGAGCAGGTCCATGTTGCCGATGATGGAGAGCATATCCTCGGAGAGGTACTTTTCATTCAGGCACACCGCCGTGTCGTCCGGAAGCTGCGCCGCGATGTGGCGGCAGACCTCGCCGTCCTCTTCATAGTGGAACGGGATGAGCACGGACTGCGCGTTGTACTTGTCCTTCATCATCTGGATGGAGCGCAAAAGCTCTTTGACAAAGCGGCTGTCTGTGTCCCGCTCACGGATGGCCCAGCCGACAGTTAGACGGCCATCCAGCGAGACACCTGCCTTTCGCAGGACCTCCGCGCCGACATCGCCGTCGGGCTTTTTCATGCGGATGACGGGGTCCGCCGTGATGACGACCTTGTCGCGCGCGATGCCGATTTCCTCCAAAAGCGCCGCAGACCGCTCGTCGCGCACGACGATACCGTCCGCCCGCTTGAGCGCCGCCGCCGCGGCGCGGCGGTTGCCGGGGCGGTCGATGGGGCCGATGCCCTGGGAATAGATGAAGACCTTTTTATGGAAGAATTCCGCGCAGCGGATGATGGAGAGGTAATAGTGTAAGCTCTTGCTGCTCGTCACATCCTGCAAAAGGCTGCCGCCGCCGGAAATGAGCATGTCGCACTTTTTCACCACGCGTAAAATCGCCATCGGCGACATGCGGTCCACCGCCTCGACGCCGTATTTTTCGCGCGTGGAGGCGGGATTGTGCGAGAGCACTGTGAGCGAGCAGTCGGGAATGTGCTCGCGCAGCGACGAGACGAGCGTGCGCAGGATGGACTCGTCGCCGATGTTGTCGAAGCCGTAATAGCCCGAGATCAGAATGTTAACCATTCGTCACCCCGCAGATCCTGCGCACAAGGCGGTAAATGAGCTCCGCCACAATGACCACGGCTGTGCCGATGAGAAGTCCAAAGAGGATGCCCCAGCCGGTGCGCAGCAGGCTCAGCAAAAACGGCGTGCGGATGTGCAGGAACGTGTTGACCACGCTGACAAGACCGATGGTCATGCCCGTGCCGAAGATCATCGGCAGGAACTTCATTCTGCGGCGCAGCGACCAGATGAAAAGCATCAGCATCGGCCAGCCGACGATCATTTCCTTCGTGCGCGGGCGGGCAATGAGCGTATTTTCCAGGAAGTTGCGGAACGCAAGCTCCCTTGCCGACGTCGTGGTCGAGTTGCCGGTGCGGTACATATAGTAGGCGAACACCAGCAGCATGAACACCGCCGCCACCGCGATGACGACGATCGCGAGGAACCAGCCGAGTTTCATCGGCGTCTGCATCAGCTCGCCGAAATAGGCGTTGAATCGCTTGACGCGGTTTTTCTCCCCGCGCTGTCCTGCGTGGGCGAGGACGGCCTCGCGCGCACCGGTCTCCTCATAGGCGTAGACCAGAAGGTAGGCAAGCATGAAAAGCGCGATGGGGATGAGCTGCATGATCTTGACGCCGCGGTACAGGTCGATCTCGAGAATATACGAGAGCTGCGAGAGCGCAGACGACGCGAGCAGCGACCCGCAGAACGCCGTCAGAATGGTCACGATGGCTGTGCCAAGCGTAAAGCCAAGCAGCTTGCCGAACTTGATCTGCGGCTCGCTGCGTCTCTTTTCGAGCAGTACGCGGCACAGACCGACAGCGGCAATCGACGGCATCACGATACCGCCGGACATCGAAAGGATCAGTCGGAACATCGAGGGCTTCAGCACCGCGAGGCCGGCAAGGCCGAGCGCGCCGACGGCAAACAGGATCGTGCGCCAGCGCTTGCCGATAAAGAAGAATAGATCAAGCAGGATCACGATGAGCGCCGCCGTGCCGATGCCCTGCAGCACCTTGAGCGCCATGGACGGCGCTTTCAGCTCCATCGCGGGCACGGTCGCGTGCGTGTAGCTGAGGGGCTTCAAGCGCGCGTCGAGATCCGTGAGCATCTGCTCATAGTCGGCAGGGTCGGTGATGTAGACCCACTCCTTCTCGTCGGCGTCCCAGCTGACATCGGTATCCGGCTCTAAGATCATCTTGAGGAAGATGATCTTGCAGTTGCGCTCGGCGATGGCACGGAAGAACGTGTTCGTGATCTCTTCTGGGCCCTCATAGCCGCAATACTGATAGCGGTTCTGGATGTAGGCCCACTCATTGAACACGCGCACACCGCGATAGCCCGTGTTGTCGAGCAGTTCTTCAACGCCGGGCCAGACAAGGTTCTGGCTCTGATCGTTCTGCTCCATCATGGCGACGCTCGCGCCGCTCTCGTTGAGATACTGCGTCAGAAGCTCCAGGCTCTCGTCATCCTCATAGCCGACGAGCTCGTCGCCGTTGTTCATAAAGTACGGCGCGTTGAAGTGCTTGAGCACTTCGATATAGGCCTCGGCAAATTTCGTGCCGTTCATGTTCTTTTCTGTCACAGAGCGCGGGATGATCTGGTAGCCGTGGCGCTCAAACAGCTCCACCGTGTCCGGCCAGATGCCGAGGCGCAGGTCGAGCAGCTTTTCGCCCTTCATGCCGTTTTTCTGCTGCTGGATGAAGATGAAGCCGTGCTCGCCCTCCAGATACGTCTTGGCCTCAAAGTCCTCAAAACGGGCCTCGAAAGCGTTCAGGATCCACTCATAGCTCGCGGTGGTCTCCGTCCAGATGATCGCGTCGCTCACATCGGTGCTCTCACGCAGCCATTGCGCGACCTCGGCGGGGTACTGATCTTCCCATCCGTAGCTCTCCGCCGCCTTTTTCACGGTCATCGCGTGGACGGGGATGGCCGCGTTATCGTGCAGGTTGAGGGCGCTCGCCTCGCTGAGCGCGACCTTGTCGACGCCGAGCGACTTGAAGAGATCGATCCACTCGTCCTCTGACTGCGAGGATTGGCGCGCCATCGAGCGCATGCTGTTGTAGTCGAGGACGATGTCGTAATACTTGTTGCTCTCCTCCGCCTGCACACGCGAAATGAGCGGCACGAGCGAAGCGAGCAGGCCGATCAGTGCAATGACGGCCAGAACGCGGTTTCTTTTCAGTATGCTTTTCATTTGTGTTCTCCTTGTGCATTCTCCGCACTGTTTTTCTCGTTAAAGAGAGGCAATCTCCACCGGCGTGCCGAGGACCTTGGAAAAGGTGTAGACCTTGGCGACATCTTCGATGTATTCCGCGCGCAGATATGCCTGCGCAAGGTCCTTCCCCACGGCGAGCACGCCGTGATTGGCAAGCGTGCAGCCGCCGCGGTCCCTGAGCACGGGGATGGCGTTCGTGCCGACACTCTCGGTCCCCGGCGCGGCATAGGCCGCGCAGCGGATGTCGCCGCCCAAAAAGATGCACGATTCGATCAATACCGCGGGGATGCTCTTCCGCACGACGGCAAACGCCGTGGCATAGGGTGAGTGCGTGTGGAAAACGGCGTTCGTCTCGCCATACGCCTTGTAGACCGCCGCGTGCATGCGCCACTCGCTCGAGGGCTGCAATCCCCCCTCGAGCACCGTGCCGTCGAGCTTCATGCGCACGATGTCCTGCGCACGCAATACGTCATAGCGCACGGACGTCGGCGTGATGAGCATTTCGTCGGGCGCGACGCGGCAGCTCATGTTGCCGCTCGTGCCGGAAAACAGGCCCTCGCGGAACGCCTCAAGCGATTTGTCCACGATCTCCTGACGAAGAATGTCCAGATTTTGTTCCATTTAGATCACCAGATTGTCCTTGCCGATGCTGCCGTCCGTAAAATAGCGGTGCAGATCGTAGGGAGAGTAGATACCAAGGTCGGTCACGACGCCCGAGACGAGATGCGGCGGCGTGATATCGAAGGCGGGATAATAGCCCTTCACACCCTCCATCGCCGTGCGCACGCCCATGGCTTGGAGCGTGAAATTCGGGTCGCGCATTTCGATGTGAATGCTGTCCACCGTCTCATGTCCCTGATCGGGCGCGCCGGTGACGAAGTACGGGATGCCCATGTACTTGGCGACGATGGCGTTCTGGAACGTGCCGACCTTATTGACGACGTGGCCGTCGCAGCAGATGGCGTCCGCCGCGGTGGTGAAAACGTCGACCTTTTCGTTCTGCATGACGAACGCCGGCATATTGTCGGAGATGACCGTCACGTCAAAGCCCATGTCGTGGCAGACGGACGCCGTCAGGCGCGCGCCCTGAAAATACGGGCGCGTTTCGGGGCAGAACAGCCGGATGTTTTTGCCGCGGCTGCGGCACTCACGAAGCATCGTGCCGACGATGGTCTCGGCGAAGCAGTGCGTCATCACCGTTCCGTTGTCGGGGAACATATCGACTAAGTACGAGCCGATCTTCGCCATTCTGTTATAGCGCACGTTGTTGAGCTCGATGGTCTTATTCTTGATGGCCTCGGCCACATTCTCCCCCGCTGAAAGCGCGCGCTCGGCCTCTTTCAGGCAGATGTCGCACAGAAGCGTCATGCGCTTTTGCGTCGTGGGGCGCGCGTGGGAAATGGTGTAAGCCGCTTTCTTGAGGTATTCCATCTGCTCGTCCGCCGATTTGCCGCGGCATTCCCACGCCGCGAGCGCCATGCCCATCGGCGCCGCCGTGTAGGGGCCCGCGCTCTGCGTCACCATGTCGGTGATGGCCTGCGCGACTTCCTGATGTGTGCGGCAGGTGACAAATTCGACCTTTGCGGGGTAAATGCGCCGGTCCAAGATGCGCACCTCGCCGTCTTCAAACCACGCAACATTCTCGTAGCGCAGCAAAAAGGCGAGGTCTTTATCCGCTCTCTCCATGTTTCTTTTCTCTCACTTTCTATAAAGGCGCTCAACGGCACGCTCCATGTCGGCGCGCACCTTGTTCTCGTCCAGCGTCTTAAATTCACCGTTTTCGTACAGGATCTTGCCGTCCACCATCGTCATGCACACGTCGCCCGCCTGCGCCGAGCAGGTCAGGAGCGCGGGCGTGTCGAAATTGGGGTAAAGGTGGGGCTTGCTTAAATCAAGCGCAATGATGTCGGCCTTTTTGCCGACGGCCAGCACGCCGGTGTCGTCGCGGCCCTGCAATTTCGCGCCGTTGACCGTCGCCATATCGAGCACCTCCTGCGTGGAGATCAGCGTCGGGTCGTTGTGATAGCCGTCGTGCATGATCTCAGCGAGGTGCATCTCCTCGAACATATTTAAATTGTTGTTGCTGGCCGTGCCGTCGGTGCCGAGCGTCACGTTGATGCCCTTGTCCATCATCTGGCGGATGGGGGCAAAGCCGCTGCCGAGCTTTAAGTTCGACGTCGGGTTGTGGATGACGCTGACGCCGTGGGCCTTCAGAATGTCCATGTCGCGCTCCGTCACGGCGACGCAGTGCGCCGCCGCCGTAGGTGAATCGAACGTGCCGAGCGATTCGAACCACTCCGTCGGCGTTTTGCCGTAGCGCTCGATGCACTCGCGCTGCTCACGCGCGGTCTCGGCGAGGTGGATGTGCATGCGCCCGCCCTTTTCGCGGCAGAGGTCACTGTATGCCTTGACGATATGGCTCTTGCAGGTATACTCCGCGTGGATGGAAAAGTCAATGTGAATGCGCCCGTCCGCCGCGCCGTGGTACTTTTCAAAAAGCGCGAGCGATTCAGGGATCTGCGTGTTCTGCTCCACGGTCTGGTTTTCGTCAAAGCACTGCACACAGCGGTTCAGGTTCGCCTTGATCCCCGCCTCTTCGACCGCCCAGACGGTCTCCTCGGGGAAAAAGTACATATCGGAAAAGCTCGTCGTGCCGCCCGCGATCATCTCGATCAGGGCAAAGCGGCTCGCTGCGGCGATATCCTCGCGCACGAGCTTGTCCTCGATCGGGAAAATGGCCTTGAAGAGCCAGTCCTGCAAAGGCAGTCCGCTGCCGATGCCGCGCATCAGCGTCATGGCGATATGGCTGTGGCAGTTGATGAGTCCCGGGGCAAGGAGCCTGCCGCTCATGTCCTTTTCAAGGTCATAGGCCTTTTCGGGTTTTTCCTCACCGATATAGTCGATCTTCGCCTCATCGACGCCGAGATAGGCGCCGTGCAGCGTTTCATATCCGTTTTCCTTGCGCAGCAGAATGTCCGCGCCTTTCAAGAGTGTTCTCACAAAAGAGCCTCCTATCTGCATTTTATCTCATTATGCAGTCTATCACGCGTGCTTTCAGATTGCAACGGGCAAAAGGATTAAGTTTTTCCATATTGCTGACCATGTCGACAAAAATTTCTCATTTTGCAAGCTCAACTACTTAAAATTTCACTATTGAATTTCCTAATATGCCTGATTATAATTAGCGCATACTTTTTCTTAAGGAGTGAAACCGGTATGAGCAAAGTCTATATCCCGCAGGACTACCACACCCCGCTGTCTGTCTATGAAATGCAGCGCGCCATCGAATTCATCAAGAGCAATTTTCAGGTCAATCTGAGCAATGCCCTCAATCTCCGCCGGGTTTCTGCTCCGCTGTTCGTGGATGAAAATTCTGGTCTGAACGACAACCTCAACGGCGTCGAGCGTCCCGTCTCCTTTGACATTCCCGACGTCGGCACCAATGCCCAGGTCGTTCATTCGCTGGCCAAGTGGAAGCGTCTTGCGCTCAAGCGCTACGACTTCAAGGTCGGCAAGGGCCTGTTCACCGACATGAACGCCATCCGCCGCGACGAAGAGGTCGACAACCTCCACTCCGTCTATGTGGACCAGTGGGACTGGGAAAAGGTCATCTCCGCCGAGGACCGCAACGTCGCTTATCTCAAGCGCACCGTGCGCGATATCGTCTCCGCCGTCAGCGAGACGAGCAGCGCGCTGAATGTCGCTTTCCCCTCCCTGCACACCAAGCTCCCCAGTGAGGTCTTCTTCATCACCACGCAGGAGCTCGAAGACCTCTATCCCGACCTGACACCCAAGCAGCGCGAGGATGAGATCTGCAAGAAGAAGGGCGTCGTCTTCCTGATGCAGATCGGCAAGATCTTAAAGTCCGGCATCAAGCACGACGGCCGCGCCCCCGACTATGACGATTGGGAGCTCAACGGCGATATCCTCTACTGGAACGAAGTGCTCGGCCATGCGTTCGAGATCTCTTCCATGGGTATCCGCGTCGACCCCAAGTCCCTCGACTCCCAGCTGACGATCGCCGGCTGCGACGACCGCCGCGCGCTCCCCTTCCACAAGATGCTGCTGAATGGCGAGTTGCCCCTGACCATGGGCGGCGGCATCGGCCAGAGCCGCCTGTGCATGCTGCTCATCGGCACCGCGCACATCGGCGAGGTACAGGTCTCCCTGTGGGATGAAGCCACGCGCAAGACCTGCGAGGATGCGGGCGTCATGCTGCTGTAAAGCATATTTTAATTTGTCACCATTCTTTTTCTCTTTTTCTCAATGTAGCACAAAAGCCGGCAGGTCCTCCTCCCCGCCGGCTTTTGTGCGCTCTTCTGCCACTTTCCATCCACTATCCATCGGCGCAAAGCAAAACAGCAGCACAAAGAGGGCGCTTCCCAGCTTGGGAAGCGCCCTCTTTCTTATTTTTCACAGCGCAGGCGGTAAACGTCACAGCTGTCCGCGCGGCCCTCATACGAAAAGCCGTGCCTGCGCGCGATGTGCGCGCTCGCCGTCTGTTCGGGGACGCATTCGATCACGGCATTCTTCCCCTCCCGCCGCGCAAGCGCGGTCAGAAGAGCCGTCATTTCGTCCGCATAGCCCTTGTGCCAAAAGGCAGGCTTGAGCACCCAGCCGAGCTCCCGGCTGTACTCGTCATAGTTGTGGAAGATGGCGTACCCGAGGAATTCTCCCTCCATATTCTCCGCGGCATAGATGAGCGGCGGATCGGAAAGTCCCGCCTGCTCCAAAAAGCGCTCGGCCTGCGCGCGGTTAAACGGCGGCTCCAGCCAGCGCATCACCGCTTCATCCGAGAGCAGGGCGTATAATTCGTTCGCGTCCCCCCGCCGCATCATCCGCAGGCGGACGCGCGCCCCCTCCGTCAGGATCATCCCCTGTGGTGCTTGCCGCGGAACGTCATCTCCGGATTTTTGACGCTCACGACCGTGTTGGGCGCGACCGACGAGGTCAGAAACGCGTTGCCACCGACGACGACATTGTCGCCAATCTCCGTCGCACCGCCGAGCAGCGTGGAGTTTGCGTAGATGACGACGTTGTTGCCGACCTTCGGGTGGCGGCGCACATTCGGGTTCGTCGCCATACCCGCGGGCGAGAGCGCGCCGAGCGTCGCGCCCTGATAGAGCTTGACGTTGTCGCCGATGATCGTCGTCTCGCCGACGACGACGCCCGTACCGTGGTCGATGAAGAAGTATTCGCCGATCTTCGCGCCGGGGTTGATGTCGATACCGGTCTGCGAGTGCGCGTATTCCGACATCATGCGCGGGATCATCGCGACCTTGTTCTCATACAGCTCGTGTGCGATGCGGTAGATGAAGATGGCGAACATGCCGGGGTACGAGAGCAGGACCTCCTCCTTGCTGTAAGCCGCAGGATCGCCCTCAAAGTTCGCCGACAGGTCCTTGAGCAGCAACTCCTGAATGGCAGGGATGCGCTCGATGAATGCCGTGCTGATCGCATAGGCCACTTCGCAGTTCTCGTCGCACTCCGGCATCGTCAGCGTGATCTGGCGCGTCAGCTTTTCGTGGATGTGCTCCATCAAAAGCGCGCTGTATTGCTCCGGCGGCAGCTTCAAGAGGTCGCGGTCGCCGTAGTAAACAGGGAAAATGAGCTTCTGACAGTCGCGGATGATCTCGATGACCGCATTACGGTTGGGCATGCGCAGCGCATCGCCGTACATGGGGATCTGAGAGCTCTTGTAGTTCGCCGCCATGCGGTCAGCCGCCGCATGGATGACGGTGTTCTTTTTTGCTTTGTCCATAGCTAATCCTCGCAATCTATCAGAAACAGTCATATCATAATTAGAAAATAATTATAGTATCTCCCCGCGTCAAAATCAAGTATTTCCTCTGCAAACGCCTTAGAAATATACACCTCCGCGCGGGAATTCAGCCGAAAAACGTGTCCATTCATTTTTTTCATTTGCATCCCGCGTACTTTTGCTTTATGCTGTTTTTATAGGGACGCTTCGCATTAGATGTGCCCCAAGCAGTAAACTATCCGCCTCAGGAGGATCAAAATATGAAAGCAAAGGTTTATTTTTCCAAGCAGATCACGCCGGAAAAGGTCGTGGAGCTCTACAAGGCCGCGGGTCTCGAGCTGCCCGGTAAGGTCGCCGTCAAGGTTCACTCCGGCGAACCGGGCAACCAGAACTTTCTGACGCCCGAGTTCTGGCAGCCGATGGTCGAGACCGTACACGGCACCATCGTTGAGTGCAACACCGCCTATCCCGGCGAGCGCAACACGACCGACGCCCACCGCCGCACGATGATCAAACACGGCTGGAGCAAGCTCTTCGATGTCGACATTCTTGACGCCGAGGGTCCCGATCTTGAGCTCCCCATCCCGAACGGCAAGCGCATCCAGAAGAATCTGGTCGGCAAGGATATCAAAAATTATGATTCCATGCTCGTTCTTTCCCACTTCAAGGGCCACCCGATGGGCGGCTTCGGCGGCGCGCTCAAACAGCTCTCCATCGGATGCGCGTCCAGCGCAGGCAAGGCGAACATCCACGGCGCGGGCAAGCCCGAAGAGATGTGGACGACCGGGCAGAATGCCTTTCTTGAGTCCATGGCCGATGCGGCGGAGTCCGTCGTCAAGCTTTTCGACGGCAAGATCGTCTACATCAACGTGATGAAGAACATGTCCGTCGACTGCGACTGCTGCGCCGTGGCGGAGGACCCGTGTATGAAAGATATCGGCATTCTCGCCTCCCTTGACCCCATCGCCATCGACCAGGCGTGCCTCGACCTTGTCTACGCGTCCGACGATTCGGGCCGCGACCACCTCGTTGAGCGCATCGAGAGCCTCAACGGCGTCCACACCGTGGAGGCCGCCGCCGAGCTCGGCTTCGGTTCGAGAGAGTATGAGCTGATCGAGCTCTAAGAAAAATGGCAACGAAAAAGGCGATGGCCGCACGGCCATCGCCTTTTCTTTTGCTTCTTTACTTGATGAACCAGATGTCCATATCGACGTTGCCCTTGATGCCGTCCACGCTGCCCTTGGATGAATACTGCCACATGGCAAAATCGTAGTAGAACGAGGGCGCGTCCACATCGTAGCGCGCGTACCACAGCGGGTAATCCATGACCTCGCTGAGGTCATACTTGACATAACCCGCGTAGTCGGTGATGTAGATCATCGGGTCGTAGCCCGCGTCCTTAATGATCTTGCAGAAGGCGTTCGCCGCAGCGCAGAGCACGCCGGTCTCGATGCCGTAGGTGCGCGCCTCGCTCTTGCCGATGACCTCCCAGTCGAAGACGACGGGACCCGTGATCTCATGGCCGCGCAGCTTGTCGAGCACGTGATAGGCCTCCTCCTGCGCCTCTGCCACGCTCACAGCCTGCGAGAAGAAGTAAGCGCCCACCTGAAGGCCCGCTCTCGCCGCGCCGTCGGCATACTCGTCAAACTTCGTGTCGTCATAGATCGCGCCCACAGTGTAGCCGCGGCCGCCCACGCGCGCGATGACAAAGTCCACATCAGTGCGCGCGACCGCGTTCCAGTCCACATCGCCCTGATACTGCGACACGTCGATACCGACGCGCGTGCGCACGCTGGGATCGTTGTAGGTCATGATGCTGCCGTTCTTGACGAACGCAGACTGATTATAGGTGTTCGTCGGCACACCCTCGAGCACATCAAGCGTGTAGTCCTTGTAGTAGATCTTCTGCTTCTGGTCGAGCGAGCTGAGCTGATAGATGCGGTAAACGATCGTCGCCACCTCCGCGCGCGTGATGCTGCTGTTGGGGTAGAAATACGTCAGGTCGCCGACCTTCGTGCCGATGAACACACCCGCTTCATAGAGCGCCGTCACATAGCCGTCGTTCACGTCGGCAAAGGGAGAGGTCGTGTTGGATGCGCCATAGCCCAGCGCCTTGGCCGCAAAGCGCGCCACATCGAGGCGACTGATGCCGTTGTCAAGCTGATAGTCGCTGTAATTCTGCGCGGCAAAGCCCATGGAATAGGCGTAGGTCGCGTAGCCGCTTGCCCAGTGCGCCGTGCTGGGCTTCTGCTCCTTGTGGCCGGTCGAGAGCAGCACGAGCTTGAGCATTTCGCCCGTGCTCGTGGGACGGTTGGGGGCAAACGTGCCGTCGCCGTTGCCGCCGACGATGCCCTGCTCGCTCAGCTCCATGACATAGTTATAGAACCAGTCGGACTTGTTGACGTCGGTATAGGTCTTGCCGGTGTAGCTCGTCGCCGTCCACTGCGCCGTGACGACCGCGTTGCCGTTCACGATGCTGTTTTCCGTGATGGTCTTGCCGTCGCTCGTCCGGAAGCCGGCAAAGCCGTAGCCGAGCTTTTCCGCTTTGGGGAAGCTACCGTAGGTCTTGCCGATCTCGTAGACGGCAAAGTCCGTCTCGTAGGACGTACCGCTTTCCATATTGATGATGAGATACGCAAACTCGTTCTCCGCCGCGCGGGTGCCGTCATCTAAATAAATGGCAGCCTCCTGCAGGCGGCGGTCGGCAAGGCCCGCCTGGGCCTGTCCGCCGGAATGGCACCATTCGCCGAACGCATGCGCCACTTCCAGGCGCGTCGCGTCCTTTTCGCCGCGGGCGATCTTGACCAAGTCGCTCGTGCCGCTCATCCAACCGGTGCCGAAATTGTAGCTGAAGCAGATCAGCGCGTCGAACTGCCCCTGCGTGGGCGTGACGTCGTAGCGGCCAAAAAAGTCGTTGAGCTTGGCCTCATACGCCTCGACCTTGCTCATCAGAAGAAGCTCCGCCTCTTCGCGCGTGATGCCCTCGGGATAATCCTCGGCACCGCACTCCGTGCCGTAGCCGATGTACCACTTGCCGCCGGAGGAATACTTCTCCGCGCGGAAGCCCTCTTCCTCCTCGATCTGCGCAATGGCCGCGTCGCCCGCGCGCATCAGCCGATTGCTCGCCATCGCGGCGGGCACGCAGAGCTGCATGGCAAGGCACAGCGCCAGAAGCACGGCCAGCGGCGTTCTCTTTCTCATGTTCTGCTTCATCTCGTTTCTCTCCTTTTGCCGGAATCGGGCGAAAACGCCCACTCTCTAAAATGTCTTTTTATGATACCATAGGTTTACATAAGAATCAACCAAAAAGCGCAAAAAATGCCGCCCCGTGTCGAACCGGGCGGCATTTTCGTTATAGCAGCGCGTCGAAGAGCGCGTCCATATTATCGTCGGAATACTCGACCTCCGCGCTGTACAATCGGCAGAGCTCGATCTGGTCCTCCACCGTGAACTCGCCGTGCAGCAAAAGGTGCAGCGCACCAAGCGAGAAAAGCAGCCGGACAGACAGCACGGCGAACGCCGCCTTGCTGCTCACGTCCCCGTCGACGAGCGCCGTCGGCACGTGACGATAGAGGAAGTAGACGAGCAGCTGCTCATACTCCGTCTCGCGTCCTTTCATGTGCGCGGCAAAATCGTCGAGCGGCAACTCATCTGCGTGCTCGCGCAGCGCTTCCAAAATGCCCGTCCACACCTCGTCCATACGCTCGAGCGAGAGATAAAACTCTGCCCACTGCGCAAGCGGGACGTCCGGCACGTGTGCACCGCAGGCCGATAAAATCTGCTCTATTCGCCGCTCGATCGGTTCCTCACGGTTTTGCGCAAGGGTGAAAAGGCGGTCGCGCAGCGTGAGCAGCGCCGTCTCCTCTTCATCAAGCTCGCCTTCGCCCGTCACGACAAGCGTTGTCTTCTCCGGCTTGGTCAAAATGAGGCGCGCGGCCTCCTCGCAGCAGAGGCCAACGCCAATCTCCGTGCGCTCCGAAAAAAAGCTGCGGTAGCGCGGGTGGTCGGTGCAGATCTGGCAGAGCATACCCTCCCCGCCGTATAAAATGAGATCGCAGAGGTTTTTGCCGTTCAAAAACGGGCAGCGCTCCTGCTCGCTGAGGATAAAGTGCGGCATCTCGCCGCTGCGGTCGATACATTTATGCAGGCGCTCGCCCATCTCGCCGCCGATCTGATCGTAGGCGGCGAGGGAATCCCCGTCCACGTCGATCTCCCAGCCGATGCAGCAGTTGTGTCGGCATCGGTCGGCGATGCAATGGAAAAGCGGATAATAGTCCGGATAAGCGTTCTGCACGGCGGAGTCCTCCCATGATCGGTGCTGCGCGGTCATATATCGCGCGCTGCTCCATTATAAATCGCACAGGCTCGCATTGCAACGAATTTTCTCCTTGCCGCCGCGAAAGAGATATGATATAGTAAAATATATGCGGGCATGATGAAATTGGCAGACATGCGAGATTTAGGTTCTCGTGCCGCAAGGCGTTGGGGTTCAAGTCCCCATGCCCGCACCAAAATGTGTTGACGAAAGATGCAGCACAAAAAACACCGCACGAAAGTGCGGTGTTTTCATATATTTATCGCCACTTTTCAATTCAGAAAGTTAGAAAAACAGGATTTTTCGGACAACGAGTTTTTGGCCGCGACAGGCGACATTTTAGAGATGCAGCCGATCGTTTTTATGAACTGGTGTGACTCGAACGCCAGGGCATAAAAAAGAGCAAACCGACAGGCCACCGATCTACTCCCCCTCACGGGGAGCAGATCGGTGGCCTGTCTTCGCTTCTCCGGTGCTTATGTTGCTTCTGCTTCGTCTGTGTGCCATTCCTTGATGGTATTGGTAATAGCTTTCTCGTAACCTTTCTGGTATGCTTGCATTACAAAAAAGCGAAGGAGGCATCCGAGAATGGCAACTACCAAAAACTTGTGTGCTCAGATCCCCATCGACCTGCACGAGCGAGTCAGTGAAGAACGGGAACGGTTGGGCCAGACCACCAGCGAGTACATCGCCAACCTCATCCAAGACTATTACAACATGATCGAAAATCAGAAAGGCGGCATTCACATGACTGAAAAAGGCAGAACAATGGCATTCCAGGTCCCCGAAGAACTCTTCCAGCGCATCAAACGTCACCTCGAGCGTGAAACGCTCCGCACCGGCAAAAAACTCACCCAGCGAGACTTCGTGCTGAACCTGATCACGCAGGCGCTGGACGAAGCGGACGCCGAGAGCGCTACAGAGCAGGACTCCCCTGCTGAGGCCCCTGTCGAGGCCCGTGTGGCCGACGAGACCGCCCCTGCGGACACGGATACCCCTGACGAGGAAAGCGCCGTGTAAGCCCGCACAAGCTCCAAAACAAAAGAACACGATATAGAAGAAAGCCGGTCATGGCATCCGAACAGCTCGGGTGCCATGACCGGCTTTTTGCGTTTCACGGGAAAGGAGGAAAATCACCGTGGCAAGCAAAATCAAAAGACGCTTTACAGACACAGAAATGCAAATTGTCGGGGAAACGGATCTGCCGGAGCTGCTGACCCATCTGGGCTATCAGATCAAACGCATTGGCCGGTACCACACCACAGCAGAAATGGACAGCCTGCGGATCAAGGACCGTCGCACATGGTTCCGCTAAGGGGATTGAAGGACCTGCCCAGAACTGACACAGTTCGTCTCCGGCCTATAGGCTTTTATGTCGGAGATCCGGCAGGGCTCCCAGCCCCAGGCGTGGTCGATCAACAGCTCGGCGTTGATGCCAAACAGCTTATAGAGCAGCGCCTCGTTATAGTATTCCCCGGCCTTCCCGATGGAGCACCGGGCGATATCTCCCATGGTGTAGATGCCGATGGCCTCGAGCTTTTTGGCATAGCCTTTTCCCACCCGCCAGAAGTCGGTCAGCGGGCGGTGCATCCAAAGCTGTCTGCGGTAGCTCATTTCATCCAGCTCCGCGATCCGGACACCGCTCTCATCCGGCGCGACGTGTTTGGCCATGATGTCCATAGCGACCTTGCAAAGATAGAGGTTTGTGCCGATCCCCGCGGTCGCGGTGATCCTCGTTGTGCGCAGCACATCAAGGATCATGGTTCGTGCCAGTTCCCGCGCCGTCATGTGATACGTCCCAAGGTAACTGGTGGCGTCAATCATCACCTCATCAATGGAGTAGACACAGCCATGAGTAAAACTCCAAAAGAGTAGTAATTGCAATGGTTCCCAGCCATGGCTGAAGCCGAAAATCACTCAAATGGTATAGAAAGCGGAGCCCTTTTTTGGTAAAATTGACTTGAGAGAGAAGCAACCAGAAAGGGGCTGCCGCTATCTACCGACAGGAAATCATCCAGGATGTGACGCTGTCACATCCCAAAGCGCCGCCATGTTTTACGACAAGCTTTTCAGCAGCTTGGACTTTACGCTGCCCAGGGCAACAACTGGGCGGCGGGGCTTCCCCAAAGAAGCCATGGTCTGTGCTTTTATCGTTATGAAATGCGCCTAATAGCCAAATTGCTGGAATATCTTGACTTTATACGGATGATATGCTAGAATTTCTCCGGTTTTTAGGTGACTGTCTGCGGGTGGTCTGCCGGAAAATCCATTAGAATTTAACAGATCGGAGATACATATTATGGAAAGAATCAAGACTCTTGAGACTCGTAGCCTGTGCGACAGCGCCAAGAACGGCGGCTGCGGTGAGTGCCAGACCTCCTGCCAGTCTGCCTGCAAGACCAGCTGCGGCGTGGCAAACCAGAAGTGCGAGAACACCAACAAGTAATCAATCGCAATTTTCAAAAAGCTGCCGCCTGTTCAGGCGGCACTTTTTCTGTACGAGGAGAACGGAAGAATGGTACATCAGTATCAACTGAACGGCTACAACATCGTGCTGGATACCTGCTCCGGCGCCATTCATGTAGTGGATGAGGTAGCCTATGACATCATTGCGCTTTACCCGGATCACACGGCGGATGAGATCGTAACGGCGATGATGGAAAAATACGGCGAGCGCGAGGATGTGACGGAGCAGGATCTGCGGAACTGCATTGATGACGTGGAGGCACTGAAGCAGGCCGGGAAGCTCTATACCCCCGACACCTTCGCAGACATGGCCGGTACGTTCAAGGAGCGTTCTGGCGATGTGGTGAAGGCGCTGTGCCTGCATGTGGCGCACACCTGCAACCTGAACTGCTCCTACTGCTTCGCCAGCCAGGGAAAATACCATGGAGACCGTGCGCTGATGAGCTTTGAGGTTGGCAAGCAGGCTCTGGACTTTCTGATGGATCACTCCGGCAGCCGCACCAATCTGGAGGTGGACTTCTTCGGCGGTGAGCCGCTGATGAACTGGGACGTGGTGAAGCAGTTGGTGGAGTATGCCCGCAGTGTGGAAAAGGAGCGGGGCAAAAATTTCCGCTTTACGCTGACCACAAACGGTATGCTCATCGACGATGACGTGATCGACTTCGCCAACCGGGAAATGAGCAATGTGGTGCTGTCGCTGGATGGCCGCAAGGAAATTCATGACCGGCTGCGGGTGGACTATGCAGGCAACGGCAGCTATGAGCGCATTGTGCCTAAGTTCCAGAAGCTGGTAGAGGCCAGAGGCAACAAGAACTATTATATGCGCGGCACCTTTACCCATGCCAATCCGGACTTTACGAAGGACCTGTTCCACATGGCGGATCTGGGCTTCACGGAGTTGAGCATGGAGCCTGTGGTGTGCGCGCCGGAGGACCCCGCCGCGCTGACGGCGGAGGATCTGGAGATCGTGAAGGACCAGTACGAGCTGCTGGCCAAGGATATGCTGCGCCGGGAAAAAGAAGGCAAGCCCATCACCTTCTATCACTACATGCTGGACCTGACGGGCGGCCCCTGCATTTACAAGCGAATCTCCGGCTGCGGCTCCGGCACGGAGTATATGGCTGTGACCCCTTGGGGAGACCTGTATCCCTGCCATCAGTTCGTGGGTGAGGAAGCCTACAAGCTGGGCGACATCTGGAACGGCGTGACCAATACGGCCCTGCGGGAGGAATTCCGCTCCTGCAACGCCTATGCCCGGCCAGAGTGCAATGACTGCTGGGCGAGATTCTACTGCTCCGGCGGCTGCGCAGCCAACGCCTTCCACGCCACGGGCTCTATCCGCGGCGTTTACGAGGCAGGCTGCGAATTGTTCCGCAAGCGTATTGAATGTGCCATCATGATGAAGGTGGCGGAAGATTCTGCCAAGGCCAACGGCTGATGGAAACGCCCATTGCTGATTTTGTCCGGCGGTACGCGGATTCCGGGATGGTCCGGGCGCATATGCCCGGCCACAAGGGAAAACCCTTTCTGGGTTGCGAGGCGCTGGACATCACCGAGATCCAAGGCGCGGACAGCCTGTATGAAGCGGAAGGCATCATCCGGCGCAGTGAGTCCTATGCCGGGAAGCTGTTCGGCTCTGGCCGGACGGTGTACTCCACAGAGGGGTCCAGCCAGTGCATCCGGGCGATGCTGTATCTGGCGCTGACCTGCGGAAACGGGTCCCGGACGGTGGTGGCGGCCCGAAACGTACACCGGGCGTTTGTATATGCGGCGGCCCTGCTGGATTTTGAGATCGTCTGGCTGTGGCCAGAGCGCAGCTCGTCTCTCTGCGGCTGCCCGGTATCGCCGGACACATTGGGGCGGACGCTGGAGGAGCTGCCTGCGCCGCCGGCGGCGGTCTATCTTACCAGCCCGGACTATCTGGGCGGCATGGCGGATATTTCCGCTCTGGCAGAGGTGTGCCGGAAACACGGTACGCTGCTGGCGGTGGACAACGCCCACGGCGCCTATCTGCGGTTTCTGGAACCATCCTGTCACCCGTTGGATCTCGGCGCAGATCTGTGCTGTGATTCGGCGCACAAGACGCTGCCGGTGCTGACCGGCGGCGCGTACCTGCACATCAGCCGCGCGGCGCCGGCATCTCTCCGGGAGAGTGCAAAAACAGCGATGGCCATGTTTGGTTCCACCAGTCCGTCCTACCTGACGCTGGCGTCGCTGGATCTGTGCAACCGCTATCTGGCGGATGGGTACCAGGACCACCTGCGGGAGATGTGTGGGCATCTGGAGGAAGCGCAAAAGGCGCTGACGGCTGCCGGTTGGCAGATAGAGCCATCGGACCCGCTGCGGCTGACCGTCAAGGCTCCAGCCGGGATGACCGGCGGAGCGCTGGCAGACCGCCTGCGAGAGAGCGGCGTGGAATGTGAATACGCCAATCCGGACTTTCTGGTGCTGATGCTGACGCCGGAGAATAGTGCGGCGGATATCGAGCGGCTTGTGTATGCCATAGGAACAAACGACGCCGTTTATGCGCCGCAGCCGTCGCTGCCGTTGGCTCGTGGAGAACGGGTATGTTCCGCGCGAGAGGCACTGTTCGCCCCACGGGAGACCATACCGGCGGCGCAGTCGTTAGGGCGGGTCTGCGGCGCCCCTACCGTGGGGTGTCCGCCTGCGATCCCCATTGCGGTGTCCGGTGAGCGAATTGGTCCGGAAGCGCTGGAGCTGTTCCGGCGGTACGGCGTGGAGCGGGTGGAAGTCTTGCGCTGAAAACGGTTTTGAAAAAAGTGAGACCGGCAAATCTGAACACAGACAAACCGCAGGACCGGCAAATGCTGGGCCTGCGGTTTTTACCATATCTGCTGGCCGATGGCGCGCCCAGTGCCCTGCTTCGTTTAGGGTGTGGTATGGGTGTAGGAGCGAAGGGTGGATCCATCCGAATAGTGGCCCGGCACCCCCAAATAACGGTTTTACGTCCACCCCTGTTTTTCAGGGACAGTGCGGCGAAGGCATACCGCAGATCGTGGAACTGAATGTGCTCCGCGCCAATGGCCTTCGGAATTTTATCGTGCGTCCAGAGCGACATCGCCCACCAGTTTAGTAATTCCCGTTTGTGCGATAGCACCGACAATACCTGAAAATGCGTTACTACTCCCAGTAGCCGTATCCTCTATTTTGGAGATTGCTTTCTCTGTATCCCCGGCGGCCTTGGTGACGGACTTCAAATTCCGGACCATGTTATCATAGTCCGCCTAGGCCGTTTCCAGCTTCAGCTTGTCCGCTTCGCTGCGGGTTTTCGCAAACTGCTTTTCCGCATCCTGCAAGGTGCTTTCGCCTGCTTCACATCAACCCTGATGGTTGCTTTGTTTTTGCTCAGGAGCGTCAGGATGTCCTCCGTTTTGCCAAGGTTCTTCCCGAAGCTCTTCGTAGTCTCGCCCTTGCGCTTGACTGTCTCCGAGTATCGGTCTGTGGCCTTGATGACGATGGCGGATTCTTCACGCCGGCGTTCGGCGTTGACTTCTTTGACGCGTTCCACCACCTCAAAGAGGCGAGCTCTAACGGGTATCCCGTAGGCTTTCAGGGCTGGCGAAACCGCAAGGCATATCGTTTTCTCGGTACGGCTGATATCCGCCACCACAAGGTTTGTTGTCATAGGGTCAAGACCGCGCTCCATGCACTCGACGGACGCATAGTACTACTTTAAGAAAAGCCGAATTCGGCTTTTCTTGAATAATGCCGAGGAAAAAGAAATGTGTCTCCACTTTTTATTTAAGTAAGTTTTTCACAAGCTCAGGCATAAATCTTTGTCCGGGTTCACGAATAGCTTTCCCGACTACGTTATGCCATTGTGTTGAAGCGGGCTACGCCCAAAACAAAAAAGCAGGAGGAAACAAGCATGACGATTGATAGCGCAAAGGATCTTCAAATGAACATTGCAAAAGAGGGATTGGCACTGCTGATGTTCCATCCCAGCTTCAATGTGCAGCCCCATAGGGAGTGCATCTTCCTCATTGGCACAGCGTGGGACATCCCCGTGGGTGACACGCAGGAGGTCATCTCGCTTCTGGATCGTGAGCTGGATGCGATCCGCGCCGCAGGCGAAGGTGGCACGGCAGCGCATGTGTTGCCGGAGGATGAACTCCCGATGAATGCCACCGGCTTGGAAACGCTGGACAACATCTGGGACCTGTTCGAAACGAGCCTGCGCATGGACAGTATGCAAGCCAGAACAAAGAAGTTCGAAATGGCAAAGTGGTTAGAGAAAAGCCAAAACCTTCTGGACTGAATCGTGCAGGCACCGAAGGAAAAGCAGGCATGGATGGAGCCGACAAACTGAGCGCTCCCTATAACAGAGCCGCCCCGCGGTGGGCGGCTCCACCCTTCCCCACCGTGTTCGCCCCTGTGAGCCGCCGTGTGCGCTTTTTACAGGTACCCCAAGGTAACCCCACCCCCACACGGTGATCTGAGCGGGTGTTGAGCCACTTGTGGGGAAATTAACATCCGGTAAAAAAAGCAGATAAAAGGCTCGTAAAATTGGTCTATTGGAATTGACGTTTTATGTATTTTCACGTATACTTAATTTACAGATTCACGCGCACATTTACAGATCATTCATCCGTCATCACAAGATGCTGGGGGTTCGAATTGCAAAACGGAAAATCGAGTCTCAAAAGCCCGCAAACCCTTGCGACACAAGACTTTGCTCGTGCATCTTTTTTGTCAACACACTCCATTTCCCAAATTTCAGAGCGCATCGCTCCGCGATGCGCTCGTTTTGGTATTCCGGCACTTTGGTCTAACATTTTTAGTTTTAAATCAGCTCTTCACAAAGGAGGTGCGCCATGCAGAAGGTCACGCTCGGCATTCTCGCCCACGTCGACTCGGGAAAAACGACCCTGTCCGAGGGGCTTTTATACGCCTCCGGCGCACTGCGGAAGCTCGGCCGCGTCGACCACGGCGACGCCTTCCTCGACACCGACGCGCTCGAGCGCGAGCGCGGCATCACGATCTTTTCCAAGCAGGCAATGCTGTTTGCGGGCGATAAGGAGTTCACGCTGCTTGACACGCCGGGCCACGTCGATTTCTCCGCCGAGATGGAGCGCACGCTGTCGGTACTCGACTACGCAGTGCTCGTCATCAGCGGCAGCGACGGCGTGCAGAGCCACACGCGAACGCTCTGGCGCCTGCTCACGCGCTACGAGGTGCCGACGTTTCTTTTCATCAACAAGATGGACTTGGCGGGCGCGGACAAGGACGCGCTTCTGCGCCAGCTCGCGGCGACACTGAGCGCGGAATGCGTCGATTTCTCCGCATCGCAGGAAACGCGCGACGAAGCGCTCGCCCTCTGCGACGAGGCGGCGCTCGAGCAGCTTTTGGAGCGTGGAAAAATCGACGACGCTCTGATTGCTGAGATGGTCAAAAACCGCAAGGTCTTCCCCTGCTTTTTCGGTTCGGCGCTCAAGCTGGACGGCGTGGAGGACTTTCTCACCGCGCTCGCGTGCTTCACGCGCGAGCCGGTCTATCCGAAGGAATTCGGCGCAAAGGTCTTCAAGATCTCGCGCGACGCGCAGGGCGCGCGGCTCACGTGGCTCAAGGTCACAGGCGGCGCGCTGCGCGTGAAGGCACCTCTCACCTATCGCGCGCAGAATCAGGACTATAATGAAAAGGCCGATCAGCTGCGGCTATACTCCGGCGTCAAATTCCGCGCGCTCGAAGAGGCGGGCGCGGGCAGCGTCGTCGCCGTCACGGGCCTCAGCCACAGCTATGTTGGTCTCGGCCTCGGCGCGGAGGCGGAGGCGTCCGCCCCGCTTTTGCAGCCGGTTTTGACCTATCAGCTCATCCTACCCGACGGCGCGGACGCGCACAGCGCGCTTATAAAGCTCCGCGAGCTTGAAGAAGAGGACCCGATGCTGCGCATCGTCTGGGACGAGCGCTACGGGCAGATCCACGTGCAGCTCATGGGCAAAATTCAGCTCGAAATTCTGCGCCGCCGCATCCTCGACCGCTTCGGCCTCGACGTGACCTTCGGCGAGGGCAGCATCGTCTATCGCGAGACCATCACCGCCCCCGTCCTCGGCATGGGACATTTCGAGCCCCTGCGCCACTATGCGGAAGTACAGCTTCTAATAGAGCCGCTTCCGCGCGGGGCGGGCATCCAGCTTGCGTCAAACGTGCCGACGGACGCGCTCGACCTCAACTGGCAGCGGCTGATTTTCACCCATCTTTTAGAGCGCGAGCACGCGGGCGTGCTAACCGGCTCACCGTTGACGGATGTGAAGTTCACACTTGTCGCGGGCCGCGCGCATCTGAAGCACACCGAGGGCGGCGACTTCCGTCAAGCGACGTACCGTGCCGTGCGGCAGGGCTTGATGCAGGCAGAAAATGTGCTGCTCGAGCCGTATTACGACTTCCGTCTCGAGGTGCCCGCCGAGTGCGTCGGCCGCGCGATGACCGACCTCCAGAACATGGGCGGCACCGTCGAACCGCCGCAGAACGAGGGGGAAAACGCCGTACTCACGGGCTATGCGCCGGTGCGCACGCTGCGCGACTACTTTGCCGACGTCGCGGCCTACACCCGCGGCCGCGGACAGCTCTCCTGCGCCGTGCGCGGGTATGAGGCCTGCCAAAATCAGGACGAGATCGTCGCGTCCCTTGGCTACGACGCCGAGCGCGACACGGATAATCCCGCGTCCTCCGTCTTCTGCGACCACGGCGGCAGCATCACGGTCCCGTGGAATGAAGTTCCCGCGCATGTTCACTGCGACAGCGGCATCCGCCTTGGTGAAGAGGCCGTCGAAGAAGCGCCCGCGCCGCTCCCCCGACGCAGCGTCGGCGCAGGCGGCGCATATGCCGAGGACAAGGAATTGCAGGACATTTTTGAGCGCACATACGGCAAGGTCGAGCGCCGCGCGTTCGAACCGAGCAAAAAGCCCGCGCGCACCTCGCTCGCCGATCACTATGACGTCACGATCCACTCAGAGGACACGGAATATCTGCTCGTCGACGGCTACAACATCATCTTCGCGTGGGACGAGCTCCATCGGCTCGCCGCGCAGGATGTCGCCGCGGCGCGCGGCGCGCTGATCGACATTCTCGCCAACTATCAGGGCTTTCGCAAGTGCCGCGTCATCGTCGTGTTCGACGCCTATAAGGTCAAGGGCAACCCCGGCAGTGTGCAGACGGTGCACGGCGTCAAGGTCGTCTACACGAAAGAGGCTGAGACTGCCGACACCTACATCGAGCGCGCGACCTACGAGCTGCGCCGCGAACGCCGCGTGCGCGTGGCGACGTCCGACGGCCCCGAGCAGGTCATCATCCTCGGCCACGGGGCGCTGCGCGTCTCCGCCCGCGCGTTCCATGCCGAGGTCGAAGCCGCCGAGGGGCAGATCAGCGCCGTGCTGCAACGCCTGACGAACCGCCCCAGAAGTGAGCGCACGATCAGAAACAATGTAAAACTCAAGCAATAATTCAGTCAAAAAGCGGTGGCTTCCGGCCACCGTTTTTTTGTCGAAAAATGAGTGCATTTTCCTCTTGCAATTCGTTTTTAATTGTTGTATCCTGAGCACTGTTAATTCAGAGTGATAGTCAATTCAGGTTGACTATCTAAGTATTTTCAAGAAAGGAGAACCACATGCAGACCAACGAGATCCAGGAGCTGCTGCTCGACACGATCCCCGCGTGGCACTACTGGTTTGCCCGTCCGTTCAAGCGCATGCTGAATGACGGCGTCAGCCTTGACATGTACTACTGCATCCAGTCGATGCGCCGCAGCGGCCGCACGATGACGATGACAGAGCTTGCAAACTTTGCCCGCATGCCCAAGCAGCAGATGAGCAAGCTCGTCGACAAGCTGGTCGAGGGCGGCTTTGCCGAGCGGCTGAGCGACCCCGACGACCGCCGCGTCATCCGCCTGCGGGCGACTGAGAAGGCCGACGAATACGTGGCGAGCTTTTTAGAGAAGGATGCGGCGGAGTTCCGCGCATTTTTCGACCAGCTCGAAGGCGAAGAGCGTGAGACCTTCTGCACGGCGCTTCGCACCATCCACGACACCTTTGAGGCCAAACGCAAGCGCATGATCGAGCAGGGCAAGCTGCCCGACTGTCCCCCACAAACTAAGAAAGAAGGCCACTGCCGATGAATATGATCCATCGCTTCATGGGCTGCATCCGCGAGTATAAAAAGCCCACGATCCTGACGCTCTTGTGCATGGTCGGCGAGGTCGCGATTGAAGTGCTGATCCCGTTTTTCACCGCCAACCTCGTCAACGAAATCAAGGGCGGCGCGGAGCTCAGCGGCGTTGTGCGCGTGGGCCTTGGGCTCATCCTGATGTCGCTCGTGTCGCTCGGCTGCGGCGCGCTCGGCGGGCTTTACGGCTCGCGCGCGAGCGCCGGCTTTGCCAAAAACGTCCGCCACGATGTTTTCACCCGCGTGCAGAGCTTCGCGTTTGAAAATATCGACAAATTCTCCTCCGCCTCGCTCGTCACGCGCATGACGACCGATATCAACAATGTGCAGATGTCCTTTATGATGTGCATCCGCATCGCGGTACGCGCACCGCTGATGTTTCTCTTCGCCGTCATCATGGCCTATATCATGGGCGGCGCGCTGGCGACGACATTCCTCATTATCATTCCCGTGCTGGTAATCGGACTTCTTCTGATCGCACGTAAGGCAATGCCCGCGTTCCGCGCGGTGTTCCGCAAGTACGATAAGCTCAATGAATCGGTCGAGGAAAATGTGCGCGCGATGCGCGTGGTCAAGGGCTTTGCCCGCGAAGGGTATGAAAAGCAGAAGTTCGCCGCGGCCTCGCACGATATCGCCAAGGACTTCACCTTCGCCGAGCGCGTCGTCGCGCTCAACGCGCCGCTGATGCAGTTCTGCGTATACTTCAACATGATCTTCGTGCTATTTGTCGGCTCGCGGATCATCATCACGAACGGCGGCACGACCATCGACGTTGGCCAGCTCTCGGCCATGCTGACCTACGGCATGCAGATCTTAATGTCGCTGATGATGATCTCGATGATCTACGTGATGATGACGATGTCGTATGAGTCCTTCGTCCGTATCTGCGAGGTACTCGAGGAAGAGCCCGCGCTCACCGATCCCGCATCTCCCGCGATGGACGTGAAGGACGGCTCCATCGACTTTGAAAACGTCAGCTTCAAGTACTCCGCACAGGCGAAGAAATTCGCGCTGCAGGACATCAACCTGCACATCGACTCAGGCATGACCGTCGGCATCCTCGGCGGTACGGGCTCGAGCAAGTCGACCCTCGTGCAGCTCATCCCGCGCCTTTACGATGTGAGCGAGGGCTGCGTCAAGGTCGGCGGCAGAGATGTGCGCGAATACGACCTTGAGGCGCTGCGCGGCGCGGTCAGCGTCGTGCTGCAAAAGAATGTGCTGTTTTCCGGCACGGTCAAGGATAACCTGCGCTGGGGCAACGAAAACGCCACCGACGACGAGATGATCGAGGCGTGCAGGCTCGCGCAGGCGGACGAATTCGTCCGCTCCTTCCCCGACGGGTATGACACCTATATCGAGCAGGGCGGCTCGAACGTCTCCGGCGGACAGAAGCAGCGTCTCTGCATCGCCCGGGCGCTTCTCAAAAAGCCGAAGATTCTGATCCTCGACGACTCGACCTCCGCGGTCGACACGCGCACCGACGCGCTGATCCGCGAGGGCTTCCGCACCTATATCCCCGAGACGACGAAGATCATCATTGCCCAGCGCGTCGCGTCCGTGCAGGATGCCGACCTCATTCTCGTGATGGACAACGGCCATATTGCGGACATGGGCACGCACGATCAGCTCCTCGCTTCGAGTGAAATTTACCGCGAGGTCTACGAATCCCAGACGAACGGAGGTGAGCAGGATGAAGCGTGATCCCAAGAATACCCGCCGCCCAAACGACGGCGCGGCGAACCTCGCCATGCTTAAGCGCACGGTGAAAAAGCTCTTTTCCTACTATCCTGTGCTCGCGCCCGTCACGTTCGCGTGCATCCTGTTCTCGGCCATCGTCACGTCGATCCCGTCGCTTTTCGTGCAGAATGTCATTCAGGTCATCGAAAAGTGGTACGTCTCGCGCGACTGGGTCTCCGCCAAAGCAGAGCTCATCCCCATCCTGTCGCTGCTCATCTCGCTCTATGTGCTCTCGATCATCGCGATCCTGGTCTACAAGCAGCTCATGGCCTATATGACGCAGGGCTTTCTCGACAAGCTCCGTCAGGAGATGTTCGGCGGCATGCAGGATCTTCCCATCCGCTACTTCGACACCCACCAGCACGGCGATATCATGAGCTTCTACACCAACGATATCGACACGTTGCGCCAGCTCGTGTCCGAAGCCATCCCCGCCTTCATCCAGTCTGGCGCGATCGTGCTGGCCGTGTTCGGCATTATGCTCTATTTCAGCATCTGGCTGACGCTCATTTCGGTGCTCGGCGTGATTCTGATGATCGTCGTCACCAAGCGCGTCGGCGGCGGCAGCGCCAAATTCTTCCTGCGCCAGCAGCAGGCCGTCGCCAAAACCGAGGGCTATATTCAGGAGACGATGACCGGCCAGAAGGTCGTCAAGGTCTTCTGCCACGAGCAGCGCTCCATTGAGGAGTTCGACAAGATCAACGACGCCCTCTTTGAAGACAGCTACCGCGCCCACGCCTATGCCAGCGTGCTCGGCCCCATCATCGGCAACATCGGCAACTTCCTCTATGTGGCTCTGGCGCTCGTGGGCGGCGTGCTGCTGCTTATCGGCGTTCCGAACCTGAGCCTTTCCGGCAAGGCGCTAGATATCTCGATTCTCGTCCCGTTCCTCAACATGACCAAGCAGTTCACGGGCAATATCAACCAGCTCTCCCAGCAGATCAATTCCATCGTCATGGCGGGCGCAGGCGCGCAGCGCGTCTTCGCCCTCATCGATGAAAAGGCCGAGACAGACGACGGCTTCGTCACGCTCGTCGACGCGAACATCGCCCCCGACGACACGATCACCGAGAGCGACCATCACACCGGCCACTGGGCGTGGAAGAACCCGAATGACAACGGTAAGGCCTCTTACCGCGAGCTGCGCGGCGACGTGCGCCTCATCGACGTGGACTTCGGCTACGAGCCGAACAAAGAGGTCCTGCACGACGTCTCCGTCTACGCGGAGCCCGGTCAGAAGGTCGCCTTTGTCGGCGCGACCGGCGCGGGCAAGACGACCATCACGAACCTCATCAACCGCTTTTACGACATTGCCGACGGCCAGATCCTCTACGACGGCATCGACGTCAGCAAGATCAAAAAGGCCGACCTGCGCCGCAGCTTGGGCATCGTTTTGCAGGATGTCAACCTCTTCACCGGCACGGTGATGGACAACATCCGTTATGGTAAACTCAACGCGACGGATGAAGAGTGCATCGCCGCGGCAAAGCTCGCCGGCGCGGACGATTTCATTACGCGCCTTCCGCAGGGCTACGCGACGGAGCTCTCCAACAACGGCGCAAACCTCTCGCAGGGTCAGCGCCAGCTCATCTCCATCGCCCGCGCGGCGGTCGCCGACCCGCCGGTCATGATCCTCGACGAGGCGACCTCGTCCATCGACACGCGCACCGAGGCCATCGTCCAGCGCGGTATGGATAAGCTGATGGAGGGCCGCACGGTGTTCGTCATCGCGCACCGCCTGTCGACTGTCAAGAATTCCGATGTCATCATGGTCCTCGACCACGGCCGCATCATCGAACGCGGCAGCCACGAAAAGCTGATTGCGGAAAAAGGAACCTATTACCAACTCTACACCGGTGCATTCGAGCTTGAATAACTCAAAAAAAGGACACATCCGTACGGATGTGTCCTTTTTTGATTTCGCATATCGTCCAAGTCCTCCCGCTATATTGTGTTGAACGCAATTTTTAAGGGAGGAATTCTATGTCTCGTTCCTTTTTCCGCACCTACGGCTTTCTGAGCGCGATGCTGCTCGCCATCGTACTCGGATGCGTGCTGGGCGCGCTGTGGCCGGAGGCGACGTGTCTCGCCCCGCTCGGCACGATCTTCATTAACCTGATGTTCTGCATCGTCGTGCCGCTCGTGTTCTGCTCGCTGAGTAGCTCCATCGCCTGCATGAAAAGCCCGAAGCGCGCGGGGAGGATCATGGGCACGACGCTTTTGGTCTTCATCGTCACGGGCCTTATCGCCGCAGTCATCATGCTCTTTGCGATGCGCCTCTATCCCCCGGTCCTCGAGCCGTGGGCGGACGCGGCGGCGGGCGCGGTCGATGAACAGGCGAGCGTCGCACAGCTGCTCGTCAACTTCTTCACGGTCGAGGATTTCGCGGCGCTGCTGTCCCGCCGCGCGATGCTGCCGCTCATCGTGTTTTCGCTTCTCATCGGCTTTGGCGTCAATCTGAGCGGTGGCGCGGACTGCCTGACGGCAAAAGTCCTGCAGGACATGACGAACTGCCTTTTGAAGGTCGTCTCGCTCATCTCCTACTACGCGCCCGTCGCGTTTTTCGGTTTTTTCGCCTCACTCGTCGCGACCTACGGTGCACAGATCACCGCAGCATATGGCCGCGCGATGCTCGTCTACTATCCGCTCTGCTTTGTCTACGCGCTCGTCGCGTTTCCGCTCTACGCCTATCTCGGCGGCGGAAAGGAGGGCGTGCGCGTCATGCGGCGGCACATCCTGCGCCCTGCGGTCACGGCGCTCGGCACCTGCTCGTCCGTCGCGACGATCCCGACAAATTTAGAGGCCGCGGAAGACAGCGGCGTGCCGCGTGACATCTCCGACCTCGTCCTGCCGCTGGGCGCGACGATGCACATGGACGGCTCGTGCTTCAGCTGCGTGCTGAAGATCGCGTTCCTCTTCGGCGTGTTCGGCATCCCGTTTGAGGGCGCGGGGCTCATCGTCAAAATTCTGCTTGTCGCCGTGTTCAGCTCGGTCGCGATGAGCGGCATCCCCGGCGGCGGGTACATCGGCGAGTACATCATCTGTACGCTCTTCTTCCCCGCGCAGATGGCCATTGCCTACCCCATCGCCGTGACGATCGGCAACCTTGTCGACCCACCCGCGACGATGATCAATTCCGCTGGCGACTACGTCGTGTCGTTCCTTGTTGCACGCTTCACCGAGGGAAAAGACTGGCTTGAGCGTGCGCAGAGGGAAAAGGCTGCACACTAAATTTTCCGTGCGCTTTCCGCGCAGGCATGCTATAATGCTGTTCGTTAACGAAAGAAGAAAGATCCGCCCGCTGCGCGCGGGCAGAAAGAGGTTTTTATCATGGAAGTTGGTCTTTCCATCGCGCAGATGCAGCGCGGTATGGACGTGGAAGGCTTTTATCTGCTCAAGGCCGCCTTTGCCAAGGTGACAGCCAGCGGCAAGCCGTTTTTGAGCGCAGTGCTCGCCGACACGAGCGGCACGATTGAAGCAAAGGTCTGGGACTACAGCGGCCCCATCGGCGAGCGCGACGTAGGCAAGGTGCTCAAGGTGCGTGGGAGCGTATCGGACTACCGCGGCATGCCCCAGTTCACAGTCGACAAGCTGCGCCTCGCCGAAGACAATGACCGCGTCGACGTCTCGAAGCTCGTGAGCGTCGCGCCCATCGACCGCGAGGCCGGCTATGACGAGGTCAAGGCACTCGTTTCGACCATTGAGGACGCAGACTACCGTGCCGTGTGCGAGGAAATGCTGCGCCGCCACGAGGCAGCGTTCCGCACCATTCCCGCCGCCAAGAGCGTTCACCACGGCTTTTTGTCCGGCCTTCTGATGCACACGCTCAACATGCTGCGCCTTGCCGATTTTCTGTCTGCGCAGTACGCGGACACTGTGAACCGCAGCCTGCTCCTCACCGGCACGCTGCTGCACGACTTCGCCAAGGAGCAGGAGTTCACGTTCTCCGAGCTCGGCCTTGTGACGGATTACTCGACGAAGGGCCAGCTGCTCGGTCACCTCGTCATGGGCGCGCAGGAGGTCGCGGCGATTGCCGCCGAGCTCGACCTGCCCGAGGAAAAGGCGACGCTTTTGGAGCACCTGATTCTCTCGCATCACGGCCAACCGGAATTCGGCGCGGCGGTGCTGCCCCAGTGCGCGGAGGCAGAGCTTTTGTCGCTCGTCGACCAGATCGACAGCCGCATGGAGATCTACCGCGAGGTGCTCGCGCCGCTCAAAGCGGGCGAATTCAGCCAGCGTGTCTTCGCGCTCGACAACCGCCGCGTTTATAAGCATAAATAAGGATGGCAGCGCCAGCGGCGCTGCACGGGGCAAAGGGGGAGATTCTCTTTCAAAAGAGAACCTCCCCCTTTGAATCCCCCAAGAGAAAGGCAGGGGGCGTTTCGATTTCGCCCCCTGCACCCCCTAACGACCAA
>NZ_JPJG01000025.1 GCF_000765235.1 Oscillibacter sp. ER4 | reverse complement strand
CACCTGGAACAAAGCCGCCAACACCCTCACCATCCACTACCGCCTCGTCCTTTAATCGTGCTCATTTTATGGTTAATTGGTATATGGAGGCCCGGACGGCGAGCTCGGCGCGTCGCTGCGCTACCTCTCCCAGCGCTACTCCATGCCCTACCCCGAGCTCAAGGGCCTGCTGACCGACATCGGCACAGAGGAAGCGTCATGGCCCCCAATTTTGGCACGGTATTTTTCCAGTCCGTCCAGCACATAGACCCATTTGGCGGGCAGCAGATTGAGCGCCACCTCTACCCTGCCGTTCCGGTACACGGTCATCTGTTGGAGGAGGTGCCCGTAAAAGTCGTCGTCCGCCGTGCGTCCGCTGACGATGCCTGTGATGGCGGCGCGGATGTCCGGTTTTAGGGTCTGTGTGTCGGTGTTCAGCGTCTGCCGCTGTTTGATCGCGGCGATTTTCTCCTGCACCCGGTTCATTTCACTTTCACAACGGGCTTTGGCGCGCTGATAGTCAGCCTTGGTGATGCTCTCGTCGAAAAAGCGGTCATGGATGGTGTCGTTGCGGGCTTGCAGCTTTTCAAGCTCCAATTCCAACCGCCGCAGCTCCTGCTCGCCGCTGTCCTCACCGGACGCCAGAACGCTTTCCACAACGCGGGCGAGGTTCGATATGATCGCTTTCTTATCCAGCGTCACGGCGTTCACGGAGCGCCGCAGAAGATCCATGGCGATGTCGTCCCGGATCTGCCGCCCGACGCTGCATCCGATGACATTTCCTGCGCCGTCTGTGCGCCGCAGGCCCTCGTTGGTGGCGGTGAAGCAGCACCAGCGATAATAGGAGCTTCCGTCCTGCCGCTTTTTGGTGCGGTGAGAGAAGCTTTTGCCGCACTCACCGCAGCGAATTTTGCCGGAAAGCGGATAGCGGTTGCCGTGTCCGCCGCAGCCTGTCGCGCGGTTGCGGCGGGAGAGTTCCCGCTGCACCGCCTGCCACGTTTCGCGGTCGATGATGGGCTCGTGGTGATCTTTTAGTTCTACCAGCGGTTCCTTGCCGTGGTTGTACTTCTTTTCGTGCGTCAGATAGTCCGGCGTGTAGGTCTTTTTCTGGATCAGGTCACCGCAGTATTTTTCATTCTTCAGGATCTTAGTCACGGTGGCAGACGACCAAAGGCAGTTGCCCTTGCTGCTGAGAATCCCGGCCTCCCGCAGCTCCCGCGCGATGGTGCTGCACCCTTTGCGCTCTTGCAGGTACTTATGGAAGATGAGCCGGACAACTTCCGCGCCCTCCGGGTTGACGGTCATTTTGCCGCCGATCACGTCATATCCCAGCAGCGAGCCGCCAAAAACGACGCCCTTCTCCATGCTGCGCATCTGTCCCCATTTGGAGCGTTCAGAGGTCCTTCGGCTTTCGTCCTGTGCGAAGGAACTCATGATCGTCAGCCGCAGCTCCCCATCGTTGGTGCGGGTATCCAGGCTGTCATTGAGAAACAGCACGCCTACACCGCGCCGCCGCAGCTCGCGGGTGATTTGCAGCGCGTCCACCGTGTTGCGGGTGAAACGGCTGACCTCCTTGGTCACGATCAGGTCGATCTGTCCCAGCTCCGCCGCGTGGAGCATTTTATTGAACTCCACGCGCTTGTTGGTCGATGTGCCGGAAAATCCTTCGTCAGCATAGATGCCTTGCAGCTCCCAATCCGGCTGGCGCTGGATGTACTCGCGGAAATACCGCTGCTGCGCTTCAAAGGAATTTGCCTGGTCTTCCTTATCCGTGGATACGCGACAATACGCTGCTACTTGTAACATAAAAATTCCTCCTTTTAGTCGTATCATACGATACAGAATGTGCCTTTGCAATTGTGTGAATAGCGAAAGGCATTATTCCTTTACAGATTTTGATTTTCCTGTATTTCTTGTCTGCTCTTCTAATTTTTGTACGCAGTTCCTACACTGCATTTCGTTGAGGAAGCCTTGCCGCTGCAAGGTGAGCAGGACGGCTCGCTGGTATGCGAAAAGAAAGTCCTGCCCGATCTCGTCTGCCGCCTGATTATGCAGCAGCTCCGGTTTGCTTGCCATCCTGCTCCCCCCTTTCCTTGAAACTATGCGGAGAGACCGGTGAACTTGTTGCCGTTTTCCCGGAAGCGGTTTCCTGCCTGACGGAAACTCAATTTCTGCTCCTTGGCACGCTCGCGTCATCAGACGGTCATGGCCTGCTTCCCCGAAAGAGAAACGCTCCGGCGGTCATTCAATTTTGTGGAAGATCGTTTGCATCGAATTTCAACTTCCACAAAAATGATAGCAAGCGTTGACGGAGATTTCAATATGTGGTAAACTATTCGCGTGACAAATGATTTACCACACACGATGCGGAGCTGTGTCCACGAATGGAGGAAAAGCCTTGAGAGCCTTGTATTGCTTGAGTTTTGGCCCAAAAAAGGAATATGTAGAAACGGATTTCAAGCCCGTGGAATATCGTCTTGGGACAACCCTTATTGCCTTTTTGTCCACAGATTTCGCTTCTTTACGGGCGAAATTACTGGTGCGAACAACGCCCATGATGGAAAATCAAGCCATTACCGAGATCAAAAATGCGCTGAGCGCGATCCATCCTTTCGGGGAACGCTTTGTGCAGTCCCTCTTTTTTGAAGAAAAGCTGGCAGACGTGCTTGATGAACGCATGGAAGGTTTTGAGAAGCTGCAAAAGGAACTCTCCGCCTTTGCAGATGCCGTGCTCGTGCCGGACAAATCTAAGTTGAGCGCCAAGCAGCGTTTGGCGCTCTATATGAGCCGCGATTTTCAAGCTGCCACAGCGATCGCCGGTTTGGATCTGAAGATGCGCGCAGAACGAAAGCTGTATGTAGATGAGCAGAATTTTGATCCGGTGTTGGCGGCAGACCACATTTCGACGCCACCAAAATCCGTCCGGTTTGCCCGCATCGAGGGCTCGGACGATTTGGGCGCGACGCTGCTGACAGAACTGCTGGAGATGGTCGAGCAAGGAATTGAATTGAAAAAGTGTGAATATTGTCATCGTTACTTTATCCCGTTCTCTTCCAAAGCTCTTTATTGTGATCGGTCAGTCGGTGATACCGGAAAAAGCTGCAAAGAACTCGCAGTCAAAGAGAAGCATGAAAAGAAAATCGCTGCCGATGATGGCTTAAAGCTCATCCGGCAGCGGATCAAAACCTATGATATGCGTGTTCGCCGTACTCCGGCTATTTACACAGATGCCGCATTTCAAATCTGGAAAGCACAAGCGGAGAATGCACGAAACCGCTACGTGAACGGCGAATTGACCTACGAGGAATTGGCCGCTCTCACACAGCTCCCTAAGAAGAAAGGCGAAAAATAGACGAAGAAAATGCGAAATATTTGCGTATTTTTCTTGTCCTTTGCGTATACTGTGATATAATAAAGGCGAGGTGATGAGCGTGACCTTAAAAGAATTGCGTATTTCAAAAGGGCTGAATCAGGCCCAATGTGCGGAATACCTCGGTATGTCCACACGCAACTATCAGAATTACGAAAACGATGCCGCAAAAGCAAATACAGCCAGATACCATGCGATTTATCAAAAGCTGGAAATCTATGGTCAGCCTGTTGTTACAGCCGCTGTCCCCTCACAAATACCTGAGTTTTATACGAATGTTGTCACGGGTACGGGCTTGCAGGCGCTGGCAAACAGCGTGGCAAAGTACGGTAAGCGTGACTGCTTCAGCACCTTACAGAAGTTTGTGAACGGCTCCTATGATGGGAAGATCTGTATTTTATACGGTCTCCGCCGAACCGGAAAGACAACACTTCTGTTCCAAATGCTTTCCGAACTGCCCATAGAAAAAACGGCCTACATCAAGGTGCAGACCACCGATGATATGTCACGGCTGACAAAGGACTTGAAAGCTCTGTATGAACTGGGCTATCGGTATGCGTTTATTGATGAAATTACACTCCTGAGCGACTTCATCGACACCGCTGCCGTGCTTTCCGATGTGTTCAGCATGATGGGCATGAAAATCGTTGTTTCCGGTACGGACTCTCTTGGTTTCGCTATGGCGAACCGCGATGAACTGTACGACAGAAGCGTGACGATCCACACCTCTTTTATTCCCTTTCGGGAGTATGCGCGGCTCCTGAACATCCGTTCTGTCGATTCTTATATTGAATACGGCGGAACACTGAAAATGGAAAATATGAGCTTTGACGATCCGGATGCCGCCTTTGACGAGGTCGCGTTTCGGGACGATGAAAGTACCCGGAAGTATATTGATACCGCCATCAGCCGCAACATTCAGCATACACTGAAAAACGACCATTACGGCGAATACTTCAATCAACTGCGGGAACTTTACGAAAAAGGCGAACTGACCAACGTCATCAACCGCATTGTGCAGCACATGAACCACCGGTTTGTGCTGCGCGTGGTGGAGGACGAATTTAAGTCCCATGACTTTGGCTCCGCAAAGGAGCTGCTTCTGCATGATCTCCCTGCGGAACGGGCGACTGTTCTCTATGATGTCGATGAAAAGCAAATATTGGAGCGCCTGAAGGCCATTATTGAGGTCAAGGAAAAGAGTGAAACAACCGTCCCGATCACGCAGGAGCATATCGACAAAGTGAAGAAGTATCTGCTTATGCTGGATCTGATCGTCAACTGTCCGGAACGGTATGAAAGCGGTAAGCAGGCAGAGCATTTCGTCTTTTCCCAGCCCGGTATGCGCTATGCTATCGCAAAGGCTTTGGTCTACTCCCTGATGCAGGATGTCTATTTCGCATCGATTTCCGAAGCAGATAAGGCATATATCACAGGAAAGATTCTGGACGATGTAAAGGGCCGGATGCTGGAGGACATTGTTCTGCTGGAAGTCCGCAAAACCGCGCCCAGTACGATGGAAGCGTTCAAATTCAAGTTCGATGCCGGCGGCGAGTTTGACATGGTGATCTATGATAAAACTAATCAAAATTGCCGCATTTATGAAATCAAGCACAGCACCGAGGCCAACGAAAAGCAGACACTTCATCTGCGTGATGCAGAGAAATGCCAAATCGTTGAAAAACGCTTTGGCCCGATCAGCGGTAAATTCGTTCTTTATCGCGGAAAAGATACGTTTGCCGAGGGTGTTCAGTATTTGAATGTAGAAAATTTCCTGTGTGGTCTGAAGTAACTTTTTGAGGGGGATTTATCATGAACTATATTTTAAAGCAGTTCGATGAACCGTTGGTTAAATTCTCCGCGACAACAGATACCAGTGAGCCGGAGATCCAAATCCTTTGGACAAACGAAGAAAAAGCGGCATTTCTGCCGCTTGATCTGACGCTGACGCCGGACGGATTGAGCCGATGTTAGCGCCGGGCGGAATTAGCCATTCCGGGCCGGGCGGAAATCGCCAATTATGGCCGGATGAAAATAGCCAATCATGATTTCATGA
>NZ_JPJG01000127.1 GCF_000765235.1 Oscillibacter sp. ER4 | reverse complement strand
CTCCGCGGGCTGGGTTTACTTGGTTTTGCGCTTGGTTTTCCCGGCGCAGACGGGACATCCGCATTGCTGCACACCGGCGCGGGAGTAGATGGTGGCTTTCCAGACATGGCCGTAAGAGCACTGCCACCACGCTTTTTTGTGGCTGCCGGCTGTGACCATCTCTGGTGTCAGTGCGCCGTTGAGGGTCTCGTGCCATTGCTTCGCGACGAGCGGCGCTGCGGTCGCTAAGTCATTGAAGCCCGGCAGCACCTTTCGGTTGGCGCAGTAAGGACAGCCGTCGCCGCGCTGCACGCGCTGCGCAATCATCGCACGATAGGAGTGGCCTTTTTCGCATCGCCACCACACACGGCGATTCGAGCCCGCGGTGACATTGTTTGGATGGAGCACGCCGTTTTTCTCCTCGTCCCACTGCGCGGCAATGTCCGGGTACAGCGTCGCAAGATCGTTTTCACCGGCCAACGCCTGCCGTCCGGTGCAGACCGGACAGCCCGTGCCGAGGGTCGTCCTCGAATACACCGCCGCGCGCCACGAATGGCCTTTCGGACAGCGCCACCAGACTTTGCGCCTTGTACCGGAGATCACCTG
>NZ_JPJG01000024.1 GCF_000765235.1 Oscillibacter sp. ER4 | reverse complement strand
AGTTTTTCATCTGGTGCTTGTCAAAGTTTCGTTGTTTAATTTACAAGGTGCACGCTCCATTCGCGGAACAGGTGTTATCTTAGCACCTACCACCCCTTTTGTCAACACATTTTTTCAAACTTTTTGATTTTTCTCCAATTTGTTTGTTAGGCTGTGCAAAATAGACAGGCAGAGAGGGCACAAAACACCCTCTCCGCCGTGCAATATGCACTGCTATCAGTTGAAGCAGCCGCTAAACAGCTGGCACAGCATCGTAAAGAGCGTGCTGCAATCAAAAGTGCCGCAGTTAAACATGGCGTCAAGTCCTCCTCGATTCTGGAATGCGCCTCGATCAAGACAGGCGATATTCTACCGTTTTTGCCGCCGGATTGCAAATGCAATGATTACCAGCGCTCTCTCCCAGGCCCCCCCGTCTTTCCACACTTTATTTATAATTGTAGATAACAGAAAAGAGGGCAGCCCGATTCGCCGTCCCCTTCTTCTGATTTTCCCTTGTCAGCCTTTTCTTGCGGTGCTATACTATATGTTATATGGTCAAAAACCATATAGCATGCTGCGATCAATGTCCGCGAGCGAGTGCGCGCCGCACATGCGCATCGTGTCGGCAAGCTCGGCTTTGAGCTTCTGGACGTAGAGCTGCACGCCCTCCTCCCCGCCGCCATAGACGGTGGTAACAAACGGGCGGCCGATGAGCACCGCGTCCGCACCGAGCGCCAGCGCCTTGAACATGTCCATGCCGCTGCGGATCGCGCCATCGACCAAAATCGTCATCTTGCCGCCGACAGCATCGACGATGTCCGGAAGCACCTCCGCCGTCGCGGGGCAATGGTCGAGCACACGGCCGCCGTGGTTCGAGACCACGATGCCACTCGCGCCCGCCTCCAGCGCCTTTTCCGCGCCGCGGGCGGTCATAATGCCCTTTAAAATGAACGGGCGCTGCGCCCAGGAGACGATCTGCTTTAACTCCTCAACGCTTTTGCTGCCCGCCGGCGGCGTCAAGCCCTGCAAAAACGGCAGGCCCGCCGCGTCGATGTCCATTGCGATGGCGAAGGGCTCGGATTCCTGCACGAGCGCGAATTTTTCGCGGATCGTGTCCATATCCCACGGCTTGATGGTCGGCACGCCGCAGCCGCCGTTCGCCTTGAGCGCCTCAGCCGCGCCCTCGACCACCTTCGGGTCGGTGCCGTCGCCGGTAAAAGCGAGAATGCCCGCGTTTGCGCACGCGCGCACAAGGATATTATTATAAGTAAGATCGTCGTACTTGTCCCCGTAGTGAAGACGCATCGCGCCCACCGGCGCGGCGAACGCCGGAATCTCAAACGTCCAGTCAAAGAGCGTGAATGAGGTGTCCACCTGTGAATTTTCGCAGATGGTGTCCATGTTGACGCAGATCTCACGCCACTTTTCTGCGTTGCGGATAAAGCCCGTGCCCTCGCCCTTGGCGCCGGGGCCGGGCATCGTGTTGCGGCAGACCTTGCCGTTGCAGTCATTGCACGCCTTGCAGTAAGGGCCGATGCAGGTCCTTGCGTTTTCCAGCACTTGCTGATAAGTCATGTTGGTTCCCCCTTCGGAAATGAGTTTGCTTGCCAATATCGTGTCGATCCGACGCGATATCGCCTATATTTTATCCCGTCCTGCTGAAAAAGCAAGACCCAAAGGAGCTATTTATGAATACCGTTCACACACTGAGAGAATATGTCGATGCGCTGCGCGACGCGGGCATTCTGGTCGATTGCGCCGTGAGCGACGAGCTCGCCGCGCGTGAGATCCACTGCCTCACCTACGATACGCGCGCACTGAGCAAGGACGCGCTTTTCATCTGCAAGGGCGCACACTTCAAGGAAGAGTACCTGTGCGACGCACTCTCGCGCGGCGCGATCGCCTACGTCGCCGAGAAAAAGCACAATGTGGACGCGCCCTGTCTTCTTGTCAACGACATTCGCTATTCCCTCGTCGTGCTCGGTCAGCTCTTTTATAACCATGTGACGGACAAGCTCACAAGCGTCGGCATCACGGGCACAAAGGGCAAGAGCACCACAGCCTACTACGTGCGCTACATCTTAAATGACTGGCTGCGCGCGCAGTCGATGCCCGAGTGCGCCATTCTCTCCTCTATCGACAACTACGACGGCAAGAGCACCGAGGAGTCCCACATCACCACGCCCGAGGTGCTTGAGCTCTACCAGCACTTTGAAAACGCCTATGAATGCGGCATTTCGCATCTTGTGATGGAGGCCTCGTCCCAGGCGCTCAAATACGGCCGCGTGCGCGGTATCACGTACGACGTCGCTGCATTTTTGAACATCGGCAGCGACCACATCAGCCCCATCGAGCACCCGGACTTCGAGGATTACTTCAACTCCAAGCTCAAAATTTTCGACTCCTGCCGCTTCGGCTGCGTCAATACCGACGCCAAGTACTCGGATCGCGTCATCGAATACGCCAAGGACCGCTGCAACCTCATCACGTTTGGCTCACACGAAAGCGACACTGTCTCTTGCCAGCATGTGGAAAAGCGCAGCGACGGGCTCTACTTCACGGTTTCCTCGCTCAAGTACAACGGTGAATTTTCCATCACGATGCCCGGCCTTTTCAACATCTCCAACGCCCTCGCTGCCATGGCCATCTGTATGGTGCTCGACGTGCCGGAGGAGTATGTGCGCTCGGGCCTTCGCAAGGCGCGCGCCGCGGGCCGCATGCAGATCTACGAAAGCCGCGACAAGAACGTCACCGTCATCGTCGACTACGCGCACAACCGCATGAGCTTTGACGCGCTCTACCGCTCGACGAAGATCGAATACCCCGGCCGCCAGATGATCTCCGTCTTCGGCTGCCCCGGCTCCCACGCGCTCCAGCGCAGAAAAGACCTCGGCGAGCTGAGCGGGCAGAACTGCGACTTCGTCTTCATCACCGAGGAGGACTCCGGCGAAGAGCCGTTCGCGCAGATCGCCGCCGACATTGAAAAGCACGTTGCCTGCCCGCACCTTGTGCTCGAGGACCGCGCCGAGTGCATCCGCCGCGCAATTCTGGACGGCAAGGACGCGCGCGTCATTCTGCTGACCGGCAAGGGAGAAGAGACAACGATGAAGCGCGGCAGCGTCTTCGTCCCCTACCCGAGCGACGTCGAGCTCACACTCAAATACCTCGCCGAATACGACAAGGTCCATCCCGCCGCGCCGGCGAGCAGCGCCAAAAAGGCAAAAAAGGACTTTTTGCCCATTATCCTCGGCAGCGACGAAAACGCCTACGGCACGGCACGTCTCTTCCGGGAGGCCTATCACGTCACACCGCTGCTGCTGTGCACGCAGCAGCTCGTGCCCACGCGCAGCTCACACCTGTTTCTCTGCCGCATTATCCCGGATTTTGAGCGCGAGGAGGTCTTCCCCGACGCGCTGCTCGGCGTGCTGAAGCAGTGCGCACAGGACTATGAAAAGCTGCTCGTCATCCCCTGCTCGGACTATTACACGGGTCTTCTCTGCCGCCACTACGACCATTTCGAGGGGCTCATCGCCAACCGCTTCATCTCCGAGGAGCTTCTTGAGACCTTCGACACGAAAGACAAGTTCTACGCCCTCTGCGAGCAGTACGGCATGGACTATCCCAAGACCGTCGTCGCCTCTCCTGAGGAGCGCGAGAGCGTCGTCGACCGCCTTCCGTTCGACTTTCCCATCGTCGTCAAGCCCGAGAATTCCAATGCACTCGACTATCTCCGCTGCCATTTTGAGGGGCAGAAAAAGGTCTTCTTCTTCGACACGCGCGAGCAGTACCTCACGATGGTCCACAGCATGAACCAGTCGGACTACCGCGGCAAGCTGATTTTGCAGGAGTTTATCCCCGGCGGCGACGACGCGATGCGCGTGCTCAACAGCTATTCGGACCTTGACGGCCATGTGCGTGCGATGTGCCTCGGCCAGCCGGTGCTCGAATACTACGACCCCAAGTCTGTCGGCAACTATGCCGCCATCATCTCGCGCGGCGATCAGGCGTTGTACGATAAAATGCAGGAGTTTCTCGAAAAGCTCGGCTACGTCGGTTTTTCGAACATCGACATGAAGTACGATTCCCGCACGGGCCGCTACGTGCTCTTCGAGATCAACCCGCGCCTTGGCCGCAGCAGCTATTTCTGCCGTGCCGCGGGGCTGAACATGATGAAGCTCCTGACGAACGATGTCGTCTACGGCAAGCGCGAGGACTGCGTCTACAACCACACCGTCGCCCTCTGGCAGAACGTGCCGACCGGCATTCTGCGCCGCTATGTCAAGGATCAGGAGCTCTCCGACGAGCTCAAGCAGTTCAAGGGCACGCACACGCTCTTCTGCAAGGGCGATCTGCCGCTCTCTCGACTCTATCGCCTGCTGCGCTACTACGCCGCGCAATACCACAACTTCCGCGACTACTACTTCGATAAAAAGTGACTCCTGTCAAAAGAAAAAGGAACGGCTCGTGCCGTTCCTTTTTCTTACCAGAATTTTTTCTTTTTGCACACCCACAGGCTCAGCACCACCACGGCGACACTCACAAGAATGATCGCGGGGTAGCCGTATTTCCAGTGCAGCTCCGGCATGCCGGAAAAGTTCATGCCGTACCAGCCGACAAGCAGTGTCAGCGGCAGGAAGATCGTCGTCACGATGGTCAGGATCTGCATGATGCGGTTCTGACGGATGTCGATCTCCGACTGAAACAGCGACTGGATCTGCGTGCAGTATTCGCGCAGCAGCTGCGATTCCTCGCGCAGGCGGATGACGCGCTCTTCAAATAATCGGAACAGTCCGCACTCCTCATCCGAAAAGTAGTCGTTCTCATTTTCCCGCAGCTCGCACGCCACGTCGTCGAGCTGGGAGTAGTAGCGGTACCAGGCCATCGTCTCCTTGCGCAGCTCGCTCATCGGGGTGCTGAATTCCTCCAGCTCGCCCGCGAGCACGCGTTCTTCCAGCGCCGTCGCGCGGTCTTCGATCTCCTCGAGGCGGTGCAGGTCCCTGGCGATCAGCAGCTCGAAGAAGTCGTAGAGAAATCGTCCGACGCTGTTTTCTATCAGGCGTTTTTCCTTGACGATGTGCTTCAAATAAGGCTCGGCCATCTCTCCGTCGTCCACCAGCACCACGCGGTCCTTCGTCACGAGATAGCCGCAGCAAAGGCGCGTGCCGTCCCTGCGGCCGCGCGGCAGTGCGAGCGTTCCGCTCAGACAGTTGGAGCGCACCTCCGCCTTGCAGACGTGCGCGTCCCGCGCGCTCGGCGTATGGTGCAGCACCGCTTCGAGTCCCGGCAGCGCCGTTTCGTGCACCAGCTCGTCCGAATTCAGCAGCACCACCGCCGCGCCGCTCTCCGGCGCGCGGTCCAGTGGCGTCAGCGTCTTGCCGATCGCATACCATTTCATACCCGTTCCCCCAATGCGCTTCTTTCTCTCCCCCATTGTAGCAGAATATGAAAAAAGTACAACGCCCCGCCAGAACTTTTTCCCGCAGCGCAATATTTTATGATAAAATTTGTAAAAGCGTGAACTTTTTTGTTATCTTTTGCGTCTATATGGTTGGAAGATGGAACACCCCACACACAAAAGGAGGAAATTTGGATGAAACGAAAATCTCTTCGCACGCTTGTTTGCGCGCTCCTCGCATCTCTTGCGCTCACGACCTTTGCCTTTGCCGACAACGGGCCGAAGCCCCAGCTCATCGTGCGCGTCAAAGACGCGCCGCAGGAACTCTACTACCTCGACCTGCTCGCCAAGGGTGATTGGGACGCGGAAGATGGAAACCGTATCGACGGCATCGACTGGAACTACGACGGCAAAGAGGATACGCTCGACCCCGACCTCTTAGCACTTCTGCGCGACAATGTTCCCGCCGGTTGGCACGCCTGCGTGGCGCAGGGCACGACCGGCGCACCGATGTGGGGCGAGCTGTACGCGGAAGGGACGGACGCCTCTGGCAATGCACTGCACTGGTTCGGCTACGTCGGTGTGCCGAGCACCTACCGCATCATCCTCGTCACCGAATCCGGCAAGGTCTGGGTCTCCGATATACTCAATCGCCGCGTTCTGCAATCGTCCGTCACGGTCAACTGGTCGCACGATACGTCGGCGGTCACCGTTTCCGTTCCCTCAACCATCCCCGGCTACTTGCTGCAATTTGTCGCAACGCTCGTGCCGACGCTTCTCATCGAGGGCGCGCTGCTGCTTCTGTTCCGCTATTCGTGGAAGAAAAACTGGGAAGCGTTTTTACTTGTCAACGTTCTGACACAGGGCTTTTTAGCCGTTGCATCTGTATATGTCACCGCACACAACGGCGTGAGCGCTTGGTATCTCTTTTTCTTCCTGCTTCCGGCGGAACTCATCATTTTGCTTGTCGAGCTGTATCTCTACGCCGGCTGCGGCCTTCTCACCGGCCACAGCAAGGGCCGCGCCGCGGCCTATGCGATCACCGCCAATCTGGCTTCCGCTGTTCTCGGCTATTATCTGGCCGAGCCTGTCTGGCGGCTCGTTGTCTCGATCTTATGATTCTGTTCGCATAACGCCAAGGAGGAATTCGCATGACCGGCCAAGTCTTTCCTGATCTGCCGCAAACTCCCCCGCCCGAACCACCCGCCGATCCTCCCGCACAGGAGGAACCGGCCGAGGCCCTCACGCCCGCGCAGGAGATGGCCGACGCGCTCTCCGCGCCCGAAGTAGAGATGCCCGATGCGAGCGATTCGCCCTTCTGCCGCGCGATGGGCTTGATCGCCGGCGGCCTCGCTGTCACCGGTGTGACGCTGAATTTCTGGAACCTCGACGTGCTGCTGCCGCTGGTCGGCACATTCTGCCTGCTCGTCGGCTTCCGCGCCCTGCGGCGGGTCAACGGCTTCCTGCGCGCGGGCTATGTCTGCGCCTGCCTGCACATGCTGCTCCTTTTTGTTGAGCTTGGGCAGGATGCCGTGATCTACCGTGCGGACACCGGCCTGGCGGCATTTTTCACCGTCGTTGCCGCCGCCGTGCAGCTCGTGCTGCTCTTCTGCCTTTGGCAGGGCCTGCTCGATATGCAGCGCGACGCAGGCATAACGCCGCCTGCCGCCCCCGCCGCGGGCGCTCTATTGCTCTGGTACATTCTGCTCTATGTCGCAGCGGCATTGTTTGCCTCGCTTTCCCTGTTGCTCGGCGCTTACCTCGTCTGGTATTTCTACCTGGTCGTCCGCCTCAAAAAGCTCTCGAAGTCGATGGCCGCGCAGGGCTGCGCCATCAAGCCGATCAAGGAGCACTTCTCAAATCACAAGCTCGTCGGCTCGCTGCTCACCGTCCTCGCTGTCGTCATTGCCTGCGGCTTCCTGTTTTTCGGCTCCTACCGCATGGACTGGACGCCCAAAGAGGCCAGCACCGACGCACAGGTGATCGAAGCCCATGAAAGGCTCCTCGCCCTCGGCTATCCCGAATCCGAGCTCAACGACCTCTCCGACGAGGACCTTCTCACCTGTCTCCGCGCCGAGCGCGTGGTCATCAAAGAGTGCACAGGCAGCGCTTATATCAACTACTCCAATAAGCCGCAGACGAATGACGCCTTCCACCTGACCATCGTTGCCGTCCAACGGCCCTTTGACCGGCTATTCATCGCCTGTCATTTTCGCTGGGACGATGGCGTGCGCTTTTACGGCACGGAGAGCCTTGCCTTTGAGCCACACCACGACAGCAACTCCTGGTTTGCCAAAGAGTTCTCCGGCCGGGTGTTCTATGACAGTCCGGACGGCACGACCTACACCGCCCCCTACATCGATCCTGGCACCGATCAGGTCAACCTTGGCAGCTGGTACGAGAACTGCTTCCGGCAGCTCTACTGCGCCGACGCCTCTTTCCCGAACGATGGCACGAACCAGCGCGGCTACGTCTCCTGCGCCCTCTCCAACAACATCGACGAGTTCACCAAATTCGAGGGACTATTCTATTATGTCCACCAGAACGGCCGCTTCCAGTACCCCGTGAAGACCGCACGCGATTATCAGGACTTCAACGTCAACAGGCCCCTCCTCTACAACGCACCGTTCGAGCGGGTGCAGGATTATTTTGTTCTCTTCCAAAACGAAGACGGCGTTTTGAATATTCACTGATCATTTCAGTAACAATTCCGTGGTTCACGGAGGAATGCCGCAGTCTCTGCGGCGTGCAGTCAAAGGGGGCCATTCTCTTTCACAAAAGAGAATGGCCCCCTTTTGATCCCCCAAGAGAAAGGTTTTGCCATTGCAAGCGAGCAGCTCGAAGAGCTGCAATGCTTGCCGATTGCACTGCCCATAGCGCGGCGTTGCCGCGTTAGCACTGCAAGACGATTTGCCTCTGCTCCTACTACCCGCTGCCGCTCTGCCCATCTTGTAGAAGTAGAGCCTAATTTCCGTCTACCGGAGCACTCCACAATGCGGCGAGCGAAGCAATGCCGCATCCCGCAAGCAGTCTGCCGCCAAGCAAACGTCACTCGCGCCTCACGACAGTAAGGCGCGGTTGCAACCGGTAACGACTCGAAGGGACTCATGGCGAAGCCATGTACACCGCACCCACACTGCGCAGCGCGTGCGGCTCTTCGAGCCACAAACTGCCAATGTGCGGGGTCGAGGGGCAAGGCCCCTTGCGTTCTCTTGGGGGATTTAAAGGGGGCCATTCTCTCACGTGAGAGAATGACCCCCTTTATTCGCACTCCCTGCGCGGCCGCAGGGAATCCCTTCGCACCCTACGGTGCGACAATATGAACCCCCGCCGTGTACGTCTGATACCCCGACCCAAGGCTCGCGTAATACTGCACCGTCACGTCGGCGCTCTTGCCGTCGTCCGCGATCACGGTGTCCAGCACGTCGGCCTTTTCATCCACGCTGACCCAGCCGCGGCGATAGCGCGGCAGCGTGAGTCCCTCCGCGCCTGTGATCTCCGCGATGCGGGATGTGCCGTCCGACTGCTGTTCCAGCCGGTAGCTCACGCCGACCGTCGCCAGAAATGTCTCGTTCCCCTCGATCCCGACAGGGACGAAGTACGTGCGCTCCGCGCCGTCGCCCTCCGTCCAGTCGGTGAGCGAGGTCTGCTACGCGCTGCCCTCGCGCGTGACCGTCACCTTACGCTCGCCGCTCTTACCGGAGACCGTCGCAATGATCGACACGCCGTCGGGCGCAAAGGCGAGGCCGCTGATCTCCTCGCCGCTCGCAAGATCGAGCGCGGCGAGCTTCGTCCCGTTGAGCGCGTAGACGTCCGACCGGTCGGAGTAGACCGCGGTAGAAAGGTCATCTCCTTGCCAGATAAGGTTGTTGCCGGGGAAGGTCTTGAGCAGCGTGCCGGCCACGAAATTGAACACCACGTAGAGGTCGTTTTTCTCCCCCAGGCTACCGAACGCCACAAAGTAGTTGCCTGCGGTCCCAATGTCCTCAAACCCTTTGAGCGACGGGTACTGTTCGGCAAAGTCCCAGCTTTTTCTGTCGATATAGATCGTTGTGTCATCCATTGCCACTCTGATCGTTTTCGGCGATACGCAGTACCAGCGCTGCACCTCGCTCGTCAAAATGAGCTCGCCGTCCTGTTGGGCAATGAGAAATTCGCTCTGGTCGATCAGCTCATTGACGCGCGCTGCGAATGCCTGCTGCGATTCGCCCCAATCGCCCTTCTGCGTTCCGTCCCAGTTCAGATAAATGCTCGTGTTGTTGTTTTCCACGATGTTCAGTTTGCCGCCGTCAAAGGTGTGAAGGCCGTAGTAGTAGGCACAATAGCTGATCGTGTCTTGATAGTTGCCCTCGAACAAGCTGTATTGCAGCAGCATGTCGCGTCCGTTTTCGCGGCAGAGGAAGTAGACGTCGCCCTCCCACATGCGGTCGCGCATCAGCTCCTCGCCGTTGTCGTCGACGACGCACAGCTCATAGCCGCCGAACACTTTCTCGCAGATGATCTGCTCTGCCCTGCCGTCGTTGTCGAGGTCGGAGGACGCCAGCGCCCTGCTTCCGTCGCTCTCCGACGGCTCTGTGCAGCGGATGACCGTGCCGTCGCCGTAGGAATGCAGCTCGGCGTTCAGCGTGGAGAACAGCAGCTCGCTCTTGTCTAAAAGCCTGTTGACCTCGTCCGCGAATTTCCGCGCCTCGGCGGGCCATGAATCGGCGGAATCGGAATTTACACTGAAGCTCACCGAATTCTCCGCCAGCGTGGTCGTCCCGTTTTCACTGAGCATAAAGAGCTCGTAGGAATACGATGCCTCGCCCTGATAGATTGTCGGCTCGTAGCGCAATAGCGCCGTCTTGACGCTGTCGCGATAGAGGAAATAGCTGCTCCAGCCCACGTGCGCCAGCCCCAGCTCCGCGCTCCAGAGCTCTTCGCCGCTCTGATTGCTCACCCGCAGCCGGTACGGCTCCTGCGTGGAAGTGCCGGTATAGGAGATCACTTCCTCGATCCCGTCGCCGTTCAGGTCAGCGCGGGTCAGCTCGGTCGCGCCGCCGTTCAGACGGACGATCCAGCGGTAGGGATGTGCCCCGCTGTAGGGAAGTCCCCCGCTGCGATAGCCCATCACGAGGTAAAGGCTGCCGTCCTTCTGCTGCAATAGCAGCCACTGGTCCATCGCTGCAAGCTCATCCTGACGCGCGATCTCCGGTATCGTGGCTGTTGCATTGTCGTCATCGGCCGTTTTCGTACCGCGCCAAGCGTGAGCATTTTCGCGGCGCAGCTTCGCAGCGCTCGTGCCATTCCAGTCTTCGCCGCTCGCGCTGCGGAACAGCCAGTCGAAGTTGCTCACGGTCAGGTCGATCTCCTCCCACTCCGAAAAGCGGTAGCTGTATCCTCTCGCCGCCGTCACTGTACCGTACAGAATACCGGTCATGTCCGTGCCAAGTGCGGAGGAAAGCCACAGCTCGGGCGTGGACTTCGTATTGGCAAAGGTCTCCTCATAGCTGGTTTCCCAGACGGAATCCTCGAAAACGGCCTCGCCGAGCGTATACACCCCCGTTGTCATCCCATAGAGTGCATACGACAGCCGGTCTGCCATGTCGATCGGACTTGCCGAATCGCCCTTTAGCACATAGTTTTCCCATTCCGCCTGATTCTCGACGTCCGCATCAAAAGTATCGCCGTCGATGATCAGATAATGGCCCACTACGCTGCCGACAGCATGCACCGTGCCGTCGTCCATCGTGAGAAGGAACCACACCGGCAAGCCGGCGTAAACCGTCTCCGGTTTTTCGATATATGTGCCGCGGCTGCTGTTGATCAGTTCGACTGCCTGTGCCATTTCTTCCGTATCGAGTTTTTTATACTGCCGCGCCTCCCCTTCCGCCGGAACGTAGAGCTCGATTGACGCAACGTCCGCCGCATTCAGCTTCTGCGCCCAGACAAGGCTGCCGCGCTCCGACCTCGGATTCGTCAAAAAGCACACGGCCACGATCACGACCGCGAGCACCGCCGCGGCGGCGACCCAAAACGCGGGCTTTTTGTAGTGCAGCGCGCTTTTCACGCGCGTTTTGATGTTCCCCTCGCCGAATGCCAGCGGGCAGGCCGCGACAGCTCTTCCCGGCGCGGCGCAGGACAATAGCGCCTGCGAATAGTCTGCGCGTGCCGCACCGTCCAGCCCCTTGACGACTTTTTCATCGCACGCGAGCTCGATATCGCGGCAGAAGAGGATGTAGGCGACCCACACCAGCGGGTTGAACCAGTGCAGCGCAAGCACGAGGTAGCCCAGCACCTTCCACCAGTGGTCGCGGCGGGCGAGG
>NZ_JPJG01000125.1 GCF_000765235.1 Oscillibacter sp. ER4 | reverse complement strand
AAGTGCCGGATAGGAACGGCAAAATTTTTTACACTTCTATTACTTCTTTATCGCACATAAACAAAGTCTCAGGGCATCAAGCAGCTCATGGCCGGTGGCGGTGTGGTTCTCATCGGCACTACGCTGATCCCTCTTCTGTCCGGTTTGTTCTAATCCAGCAAGCCCAGCTTAACCGAAAGGTGGTGAAATATTGGGCAGTATCTTAGAAAAAATCACAGAAGCCATCAAGGAAATGCTCATCGGCATGATCGAAAGCAACCTGACCAATATGTTCACCGATGTCAATGAAAAGGTTGGAACCATCGCCAGAGAGGTCGGAAGAACCCCTTCTACATGGAACGGCAGCATCTATTCGATGATCCGGGGACTATCCGAAAGCGTGATAGTCCCCATCGCCGGTATCATTATCACCTTCGTTTTGTGTTACGAGCTGATCTCCATGATCACGGAGAAAAACAATATGCACGACATGGACACTTGGATGTTCTTCAAGTGGTTCTTCAAGGCGGCTGTTGCAATCTACCTCGTGACCAATACCTTTGACATCGTGATGGCAGTATTCGACATCGGACAGACCGTGGTTGCGGGCGCAGCCGGAGTCATTCACGGCACCACAAACATTGACATTGCCTCGACGCTGGACACCATGCGAACGAGTATGGAAGCAATGGGTGTTGGTGAACTGCTCGGCCTTGCTATTGAAACTCTGGTCATCAGCCTGTGCCTCAAGATCATGTCCATCCTGATTACAGTCATCCTGTACGGACGAATGATCGAGATTTACTGCACTGTCAGCATTGCGCCTATCCCTATTGCTACGATGAGCAACCGCGAGTGGGGCAGCATCGGAACGAATTACCTCAAGGGCCTTTTCGCCCTGGCATTCCAAGGCTTCCTCATCATGATCTGCGTCGGCATCTATGCCGTTCTCATCAACAACATGATCATCGCGGCCAACATTCACTCGGCTCTGTTCTCGGTGGCTGCATACACAGTTATCCTGTGCTTCTCGCTGTTCAAAACCGGCAGCCTCTCGAAGTCGTTGTTCAACGCGCATTAAGGAGGTCGGCGGGATGAAAAAGTATAGCATCATCTATGCCGATCCCCCTTGGGCGTATCGGACCTATTCAAAAAAGGGACAGGGACGATCAGCGGAAAGCCATTACCCGACGATGAGCATTGAAGACATCAAGGCTTTACCTGTTGGTGAGCTTGCCGACAAAGACTGCGCTCTGTTTCTGTGGATCACATTCCCATGTCTCTATGAAGCTCTCGAAGTGCTTGAGGCATGGGGATTTTCATATAAAACCGTCGCTTTCGTATGGGTGAAGCAGAACCGGAAAAATGACGATCTCTTCACCGGCATGGGCTACTGGACCCGCGCAAATGCTGAAATCTGTATTCTCGCCACAAAAGGACATCCGAGGCGGGTAAACGCCGGTGTCCGTCAGGTCATTCTCAGCCATGTGGAGGAACACAGCAAAAAGCCGGATGAAGCCCGTGACCGCATTGTTCAGCTCATGGGCGATCTCCCCCGCATTGAGCTTTTCGCCAGACAGTCCCCGGAGGGCTGGGATGTATGGGGAAACGAAGTGGAAAGCGATGTAACTCTCGGAAAGGAGGTTTCAGAAAATGGCATTCGTACCGGTCCCGAAGGACCTTAACCGCGTGAAAACCAAAGTCATGTTCAACCTGACCAAGCGGCAGATCATCTGTTTTGCGCTGGCTGCTGCGGTTGGTGTTCCCATGTACTTTCTCACCAAGCCCAGCCTCGGCATCTCCACGGCGGCAATGCTGATGGTCGTGATGATGCTCCCGTTCATCTTCTTCGCTCTCTATGAGAAGGACGGACAACCGGCTGAAAAAATCCTCGGTCATGTGATCAAGTCCATGTTTCTGAGGGACAAGGTGCGTCCCTACCGCACAAACAATCTCTACGCTGCCATCCAGCGTGAAATCAAGGAACAGGAGGAATTGCAGATTGACAAACAGCACCAAAAAGGCAGAAACGCCTAAGAAAACCGTGAAAAACGGTCGTGTGTACGGTGACGCTCTTTCCGCTGCGGAAAAGAAGCAGATCGTCATGCAGAAGAAAAAGGACAAGAAGGCAAAGAAAATCCCCAAGTCCGCCCAGCAGACCATTCCTTATGTGGAGATGTGCCAGGACGGTATCTGCAAGGTGAATCACCGGCTCTACACCAAGACCATCCGCTACAACGACATCAACTATCAGCTTGCCCAGAACGAGGATAAGACCGCCATCTTTGAAAACTGGTGTGACTTCCTCAACTACTTCGACAGTATTGCCGGATGGAGGCAGAGCTGCAAGCGAAGCTGGATAACTACGAGGCCACCCACGATTATGACGAGTATCACTTCGATCTGGATGACATTGAGCATGACCCCTATGTCCTGATCTCCATTCTCTCTGCCCTTCATGAAGGCGAATGGACGCTCTCCGAGGTTCAGGGAACGCTCGATATGCTCTTTGAGAAGCAGTACATCCTCACCGAAGAGGTCATCGTCGAAACCCGATACCGGACAGAAACCCGGACCGGCACGAGGACGGTCACAGACCCGGACACCGGCGAAAGCTATGAAGAGGACTATGAGTACACCGTTCAGGTCCCGTATTCTTATTACATCTGCAATGTGACGCTGGAAAACTTCAATCTCAGCCATGTCCCCGTTTACATTATGGGGCAGGACGAGCTATCCATGTACGCCACCTATATGTCTGTGCTGGGCAACCGGGAGGACCTGTTTCCCTCATCCGGCTATGTGGACAAATATATCACCAACCCTCCCAGCGATTATGAGGTTCCAGCGGAGTATCTGAGCGATGAGCGGTTTGCAACACTGCTTGCAGAGGCGGAAAAATACCTGGGCTATCCCTATGTATGGGGCGGCAGCAACCCCAGCACCTCCTTTGACTGCTCCGGCTTTGTTTCTTATGTTCTGACCAACAGCGGACTGGTGAACACCGGACGGCTCGGTGCGCAGGGGCTTTACAATATCTGCACACTGGTTTCAAAAGCTGACGCAAAACCCGGTGATCTCATTTTCTTCAAGGGAACCTACGACACTCCCGGCGTGTCCCATGTGGGCATTTATGTCGGTGACAATGTAATGCTGCACTGCGGCGATCCCATCCAGTACACATCCATCAGCTCTTCCTACTGGCAGTCTCATTTCTACGCCTTTGGAAGACCGCCCTATTAAAAGAAAGGAGCATTCTATGAATCCCAAATATCAGAAGGTCTGCGCCGAGATTGCGAAGACCGAAAAGAAAATCGAGGACCTTCAGGCACAGCTCAAGGAGCTGTATGACCGGAAAACCGAGATGGAAAACCTCGAAATCATCAACACCGTCCGTGCTATGGTTATGGACAAGGATCAAATCATGTCGTTCCTGTCTGCCATGAAGACCGGCGGTACGACTGTCCCCGAAATTACTGAGACGGAGGTATCTGAGAATGACTAAGAGAAAAGGGATCCGTGTTCTTTCCATGCTGGCGCTCTGCGCCCTGCTGATTTGCAGCTTCTCCATGACTGCGTTTGCCTATGCGGATGACACCGAACAGAATCTTCCCGTGACTGAGGCAACGCAGCCGGACGAGATGACTGAACCGGAAACGCCCGCAGAGACGCTGTCAGAAGGAGAACCGATTGACGATGAGGGCAACGCCTACACCCGCGATCTGCTGTATGACAAAACTACCAACAAGCAGTTTATCACCATCCAGACGAAGAGCGGCAACACCTTTTATGTCGTGATCGACTACGATGCACCCATCAACGAGGAAGAGGAACAGTATCAGACCTACTTCCTGAACATGGTGGATGAAAGCGATCTGCTTGCCCTGATGGATGAGGACTCCGTGGCTGCGCTGACCACCTGTACCTGTACCGAAAGATGCGAGGCCGGTCGTGTCAACACTTCCTGCCCTGTCTGCAAAAACAATATGAGTGAGTGTACCGGTACTGTCTCTGAGCCGGAGGCTCCTGCCGAAGAGCCTGAGCCTGTGGAGGATGAGGCAACCCAGAAGAGTAGCAATATGGGCATGATTATTGTGATCATTGCTGTTGTCGGCATCGGAGGCGCGGGCTATTACTACATCAAGTTCGTTCGCGGCAAGAAGCAGAAGGATGAGGATATGGACTTTTTCGACGATGAAGGCTACGAGGAAGAGCCTTATATCAACGAGGATGAAGAGCCTCAGATTGCCGATGATGAATCGGAGGATGACGAGGAATAAGACCTGACAGCGGCCCCTTGCAGAAATGCGAGGGGCTGCATCTGTTTTTGAAGGAGGTTACAGATTGATTTTAGTCATTGCCGAGAAGCCGAGTGTGGCACAGTCCATTGCAAAGGTGCTGGGAGCCACAACCCGCAGGGACGGCTATCTCGAAGGAAACAACTACATCGTATCATGGTGTGTCGGTCATCTTGTGGAGCTTGCGGATGCGGCTTCCTACGATGAGCGGTACGCCAAGTGGAGGTACGAGGATCTTCCTATCGTGCCGGAGGAATGGCTGTATGAGATTCCGAAGGACAAGGAGAAACAGTTCAGGGTGCTGCGTGACCTGATGCAGGACAGGCGCGTTACCGAGCTGGTGTGCGCCACCGATGCGGGGCGCGAGGGTGAGCTGATCTTCCGGCTGGTCTACAACAAAGCCGGATGCACCAAGCCCTTCAAGCGCCTCTGGATCAGCTCCCTTGAAGACTCTGCTATCCGGGAGGGATTCGCTCATCTGCGGGACAGCAGCGAGTTTGACCGGCTCTATGAAGCTGCCCTCTGTCGGTCAAAGGCGGACTGGATTGTGGGCATCAACGGCACCCGTCTGTTCACCACACTCTATCACAAAAAGCTGGTCGTTGGCCGCGTCCAGACTCCCACGCTGGCGATGCTGGCAGAGCGCGACGGAAAGATCAGCACTTTCAGGAAAGAGAAATACTTCAATGTCCATGTAAGCGGCGGCGATCTCACCGCCGACATGGAGAAGGTTAAAACCGAAGAAGAGGCAAAGACGATTGCGGCGGCTTGTGATCAAAAACAGGCCGTCGTTTCTTCTGTCGGGCGTGAGACGAAGACGGTCAATCCCCCGAAGCTCTACGATCTGACCACCCTGCAGCGGGAGGCAAACCGATATTACGGTTTCACTGCCCAGCAGACCCTTGATCTCGTGCAGTCTCTCTACGAAAAGAAGCTCCTGACCTATCCGCGCACGGACAGTCAGTTTATCACGGAGGATATGGACGGCACGGCCCGTCAGGTCATCGGCATCATCTGTCGGAAGCTGCCGGTCTTTGACGGCATGAATCATGCTCCTGACATCAGGCGAATTACCAACAATGCTAAGGTCACTGACCACCATGCCATCATTCCCACCGTCCAGCTTGAGAAGCAGGACATCACCGAGCTGCCGGAGGCTGAACAGAAGATTCTCCGACTGGTTGCCATGCGTCTTCTGTCTGCCACCGGAGAGAAGCATATCTATGATGAAATCTCCGTGTCGATCTCCTGTGAAGGCCATGATTTCAGCGCAAAGGGCAAAAGTGTTGTTCAGGAGGGCTGGAAAGATGTTGAGCGGCGGTTTAAGGCTGCTCTCAAGGCCAAAGAGAAAGAGGAACCCGAAAAGGTGCTTTCCAATGTCAATGAAGGAGATGTACTCAGCACTGTATCTGCAAGTGTCACAGAGCATTTTACAACCCCTCCGAAGCAGTTTACGGAAGACACCCTGCTTGCAGCAATGGAGACCGCCGGAAATGAAGACTTCGAGGAAGACACCGAGAAGAAGGGACTTGGCACTCCGGCCACCCGCGCAGGGATCATCGAAAAGCTGGTCAAAGGCGGGTATGCAGAGCGCAAGGGTAAATCCATTGTGCCTACCAAGGATGGGATGAACCTTGTATGTGTACTGCCGGAACAGATTACTTCTCCCTCCATGACGGCGGAATGGGAAAATACTCTGATGCAGATCGAGCGCGGTCAGGCCGATGCGGGCGGCTTTCTTTCCGGCATCGTGGATATGACCGCCTCGCTCGTCAAAGCATATCCATTCCTCTCTGATGCAGAGGCAAACCGCTTTGACACCGGGAAAGAAGTTATCGGCAAATGTCCCCGCTGCGGCTCACCTGTCTATGTGGGCAAGGGTAACTATTACTGTTCCAGCAAGGCGTGTTCCTTCTGTTTGTGGGAGGACAACAAGTTCTTTTCCAGCAAGAAAAAGAAGCTGACCAAAAAGATTGCCAAAGAGCTGCTGGACAAGGGCTGGTGCCGGGTGACCGGGCTTTACACACCAAAGCGGCCTCAGCTCTACGATGCGGTCATTCGGCTGGATGACTCGGGCGGAAAATATGTCAGCTTCAAGATGGAGTTTGAAAAATAAGGAGGTATCAAATGGCAGAAAACAGAAGCGCCCAGCAGGTCCGCGAGATCACGGACAAGCTGGAACAGGGCATCAAGGAGCTGTTTGAATCCGAGAGATTCAAGGAGTATCTCCGCACGATGTCCAAGTTTTATCACTACTCATTCAGCAACACTCTTCTCATCGCCATGCAGAAGCCGGAGGCAACCTATGTTGCCGGATATACCTCATGGCAGCGCAACTTTGACCGTCAGGTCATGAAGGGAGAAAAAGGGATCAAGATACTCGCCCCTGCGCCCTACAAGGCGAAGGAGGAACGGGAAAAGATTGATCCTTCGACACAGAAGCCGATTCTGGATGCAGACGGAAAGCCTGTCACCGAGACTGTGGAAGTGATGCGCCCCGCGTTCAAGGTGGTAAGCGTCTTTGATATTTCCCAGACCGACGGCAAGGAGCTTCCCGACATTATTGTGGATGAGCTTTCCGGCAGCGTGGAGAACTACGCTGCCTTTTTCGAGGCTTTGAAGCAGGAGTCTCCCGTCCCCATTGCTTTTGAAGACATCCCCAGCGGGGCAAAAGGTTACTTCTCTCCGCTTGAAAGCCGTATTGCCATTCAGGAGGGCATGAGTGAGATTCAGACGGTCAAAACGGCAATTCACGAAATTGCCCATGCCAAGCTCCATGCTATCCATCCGGACGAGAAGACAGCTCCCGAGGACAAAAAGGATCGTCATACCAAGGAGGTTGAGGCCGAGAGTGTGGCGTACACCGTCTGCCAGCGTTACGGCATTGAGACTTCCGATTACTCCTTCGGCTATATCGCCGGTTGGTCCTCAGACAAGGAAACCAAGGAGCTGAAAGGCTCGCTGGAAACCATCCGTAAGACCGCAGCCGAGATGATTGACAGCATTGACGCCAAGCTCAAGGTGCTGCTGGCAGAGAAATCTCAGGAGCAGACTCATGATATGCCCGAGACGGTTCGCAAGGAAAAACCCTCATATCTGGATGTCCCGGTCTATCGTGAGACAGCAAACTACGCCTATGAAGCCGGTGAGCTGGATGCTTACCGCGCCTCTTATGATGCCAACATTGCCTGTGCAGATGCGATTGAGCAAGCGATCAGCGAGAACTATGCTGATAACAGACTTGCCACGAGAGTTGCAGTTGAAACGGTTCTTGAACAGTTTTCCGAAGAGTGTGTTCAGTATGTTTTGGCAAATACGGTGCAGCACAGTCTCCACGACGGAAGGTATCACTCGGAGAATAAAGATTGGGCAGGAAAGATTTCTGTCTGCGAGGAAAACAGCGAATCCTTTATCATCGGTCAGGCACATCCGGGCTTGGTAAACCTTTTTATCAATCAGTTTAAGGATTTGCTGCCCGAAGAGGTTCAGGAACATCACGAGACAATCTCTACTCCTGCGTCTGATATGGCAGCTTCACCGAAGCATCGACTCACATCCGATGAGAAACAGATCAGGGATGCCGTAATGGACACGCTCAAGGCTCGTATCGCTTATGCCAATGACGGCATGAGGTCAACGGTTAAAGCCTCTGTGCAGTCTCAGAAGATTATGGCGCAGAACGCGGTCAGGATTGAAGGCAATACGGTCACACAGAACGGAGAGCCGCTGTTTGCCATTCACCGCCGCTATTCGGCAAAGAAGACGCAGGGGTGCTATCGGGAGCTGACACCTACGCTTGAGTATGTCAGGCAGGAGAAGACGCAGGAGAAGCCTTCTATCCGTGACCAGCTCAAGGCCGCTGCCAAGTCGCAGCCGGAAAAGAAAGCTCCGGCCAGAACCAAATCGCATGATATGGGATTGGAGTGATGAAGATGAAATTTGAAGACATTGACCTGATCTCCGCCTTGCAGCAGATCACCGACATTCACACCGAACACTACAAGGAGGACTTTGAGCTGGATCGCAAGCTCCTTCAAAGCCTCGCGGCCTCTGATTATTCCGAGGACAAGCATCTTCTCTGGATGTCCCGTCCCAGCGGAACCTATCTTCTCCGGGAACGGGAGGTCTACATCGAAGATACTTTTGAGAACAAGACCTGGGAGTTCTACCATGACCAGACCGGCGATCCCATTCTGGCCTATTCGGTTGAGATCACCGGGACAAGAGACGGTACTGTCATCGGAAACTTGATTGAACTGGATTATGCTGCCCATGTTGACCGCATGAAGCAGCTCACCGTGGAGATTGATAAAGCAGCCGTGACCTTCAGCGACGGAAGCACCTATTATCTCCCGTTCAAGACCTATCGCAGAGATGCCGCAGAGCTGGAAGAGGCACACGGGAAAATCTGCTCGGTCGGATTTCTGCCGGAAAGCGAACAGGAGCTTGCCATGATCCTTCGCCGGGAACGCTTCAAAGCAAGTTATCATGCACAGCCCGGGAATATCGAAGAGCATATCCATCAGCTTGCAGTCCGGCACGGGAAAGCCGAGGAAATGCTGGAGGTGCTGCCGCTCTCTGCGCAGACCGCCTATAACGAGGTCAAGGAGGCACACCCTGATTCCATCGTCTGTTTTGCTCAGAACGGTTACTTTGAGATATACGGCGAGGACGCCAAGAAAGCCGCACCTGTTCTCGGCTCCAAGCTGCTGACAAAAGAGCTTGAGGGGTGCGGCAAAGTCTCTGTCACCGGCTTTCGTCAGGAGCAATGGGTGGCTAAGGCGAAAAAGCTGTGGGAACGGGGCAATGATGTCTATTTGACGCAAGCCGGTCCCGACGGCAAGCAGGAGGTTGTGAAGGATTTACGGGCGGAGGATTTCATCCCGGTCAGCATGGTGATGGGCATGGATGGAAAAACCGTCCGGGTTGAAAGCGTTGACTTTGCGGCAAATGATGTCCGGCTGACAGACATCACCGATCCGAAGCAGCCCCGGACAATCCATGAGGCACCCGCTATTGTCCGCCTTTATGTGGAGGAAGCGCCCACCGAAAACCTCTGGGCAGCACTTGACCGGAAACATGGAAACGATCAGCCGCAGCACTCCGTTCTTGCAAAGCTCAAGCGGTGCAAGGCTGAGGCCGAGAAGGATGCACCTAAACCGAAGCTCGAAAAGAAACCGAAATCTAAAGAAATGGAGATTTGATATGACTTTCAATGTGGAAGAAACCAATCTGATGTGCTGCTTCGACACATCCAGCCGAAGGAAGCTCATCACGGAGATGAAGAATCTCCCTCTGAACGAGCTGGATGAAGAGATGGAAGAGCTGCTGTTCAAAACCGTCCGGAAGCTGGAAGCAATGTCTGATGCTGAGTTCGACGCGCTCTATATCGCGCCGGACAGCATGATGGATGACTGAAAGGAGGATGCCCATGCCTGTTATGGAAGATGATTTTCAGGCGTTTGTCACGAACCTTGGAAAGTACAACGAGGGTAAGCTGGTCGGTGAATGGGTGAAGTTCCCGACAACCGAGGAAGAGATACAGAAGGTCTTTGAGCGTATCGGGATCGGCTCGGCAGATGAGTTCGGCCATGTCTACGAGGAATGGTTTATCACCGACTACGAATGTCCCATCTACGGGGTTCAAGAGCTGCTGGGTGAATATGAAAGCCTCGACAAGCTGAACTATTTTGCCTCCCTGCTGGATGAGATGTCCGCATACGATCAGGAAAAGTTTGTTGCCATCATGGAGAGCGGCTGCGATGAAGTCAGCGACATTGATGACCTCATCAACCTGACCTACAATCTGGATCGCTACGACTTCTTTCCCGGTATCAAAGACCATGACGATCTTGGCCGCTTTTATTTTGAGGAAGGCGGCTATAATGAAGACAACCGTTTTGGCAGCTTCGTGGACTACATTGATTTTGAGCGGTTCGGTGAAGACTGCGCCATCAATGAGAATGGAAAAATGACAGATGCCGGATATATCCGGGAGACCGGTGACAGTTGGAACCGCTTCTATGACGGTACACTGGATGACATCCCGGATGAATACCGGGTGACGGGCGGCGGAGAAGAGCTTGACGATCCCGGTAAAATCCTCGTCGTGGTTGTTGAGCCGGGAAAGAAACCGCGCATTGAAGAGATTGACTCCGGTCTGGAGTCTCTGCAAGGCATGGTTGGCGGTTATATTCAGGCCGTCTATCCCTACGATGACCCGGTTGCTCTGATCTGCAACGAGGAAGCTAAGTTTGAAGGTCTTCCCCTGAACCGCGCCCTGCGTGATGAGGATGGAGAGGTCTATGACATCGTTGCCGGAACCTTCCTTATTGCCGGACTGACCGAAGACAACTTCGGCTCTCTCTCCGGTGATCTGGCGCTCAAATATTCCCATCAGTTCGAGCAGCCGGAGGTTTTTGCAAAGCTGGGAGACAGAATAATTGCCATTCCCATGATCTCCGAGGAACAACAGAAGCAGGAAGCCAAGGAACAGAAGGATTTTGAAGTAAACATGGACACTTCCGGTCTGGCTGTTTCCGGCCATGTGGGGACATGGCACACCATTGATAACAAGGAGGTTGACGGCCACACCTTTTTCCTGATGGAGCATGATGCCTACGGCGATGAAGCTGCCTGTCTCATCGTGGATGAACACGGCAAGCTCTCTCTGAGCGATGTGTATAACGGGTTCGATGAACACACGGTTGATCTTCTCCGTCAGGAAGTCATGGCTGTTGACCGGATGCCGGATCCTTCTATTTCAGCAGCGGAGATGAAGGAATACGGCTACGCATGGGGCGGGATGCTTCCCATGCGTGAAGAGGCTGCTGCCGAAGTTATGAAGACCTGTTCTGTTTACCGGTTGTATGCCGACAACTCCGAAGGAATGGTATTGGACGCCAAGGAAATCCATGACCATGCTGCTAAGGGCGGAATCTTCGGCGTGGAGAAGGTCGAGTGGAAAGCTGCTCTGGAACGCGAGAATTACCTGAAAGCGGCTGAGATGTCCACTGAGGATGATTACGGCATGATTGACGGGATCATCAACAACGGTCCGAAAGAGACAGAATCCAAAGCTCCCGAGAAGACATCCATCATGGACAGGCTCAAGGCGGCAAAGACAGAACCGCATGAGGATAAGGCCAAACCTCATAAAGAGCGGAAACCGGAGCGTGATCTATGAGTACAAGTCAGAAGTGGAAGCTCGAATGGTCCTTCTTTCTGGATGCAGACGGGAGACGGAAATACAATGAGGTCTGCCGCCGCTGCGTTCGGCCATGTAAACAGAGTTTCCGGGTAGACATGGTGGCGTGTCCGTCATTCCTCTCGAAGAGGACAGACGGGGGAAGAAAAATGTCGGAATAAAGGTCGAAAAAACGGCTTTTTATCCGCTGTAAGCCGCGACAGGAAGCAGCCCCGTATGTTTTCTCATCCACACAGGAAAGTCCGCCAGAACGGGCATAAAAGTCAATTTCGCACCTTTATCTGAATTACCTATGCCGGAGCCTCAGCCGATGCCCGTTTGGGTGTCGGCTGAGGCTCTTTTTTTGTGTCCAAATTGATAATTTTCATCGAATTTACAACGCTAATACATAGTCTGCGGTTTAGCGTTTCTGTATAACTATGCCTCTTATCCATATAATTATCATGAGCAATATAGAAAAGGGACACGGTATAATGTCATGATTGATAAAAGAATTGGCAAACGGTTCAAGCAATGCCGGGAGCGGCTGGGCTTGACGCAGGAGGACTTGGCTGAGAAGACCGGCCTGACCACAAACTACATCTCCACCGTAGAGCGCGGTGCATCTTTTCCCCGCTGCGAGAAGCTGGTTCTGCTGATGAACGCGCTCGAAACCAACGCAGATGCAATCTTCTGTGATGTGCTGGAACACTCCACGGAGTACAAAGCCTCTCAGCTTTCAAAGGAGCTGGCTACGCTCCCGAAAGACTCTCAAAAGCGCATTCTTCAAATGGTCGAGCTGATGATTCAGCAGGAAAAAGAAAACAGATAATAACAGGATTCCCAAAACTGCGCTGAAATATGCGCAGTTTTTTTCTGTTATACAATAATTCGACAGCATTCTTCATTTTCATGTGCTATACTATGGATTAAATACATATACTAATTCTCTAATCCATATAAAAGAAAGAGGCACAAATATGTCTTAACTTCCAGAAATTTTTCCACTCAAATGTAAAGATTGGAGCCTACTTGTTGCAGCACTCCAATCTTCATTATTTTACGCCAGTATTCG
>NZ_JPJG01000023.1 GCF_000765235.1 Oscillibacter sp. ER4 | reverse complement strand
AGCAAACGTCACTCGCGCCTCACGACAGTAAGGCGCGGTTGCTGTCAGGTCGCGACTCGCAGGGATTCATGGCGAAGCCATGTACACCGCACCCGATTGCGCAGCGCGTGCAGCCATTCAAGCTACAAACTGCCAATGCCGGAGGTCGAGGGGCCCTCCCCTCGCCTTTCTCTGGGGGATTCAAAGGGGGTATTCTCTTCGGAAAGAGAATGCCCCCTTTGGTGTCGCGGCGTGCACGCCGCTCTCCCTCCCGCGCTTACGCGGGAAAAGGTGCAGCCCTTTCGGGCTATCCTTCCCTCCGCGCGGCGCGCGGAAAGCACCTGCGCCCCTGCGGGCGCAAAAAAAGAGCACCCTTACGGGTGCTCTTTTTCAAATCGCTGAAAATTAGCCGAACAGGGACATCAGGACGCCTGCGGCGATAGCGGAACCGATAACACCTGCAACGTTCGGGCCCATGGCGTGCATGAGCAGGAAGTTGGAGGGGTTCTCCTTCTGGCCGACGACCTGAGAAACACGGGCGGCCATAGGAACGGCGGAAACGCCGGCGGAACCGATCAGCGGGTTGATCTTTTCCTTCAGGAACAGGTTCATGAGCTTGGCCAGCAGCACGCCGCCCGCGGTGCCGAAACCGAACGCGACGATACCCATTGCCATGATCTCAAGGGTCTGAACGGAAAGGAAAGTGGTGGCGGTGGCGGTAGCACCGACGGTGAAGCCGAGGAAGATGGTGACGATGTTCATCAGCTCGTTACCGGCGGTCTTCTGCAGACGGTCCACAACGCCGGACTCCTTGAACAGGTTACCGAGCATCAGGCACGCGATCAAAGGAGCGGCAGAGGGAACGAGCAGCGCCACGAACACGGTGATCATAATGGGGAAGATGATCTTCTCGCGCTTGCTGACCTGACGCAGCGGGCGCATGACAATGCGGCGCTCTTCCTTGGTGGTCAGAGCCTTCATGATGGGGGGCTGAATGACCGGGACGAGGGCCATGTAAGAATAAGCGGCAACGGCGATAGGACCGAGCAGCTCGGGAGCGAGACGGGAGGTGACGAAGATCGCGGTCGGGCCGTCAGCGCCGCCGATGATACCGATGGAGGCGGACTGGCTGTAGGTGAAGCCCATCAGCTGGGTGCCGACATAGGTCATGAAGATACCGAGCTGAGCGGCAGCGCCGAGCAGCAGGGACTTGGGGTTCGCGATCAGGGGACCGAAGTCGGTCATCGTGCCGACGCCCATGAAGATCAGGCAGGGGTAGATGCCGAGCTTAACGCCGAGGTACAGAACGTCGAGCAGACCGAGGCTAACGGTGCTGCCGACCGCCCACGGGGCAAGCACCGCATCGGCTACACCGGCTTCCGACATCTCTGTCAGGAATTCCTGCGTGATGGGCGCTCCTCCGAAGAGGTCCCAGTGGACATGTCCTCCGGCGAACAGGATCTCGTGGAACATGTCCGCACCGGGAAGGTTGGTGCACAGCATACCGAACGCGATGGGCAGGAGCAGCAGCGGCTCAAAGCCCTTCACGATGGCCAGATACAGCAGGACAAAGGAAATGGCAATCATGATGAGGCATTTCCAGTTGCCTTCCTGACCGAACATATAGAAGCCGGTCTGCTGCATGAAATTGATAATAGCAGCCATTTATGTTTCTTTTCCTTTCACAGTTAATTCAGGGGAATGCTGTTATTTAGCCGATGACGCACAGAACGTCGCCGGGGTTGACAGCAGCGCCCTTGGCAACTGCGACGGAGGAAATGGTACCAGCGCAGGGAGCGAAGATCTCGTTTTCCATCTTCATGGCCTCGAGGATGAAGAGGAGATCGCCCTCCTTGACAGCCTGACCGGCGGCGACCTTCACATCGAGGATGGTGCCGGGCATCGGGCTGGTGACAGTGCCGGCACCGGCGGGAGCAGCAGCGGCAGGAGCCGGAGCAGCAGCGGGCGCGGGAGCAGCGGCAGGAGCGGGAGCAGCAGCGCGGGCAACGGGAGCAGCGGCAGCGCGGGAGACGGGAGCGGAAGCCATACGGCTGCCGCCGGCGGCGGACTCGACGGTGACTTCGTAGGTGGTACCGTTAACGGTGACATTGTACTGCTTGATCATGTTTGTTCTCTCCTAAAAATTAAATTAGATTTTTTTAATGTTGACGATGTTCATGCTGCGGGACGAGATACCGACCTCTTCCGAGAGAGCGGCAGTGATCGCGGCCACGATCTCAGGCTGCATGCCCTGCGGCTTGGGAGCCGGCGCGGGGGCGGCAGCAGGAGCGGCGGCAGCGGCGGCCGGTGCTTTCTCTTTGCCCTTGAGGATCGCACCCATTGCCATAGTGAGGAAAATGATGCAGATCAGGCCAAAGAACACCGTGCCAATACCCATCAGGGTAACGAACAGGCTGCTGTATTCCATTTCTTCCTTTTACCTTTCAATATTGGATTATAGCAAAGCGATTGCAGGAATTGCAAGCGCGTATGCACATTTTGCGCGTTTTTAACGGCTTTCCCGCCTGCCTTGTACGGCAGGCGGGAAAATAGACTTTCCTTACTGCACAGAGAGCACGTCGGCAAACGCCTGGATGGCGGTCGCCGCCTGGCCGAAGTCGCGCATCTGTTGGTCGATGCCGAGCTTGATGAAGGGGATCCCAGCGGCGTCGAGCGCCTTCTTGAGGTACGGGAACTCCATCTCCTCGGGATCGCAGAACTGCTGCATGAACAGCACCAGGCCCTGCGCGCCGGACTCCTTGACCATGTTGGCCACGAACTCGCCGCGGCGGTTCTGGTTGGACTGCGGATCGTAGAGCAGGACGTCGTAGTCGATGTTGGTGAACTGATCGACGAGCGCCATCATCGGGTCGCCCTCTTCGCTCGCGTCGGTGCGGAAGGCACGGGACTCGTGGGCGACATCGTCCGCCGCGATGGCGACGTTGTTGTCCTTGAAGATCTTGAGCAGCGTCGGGTTGTCGCAGATGATGCCGGAGGTAACGACCTTCACGCCGTTCCACTTGGCAGCGGGCAGCGCCTTGAGCTCGGCGTTGAGGGCTTCGAGCTTCTCGGTGTACTCGGCCTTATCCATGAACCAGGCAGCCTTGAGGACGGCCGAGCGCATGATCGGGTCGACGACGTCGCAGTGGTCGCTTGCGAGCTTGACGAACTCACGGCGGGCAGCGCGGGACTTGTTGTAGACCTTGATGGCCGCAGCGATGTCCTCGCTCTTGATCTCGTGACCGGCGATCTTTTCAAGACCGGCCTTGACGTTGTTGTACTGATCCAGGCAGAACTGCTTGCCCCAGTCGGCAAAGCGGTTCTGAGGATGGGCGAGGAAGATGCACGGCAGCTTCTCACTCATGGCGACGCGGATGTTCTGGCTCATGGGGCGCAGCGTGTCGCAGATGGTCGGGGTGATAACGCCGTCCAGCAGATCCATCGTGCCGTCGAGCAGCATCTCGAGGTCGAGCTGGGCGATGGTGCAATAGAAGGTCGCGCAGTATTCCTTGGAGCGCTGCTCGGTCTTGTCGTTGCTGCCCCACATGCCGAACGGCATCATACCGGCGGCGTAAACCAGCTCTTCGGGGGCGTAATAAGGCATCACGCCGATGCACTTTTTGCCTGCGTCCTTATAGGCCTTGAGCTGGCCCTTGGGATTGGCGGCAACAGCGGAAAATTCATTAACGATAGCTTCGATACTCATTTTTGCACGCCTCCTTAGTCTTTCTTGTTGGCTTCCATAGCCTCGACCAGACCCTGCACGCGGGTCGCGTACTGCGCTTCGTTGAAGTTGCGCGGGTCAGCCTGGTCGCCGTCGAAACCGGCGCAGGGCACGCCGAGGTCAGCGGTGAAGCGGCGCTGCATTTCAGCCATGTAACCGGACCAGGGCTTGCAGGAGCGGTTGTAGTGGACGAGCACGCCGTCGACCTTGTTGTCGCGGCAGATGCCCTCGCGCCAGGCAACGCCCTGCTCGATGCAGACGGAGTTCGGAGCCTTGTAGTAAGCGCGGGCCATTTCGTCCATGTTGTTGTAAACAAAGCCGAACGCGGGCGCGTACACAACTGCGGTGACGTTGATGCCGTTCTCCTTGAGGGGCTTAAAGAGGTTCGGGAGCTTCGGCCAGCAGGGGATGCCCTCGAACATGACGCGGTACTGCTCGGGGAAGGGCAGCGTGGAGGTGCCTTCCTCAATGTTCTTCTGCAGGTCCTTGGACAGGAGTTCGAAGGCGTCGGCAGCAGCTTCCTTGCCGCGGGCAGTGACGACGTCGGCCATGTGGTTAAACAGGTCGAAGCCGCTCATCGGGGCGGGCTTGTACTGCAGGAAGTCGCAGACCTTCAGCCAGTTCTGCGCGGTGCGGTTCGCGTGCTTGCAGGCAAGCTCGAACTTCTTCTCGTCGAACTTCTTGCCGGTGAGCTTTTCGAGCTCATGGATGGCGTTGTCGAACTGGGCGCGGACGTACTTGACAGCGGAATCGCTGACTTCCACGGTGTTGTTGTAGGGGATATCGACCATGATGAGGGGGATGTTGCACATACGGGCGATATTCTCGTACCACTTGGTCATGCAGTTGCAGATGTTGTTGCAGCACAGGACGAAGTCCGGCTGGGGGATGCGCATCTGCTTGTAGGGCTTGATGGCCTCGCGGCGGAAGTTCTTGTAGGCGATCTCCTTCTCGGTGGTCTCGGGCAGAGCCTCGATCTCGTGGATATCGTCCAGAACCGTGTAGGGGACCTGCGTCTTGGGGTCCTTCTTGGGCTTGCCGGTCTCAGGATCGATAACGACCTTGCCGTTTTCGTCCTTGAGGGGCTTGCCGCTGTTGGGGTCGATGATGAACTCGAGCGTTTCGGGGTCGAACTTGCGGCTGGCGCGCTTACCGGCGGCGTAAGCCAGGGAGATACGTGCGTAACCGCAGATATCGTTGTCGAAGCCGAGATCCTCGGCAGCCTGGCACATGATCTCACCGTCGCGCTGGGCGGCGATACCGGCAGCCTGGTTCTCGGGATACATCACGTTGAGGTCAAAGGCCTCAGCAAGCTCACAGGGGAACTTGGAGCTGGACCAACCGACCAGCTTACCCTGCTTCTTCGCTTCACGGGCGTCGGCATAGACGTCATCGACGACCTTGCGCAGAGCAAGCACGCCGGGACTGACTTGTTTAGCCATGATTGATTCCTCCTAATGCGATATAGAAAAATTTGATAACGAATGACGGGGATTATTTGTTCTTCAAAGCCTTCTGGTAGGCAAACAGAGCGGCGCCGAGCGCACCGTTATACTGCGTGAGGGGCGTGGTGTGGATCTCGTGGCCGAGCTGCTCCTGAAGGGCTTTCACGATGCCGTGGTTCTGTGCGACACCGCCGGTCATCACCACGTCGTCGCGCACACCGATGCGGTGGCAGAGGCCGGAAACGCGGCCCGCGACGGACTTGTGGATGCCGTGGATGATGTCGCACTTGTTTGTGCCCATGGCGAGCTGCGAGATGACCTCGCTCTCGGCAAAGACCGTGCAGGTCGAGCTGATACCGACCTCCTTGGTCGACTTGTCGCCAAGATCGCCCAGTTCTTCGACCTTCACCTCAAGCACGCGGGCCATGACATCGAGGAAGCGGCCGGTACCGGCTGCGCACTTGTCGTTCATGACGAAATTTTTCATCATGCCGTTCTCGATCTCGATGACCTTCACGTCCTGCCCGCCGATATCGACGACCGTGCGCACGTTCGGGAACAGGAACGCCGCGCCCTTGGCGTGGCAGGAAAGCTCGCTCATCTGCATGTCGGCAAGGCCGTCAAGGCTGTTGCGCCCGTAGCCCGTGGCAAGGACGAAGTCCATCTGCTCGCGCGTCATGCCCGCGTTTTCCAACACCTGAGCGATCGCGCGGGATGGACCCGACGTGCCCGTGCCGACAGCGACGAGGGACTTGGCGACGATCTCGCTGCCGTCTTTTAAGATCACACATTTCGACGCGGTGGAGCCGACGTCGATACCCATGGTAAAAATGCTCATTGTACTCTCCGTTTGCCTTCCCGTGCGCTGCGCGGTTCTTGCCTCCGCGCAGCGCCGAGAAAAGCATTGTTGTGATATTTTACTGCGCGTTCAGGGCGTCGTAGTCGCGGATGACGCGCGGCAGCAGCATCTGATGGACCGGGCAGATGCTCTCGGGGTTCTGATAGCAGGCGTTGGCGAAGGCCTGGATGTAGGGACGGATGTCGTTCATGTCGACGATCTCGTCGGTCAGGCCTGCCTTGGCGCAGAACTTCGGGCTGGACTTCTTGGCGTAGTCCTGGATCAGCGCGTTCATCTTGTCGATGGTGGGCTGCAGATCCTCGCCGGCCTTCTCTTCCTTCACGAGACGGCGGGCATACATGGCGGCCGCAGCGGTCTCGCCGTGCATGACGTAGATCTCGGTGGTAGCGGTGCCGATGGAGAAGGCGTTGTTGTCGTTGCCCTGCGGGCCGCCGAGGACGTAGTGCGCCGCGGCGGTGCCCTTGCGGAGCGTGATCTCCATCATCGGCAGCTTGCTGGACTGGATGGAGTAGATCAGGCTCTGGCCGAGGCCGAGGAGCTCAGCGCGCTCGGCGTCGTTGCCGACGTCGATACCGGTGGTATCCTGGACCCACAGCATCGGGATGCGGTCACGCGCGCAGAGGGTGACAAATTCGTTCATCTTGATGAGGCCCTGACGGTACAGCTTGCCGCCCACGCCCATCGCCTGGCCGTAAGTCGCCATCTTGTACTCGGGGTAGTTCATCAGCATGCCCTGATAGTTGGCGACAACGCCGACGAGCAGACCGTCGATCTTGGCAAGGCCGGTGATCATCTCGGGGCCGTAGCCGTGCTTGTACTCCATGAACTCGGAGCCGTCGAAAAGACGCGCCAGAACTTCGACCATGTCGTAGGAGCGCTTCTGGTTGAACGGAACGATGCTGTAGAGGTCGTTGGCGTCGAACAGGGGCTCCTTGGGATCGTCGACGCGGAAGAACTCGGGATCGTAAGCGGGCAGCATGTCGATGTACTTGCGGATACCGGCGAGCACGCCCTCTTCATCGGCGTAGACCTCGCGGAAGAAGCCGGTCTCGCCATAGTGGATGGCGACAGTGCCGGGGATGTCGCTCTTGAGGTTCTTCTGCGCCTTGATGAGCGCCTCAGCAGCCTCCTTGTCGACATGCCCCTTGGGGCTCATACCGCCGACGATACCGGCGCCGCCGACTGCCATGTTGGCGTCCTGATGCGCGATCAGGATGGTCGGGGAGATGGAGTGATAGCCGCCGCCGGCGGGGTTCGTGCCGTAGATGCCGACGATGACGGGCACGCCCATCTGGTTGAGCTCGCTGTTGCGATAGAACGGCGTACCGCCGCCGCGGCGGTTGGGGTACACCTTCTCCTGCTCGTCGAGCTTAACGCCGGAGCAGTTCAGCACGTACACGAGGGGGATGCGCAGGCGCTTGGCCGTGTCGCTGCCGCGCAGCAGGCTGTCGGCCTGGCCGGGGACCCAGGCGCCGGCGAGCTTCTTGTTGTCGCTCGCGATGATGACGGCCCATTTGCCGTCGATACGGCCGAGGCCCTTGACGATGCCAACGCTGCCGTTCTTGTTGTCCTGGGGGTTATAGAGGCTGTTGAGGGGGCACCAGGTGCCTTCGTCAACGAGCTCCATGATGCGCTGCATCGCCGTCCACTGGCCGGACTCGTTGAGCGCCTCGGTGCTCTTACCGGCTTCGAGGGCAGCCTCTCGGATCTCGTGGATCTCCTGCTCCACCGCCTGGATCTCAGCGGCGTTGTCCTCGTGGAATGCGCTCAGATCCTTGCCGATGACCGGCATGCTCTGGAAGTAAGAGGGCATGGAATATTCGCTCATATTAAGTTCTCCTTCTTAAATCGAAATAACAAATTACTTATCCTTGGGAACCTTGATGAATGCCTGACCCGGGTCGATCTCCTCACGGATGAGGCGGATGATCTCCGGAGAGGGACCTTCCATCAACTCGGCGCGGGAGACGTCGATCTCGAAGCCGGTGTTCTCCTGAACCATCTCGGGAGAGGAGAACGGATAGTAGTAAGCGAGGTACATGCGCTTGGTCTCTTCATCAAACTTCATGATGCCGAGGTCAGTGACGACCATCTGAGGACCGCGGTTGCCGGGCAGGCCCGCGCGCTCACGGCCTCCGGGGCCGTCCATCCAGCCGCAGGAGGTGATGTAGTCGACATGGTCCATGAAGCGGCGCTTCTGGTGCTGCATCATGATGATGGTGTTGCAGTAGGTGGCAATGCCGTTGGCGCCGCCGGAACCGGTGAAGCGGGTGGTGGGCTGCAGGTAGTCGCCCTTGCCGAAAATGCAGGTGGAGTTCACGTTGCCGTACGGGTCGATCTGCGCGCCGCCGATGAAGGCGACGAGACGATCCTCGTCGTGCAGCCACTCGTTGGCCTCGAAGCCGACGAAGCGGATGTTGGGCCACTGCACGGCGCAGTGCGCCATGAAGCGGTTATCGCCGACGGAACGGGGGACCTCAACGGGGTCGCAGTCCATCAGACCCGACTCGACGATGGGGTGGCAGCTGGGGCAGACCGCGCGCTTGGCAAGGGACGCACCGATCAGCGGCAGGCCCGTACCAACGATGACGATCTGGTTTTCCTTGATATTCTTAGCAATGGCATACGCCTGCATTTCCTGCTTGGTATACTTCGTATAATCAGACATTTCTATTTAGCCTCCCAAACCTTAATGTGTAGTGGAATAGCCGAGGTGCGGCTCGTTCTTCAGGCGCATCAGACGGCTGCCGCCGAGCTTATCGAGCAGAGCGGACTGATCTTCGCAGCTGTAGACCCACTTCTCGACGAAGTCCTTGAAGGTCTCGGGAACCTTTTCGCCGCTCTTGGCGAGCTCGAAGGCCTTCTGGGCGTTTTCGGCGGCGAGCTTGAGCTTCTCGTCCTCGGGAGCCTTCTCCAGCGCCTTGGCAGCCTTGGCCGCAGCCTTTTCAAGCTGCTTGACGGCATCCTCGGCATCCTGATACTTGGAGGCCTTGTCGTATTCCTTCAGGCCGGCGTCGTCGTCGTCATAGTAATCATAGCACTGAGAGGGCCATGCGCCGTAAGGAGCCTTGACGACCGCCTGCACGCACTCGCCGAAGATACGGGTCTTGGTCGGGTCGCGGCGGATGAACTCGTCGGAGACGATCTCCTCGCAGGTGACGATGGTCTTGCGCGCGGCGATCGCGATGTCGATATCATGGAACTCATCGCCCATGATGATGCAGGTGCCGTCCGGAGAGGCCTGCTGGACGTGGATGATGGCGGTGTCGATCTTGGGCACGGGCACGGCTACGACCTTCTGCCCCGGCACCATCGGGTTCTCGATCTCGGCGCACTTGAGATTTTCGATCTTGGGCATGGTCTTGCGCTTTTCCTCGCTGATGCCCCAGAACTTCATCAGGCCGCTGCCCTGCATCAGGCGGACCGGCAGGAACGGAAGGCCGAGAGAAGAGGCGTGCAGCATGAGCATCAACACGTCCTGAGAATAGTCCTCATACGTGAGCTTGCCCTGCTCGATGGCAGCGCGGAAGCGGCGGGAAACGTTGGTGTAGCCGGAGTTAGCGGTGTAGCAGTTGATGTAAGCAGCCACGCGGCCCTCGCCGATGAGCATATCGACTTCGCCGCCGCCGGGGCCGGCATAAACGATGAAGTCCTTCTGACCCTGACGCAGGATCTCACTAACCGTGGCATACGGCTTACGGTTGGTGGTGAAACCGCCGATCGCAAGAGTATCGCCATTCTCGACGTACTTTGCAACGGCATCGTGCAGTGACATGACCTTATTCAAGATAAAACCCTCCCTGATTTTGATAAACATTTTTATCGCCGAAGAGCCCTCTCTGCTTGCATGGATTCCGTCAAAAATTCTTCGAAAGATGCTCATACAGGCTTCAGTGTAAATTATAGTGGAACTTCCTCGCAAAATCAATGAAAACCCGTTCAGAAAGCGAAAAAAAACTGAACAAATTTTAGTGGCGCTTTTTGTCGTTTCCGTGGAGACGTTTCACATTCTTTTTGTACAAAGCATGTAATTTGCAAGATTTCCTGCAAGTTTTCTGTCGTGACAGTGCAAAAAAGCGTCGGAGGGGAGACCCTCCGGCGCTTTTACCTGTTCCTTTAGTCACTTGCTGTGCTGCATCGCGTCATAGCGCTGCATCAGCACCGCCATCTGCTCGCGCGTTAAAAAGCTAAAGCTGCGGTACTGTTTGTTCCCCGCCTCGTCTCCCGCGATCAGGCCGTTTTTCTCCGCCCAGGCGCGCGCCTCTGCGCTCCAGCCTGCCGGCGTCTGCTGCGCCAGTCTTTTCAGGTAGTTTTCCATCATCGCGTCAAACTGCTGTTGCGTCATCTCTTCCTCCTCATAGCGCGGCATGGGCGGCGGATAGCGCTTCGCGCGGATCATCGCGCTCGTGTACGTGGCGCCCGCATCCCACTGAAAATGTGGCCGGTCGGGAAAGCTCCCCCAGTCTCCTCCCCAGGAAAATCCGAGCATTTTCCCAATCTCTCCGACCCTTATAAAGAACGCAGGATCGTCGTACTCGTGCCCCGCCTCATTTTTGCAGATATCAAAGGCCAATCCTGCATGCTCGGCGTGGAACGACGGCGTCACCGCTCCTTTGGCCGCGTAGCCCTTCTCGGCGAGCATCCGCTGATACTCCGCATCGCGCACCGTTTCCGTCACCAGTACGCGCAGCCCCTCGCGCTCAGCAAGCGCGATCATCGTCCGGCAGTTTGCCGCTACGTCAGCGCGCAGATCGTCAATGTCACGGCTGTGGCGCATGTCAGTTCTCCTCCTGCGTCTTGCCGTTCTGCGTGCCGAAGTAGAACGCGATCACCATGAGATACACCGTGTTGAACTCCTGCGTCACCTTTGTCTGCACCGTCAGCACGCAGAAGGTGACCGTCAGGCAGATCGTCACCAGACTCTTCACGCTCAGAAGGTTCGCCAGTCTCTTTTTCAGAAGTTCCATTCCCTCACCTCTCGCAATCCGGCCCGCGGCACACCGTTTCGTACGTCACGCCGCCGGCCGTGTTTTCCGCCTTAGCTTTGGCGTAGTAGCAGGCGGCGCTCGTCCCGTAAGCGCCCCACGCCGCCGTCACCATCGTCGCGATCCACGGGAGCGTGCCCATAAAGCCCAGTTCGATCGCGAGCTTCGCGATCCCGAAGCCCTGATACGTCGTATAGAGCACGATCGCGCTTTCGAGCAGCAGCAACAGTTTGGAAAAGCTCGTGCGTTTCCTTTTCATAAGCTCCCCCCTGTCATCAGCAGGGAGATCGCCGCCCCGATGAGCACGTACAGCACGCGGTCGATCATCGCATCCCAGCGCTTTCCGCCCTTCTGCGTGATGGTCTTCACGTCCGCCTTGATCTCCTTGACGTCCGTCTCCACGCCCTTTTCGCGCGAGGCGAGCACCTCCACTGCCGTTACCAGCTTATTCAGGTCCTTCTGCTGCTGTTCCAGCTTTTCGATGCGGTGCGTGTTCGACTTGGCGCGCTGCTCGGTCTCCGTCAGCTTGACCGAGATCTCCTGTTCCGTCATTCTTCCTCCGGCACCGCCTTTTCAAAGCTCTCCCACGTGTGGTGCGTGTCCTCCACACTCTGCCACGTGAATCCCACTCTCTCGCACTCGAGCCACGTCAGATACCGGAAGTAGAACTCCACCAGCAAATGGCACGGGATGATATCGAGGATGATGCTCTCCACCTGCGAAAACTCATCCGGCACGCCCACGGTGTTCGGGAACCAGACCTTGACCGTTCCCTTTTTCTCCGTCTCCTCCGCCAGCGCCTTGATGCCGCAGCCGCTGAGCGTCGAGTTGATCGCATCCAGCGTGAAGCTGTCGGCGTTGATGCGCGCGAGCGCCGCGATGGCCTCGCGCCGCAGCGCAGTCGAAACGCTGACCGGGCAGCGGGAAAAGAGCTTCTCCCGCCTTGCAAGGCCCTCGCCCTCCGCCGTCTGCAAAAGGCCCTCCTGCTCGGCGTATTCCATAGCGCCGTCCGCTTCATCCAGCACCGCGCCCGCTGCGTACAGCTCTCCGCCGCTCAGCGTGCCGCGCTCGGTGCGGTAAACGCGCATCGGCTCCAAAAGGCGGCAGAGATAGTCATAATACATCATGCCTCACCCGCCCCGATCTCCGTGATCGTCACCGTGCCGAGCACCGGTAGCTCCGTCGCGCTCACGCTCACATCCTCGTCCGGCGTGAGCAGGTGACAGTTCTTCACGCCCTCCACACCGTAGAGGATGCTCGCGAGCTTCGCCGTATACACCGCTTCACCCAGCCGCTCGCCGGCGAAGTACGCCTGCAGCGCCGCCGTCGCCGCATCGGTGATCTCCTGCATCGTCCAGCCCTGCTCCGCCGTCAGCTCCGCGCTCATGTTGACGGTCTTCTCTGTCGGTGCCTTGACCTCCACATCCACCGCGATCTCGCGCTTTTTCTGCAAGACCGCCTCGATCTCGCCGAGCAGCTTCTCATCCGGCGCGCCCGCGTGCGTCGAAACATACACATCCACCGTGCCGATGCCGCGGGCGCGGCCGACCGCTTTCGCCGCCGCCACGTTCGGAAAGCTCATCGCCTCCTGCTCGTAAAACGCCGCGTTCGCGCCGTTCGGCAAACGCTTGTAGCTCTCGAGCACGCGCTCGCGCAGCTTTTCGTCGCTCTCCTCGTCGCTGCCGCCGGAAAACGCCTCAGGATTTGTGCACTGCGTGATGCCCACCGGATACACGGACATCAGATGGATCGCGCCCGCGATGGCGTTGCCGCTCGCCCCGCCTCCACGGCGCTCGCCGGCACATCCACATACGTTTCGCCCTTTGCAAGCGTCGCCTTCTCCGTCGTCTCAAAGCGCACACCGCCGCTCGTCATCGCCACACTTCCCGCGTCAATCTCATAATCCGTCACCGCCGCCGACGGCGCGGAAAAGCGCAGCACGCCCGTCGCCTTCGCCGCCGGAAGGCGCGTCAGCGCCCGCATCTCGGCGTGATAATCAAGATACTGCCCCACCGCCGTCTGCGGAAAGCTCTGATCCAGCACCCAGTCTGCCTGTGCCAGAAGCGACTGTACCTCGCTCGCCAGCGCATAGAGGCGCACCATCGCGTCGCAGCCGTTGTTCGGCACAAAGCCCGCCTCCTCGGCAAAGATCGCGCGCATCCGCTCGTAGATCGCGTTCAGCTCTTCCATTCTTCACTCTCCCCCTATCGTCACGACCGCCTCGCCCGTTTCGTTCTCATAGCGCAGCAGCACGCGCAGCTCCAAAAATCCATTCTTTTCCGCAAGCTCCATGCCCGTCACGCTCAGGCCCTCTTCGTCCGCCAGCGCCTCGGCCACGTACTGCTTTGCCGCCGTCGCGCGGCTCTCGCCCTTTTCCCGCCATAAAAGGTGCAGCTTGCTGCCAAACTCCGGCACGAGCGCAAAGCTCCCGCGCCGCACGCTCAGCTTAAAGAGCACGCGTTCGAGCAGCTCGTCCCAGCCGCTCACGCGCACGAGCCCGCCCGCGCCGTCGGCCACATAATCGCGGTCTTTGATCTTCAGCTCCATCCTCAGCCCCCCATTCCCAGATACGGCATCCCGTTGATGAAAAGGAGCCCGTTGATGTCGATGCGCCCGTTGTTGCGCAGCACGATCTCCGTCCCCGCCGTGGCGGAGCGAATGCGCACCTCGCCGGGTGCCAGGTCGTCCGCGCTCTGCCCCACCGCGCCCACGGCGTAGGCCTCCTCGCCAAAGGTCCCGCCGCACACCACCAGCACATCCTCGCCCTTTTTCGGCTGCCACTCATAGCCGCCGGGCGCGGCGGTCTTCACCTCGCGCTTTTCCCCGCTGCTGAACACCGCCAGCTCGCCGCCCTCGACCGTCACCGTTCCGTCCTGTGCTGAGGCCACGTCCTGCATCTCATGCTGGCTCAGCTTTCTCGATAGCCACATTGTCTCTCACTCCCTCTGCATCGTCACTTCGCACGCCTCTCCGCTCTCGCCAAAGCGCCTCACGCACTCGATCACGCGGAAATTGCCCACAATGCCGATCTTCGTCCCGCTCACCGCCGCAATATCCCCCGGCGCGGCGGTGAACCGCCCCGCGATCGTCACGCGCAGCGTCTCCGCGCCCTCCTTCGACTTTGCGATCTGATACTCCCCCGTGTAGCGCATTGCCTGCGTGCCGCTACGCGCCGGCACGTAAAATACGCGCCGGCTCGTGCCGCCGCGAGCACAGAACGCCTCGTTTTTCACGCTCTGCTTCACGCCCGCCTTGCTGTCCACCACCAGTGCCTCGGCGATCACGCCGTAGCGCTTATCGCAGTAGGAAAGCGCCGTCACCGGCGTTTTCGCGTCGATGCTCACGCGCGCGGCCTTGCGGTTTTTCTTCACTTCCAGCGCGCCCGTCTTGTCGAAATACGGCGCGATCCCTCCGTGCAGCGCTGCAAAATCGTTCAGCGCCTTCCACTGGCTCGAACCGTTCGCCACGCGGTACCGCGCCGCAGCCGTCACCGCGTCATAGCCCGTGCACACGATGCCGTACGGCGTCACATGGTTTTTGAGAATCTCCTCCATCGTCGCCCACTGATAGCTCACGCTCTCTGCCTCGTTGTCGAGCAGCAGCGCCGCCATGCCGCGTCCGCTCACCTCAAGCTGCAAGCCCTTTTCATCGCATGTCACGCCGCACTCGTCCACAACGCCCGCAAATTCGACCGTGCCGTCCTCTCTCGCCGTGAAGCGCACCGCCCGCCGCAGCACCTCCGCCATCGCGGGCTCATACGCGCACTTGAGCGTAAAGCTGTCGCACGGCACGCTTCCCGTGTAGGAAAATTCCCACTTCAGCAGCGTCGGCAGCTCAAACTGCGCACCGTCGCACGTCGTCAGATACCCCTTCATCACGGCAGCGTCACCCGCTCTCCCACGGCGATCCTGTTGGGATTTTTGATCTGCGGATTCACGTTCAAAAGCGCCGTCAGCGTCACGCCATACGTGTTCGCGATGCCCCACAGCGTGTCGCCGCGCTTGACCGTGTAGTACGAGCTCGCCGTTTTCGTCCCCGTGCCCGCATTGCCGCTCCCGCCGCTCACGCGGATGAGCGACGTATCCAGTGGGCTCGTCTCCCAGAAGGCAAAGCGGTAGCGCACGTAGTTTTCAAGCGGCTGCTGCGCCAGTTCCAGCAACACAAAGTACGCCTGCGACGCCTGCCACACCGGATGGATCAGCAGCCCCGACTCGCCCTGATAGAAGACCGATGCCAGCTTTTTGAACTCGTCGTAGGCGCCCTTCCCCGCAAAAACGCCTTCGCCCTCCATCACGCGGTAGCTCATTCCGAGATCCTGCATCCCGTAGCGCCCGAACGGCACCTTCGCCACTGCCACCTGCCGCTTGAACGAGATGGTGTAGGTCTCCGGGTTGTGCGGCCAGACATAATCCTTGTATCGCATCGGTGCAAGGTTCATCCTCCCGCCCCTTTCTCAGTAAAATAAAAATCCGCCGTCGTATCGGCGCGCGTCGCGCTCCAAGCTCAGCGAAAACGACTCCGTCTCGCGCACCTCCTGCTCCTGCGCGAGTGAAAAGTCATTTTTCCCTCGCGCTGCCGCCGCGCTCGCCCCGTCGCGGCCGTCCGCGCTCAGGAGCTTTCTTATCCAGTCGGACGCATTGTCCGCGCTCTCGGCCTCCCTCGCGCGCAGAAGCGCAGCGTTCGCCGCCGCAGTGCCCGCCAGATTGGCAGAAAACGCTGTCTCCCTCTCCGAGCCATCATCTTCTTGCGTCGCACCCAGCCCGAGCTTTTGCCCAAGCCGCACCGCCGCCGTCTCCACCGGATCATCCGCTGCTTCTGCCACAGTTTCCGCGCCGCCGCTCATCTCCGCATCCTGCGCCGCGGCTTCCTCTTCCGAAAGCTGCGCCTCCGCCGCCTTTTTCTGCGCCGTCCCCTCTGGCACAAGGAAGAGGCGCTTTTTCAGCGCCTCTTCCCGCGCGCGCCACAGCTCTGCGCCTCTTTGCAGCGCCCATTCGATGTAATTCAAGGTTTTCGCCCCTCCTTCATGCGGATAAAGCGCGCCATATCAAAGCTCGCGTTGCCGCCGCCCGCGGTTTCGCCGAGCTTTGCGCCGCAAATGCTGCACCGTGCCTCCTCCGCGCGCGTCCGGCACTCGGGGCACAGCCGCTCCATCGCCTCCTCGCGGTCGAGCATCTGCCGTACCGGCGTCTCGCTGTCGAGGATCTGGTTGTCCGCGCCGATGGCCTTGATCGATACATCGCCCACCGATACAAAGTCGCGCACGCTGCCGTTTCTGCCCTCCTGCATCGCCCGCGACCATTCCTCGGCGATCTGCTCGGCGCGCTCCTGTGCCGCCCCGCGGTCGAGCTCGCCGTCCTGCGGCTTATAGACAACGGCAAAGCGCACGTTGCCGCAGCGGTCCCAGTTCTTCCCCATCGCGTCGTAAATTTTCAGCAGCAGCCCCGTTAAGTACGGCATCGAGCGCAGCATCGAAACTCCGTAAGGGTGCCCCGCTTCGGGGTTGAGCGGTGTAAAGAGCAGTAGGTCCTGATACTCCAGCGGCACGCTGCGCCCGCCGCCATCCACACCGCACAGGCAGAATTCGAGCGGATTGTCCCCCTCGCGCACCTCCACCTGCGAAACGTCCGCGCACAGCACCGCCGCGATCTCGCGTCCTTCCGCGTCCGGTACGATCTCGCCTACCGCGCGCCCGCAGGTCAAAAGCAAATCGAGGTAACAGTCCAAAAAGGCGTTGATGCCCCTCTGCCCACCGGTACTTCGCGCAAAAAGCGCTGCAAGCCCTGCTCCGCCCGCTCGTTGCCGCACGTCACGCGCACGCCGCCCGTCAGCCGGATCAGCTTGCAGATGGCCGCGTCCACCACCGGCACCGCCTCGCGCACCTCGCGGTAAAGCGCTGTCTCCCCGTCCAGCAGCGGCACATAGCTCTCAAGCCGTCCGAATGTACTGCGTCCGCCGCTGCGCAGCTGCACGGCGGTCTCGCCGCCCGTGCTTCTCTCCTTCTGCCAGGGTACTTTCATCCTGTCCTCTCCTTTTCCGTTTTGTTCATCGCGCCGCGCGCTCCACCGAGCGCATCGCAATGCCGCCTCCGCGTTCCTTTTTCGCGATCGACACGGCAAAATACCGCATCTCATCCATCGCGTGATCTCTATCCTTTTTCGGCCGGTCTCTTCCCGTTCCGCTGTCCTCCCAGCAATACGCCGCGATCTCGGCAAGGCAGCTCTCGCAGCCCTCGCAGATCACGATCTTCCGCTGCTTCAATAGGTTCGCCGTCACGCGGATGCCGTCCGCCACATCGTTGTCCGCCTTGCTCACGGGGAAGCCCTCGCGCCGCAGCGCCTCGATAAAGCTCGCCGCCGACGGGTCGACGATCACCTTTTCCACCGTCTCCCCCGCTGCGAACTTTTTAAGGTCCGCCACATACTCCGCGTCTGTCTTCTGCTGCCCCTCTCTGCGCGAATCGAAGTAATACTCCCTCGCCCGGTACCACACGCCGTCCTTGAGCGCCCACAGGCCAAAACTCGTCGGATTCACCGTCCCGTAGTCGATGGAGATTCTCACCCGCTCCCACGGCTTTTCCGGCACACGAGCGCAATACTCCTGCGGCATAAAGAAGTCATAGATGAGCCCCTTCGCCGCCGTCCACTCGCCCAGGATGAACCGCCGGTAAAATGTCCCGCTGTATGCCTTTTCGTACCGCGCCCGAATGCGCGGCGAGAGCGACGGATTGTCGTCCATCGTAAAGTGCAGATACAGCGCCCCGCGCTCCTCCGCGCGCAGGATCCACTCGCGGTAGAACCAGTGCATTGGCCCCTCGGGGTTGCAGTTGAACCACAGCTTGCTGCCCGATATGCTGCATCGCGCGCTCGCCTGCTCCACAAATGACCGCGGCATCAGCGCCGCCTCGTCGAACAGCACCCCCGCCAGCGTCACGCCCTGGATGAGCGCCGCGCTCCCCTCGTCGTAGCCGCCGAAGAGGTAAAAACGGTTTTCCCGTCCGCCGCTTCGCACGATCACTAAATTCTCGCTCCGCTTCTCCTCGCAGTGAAAGCCCCGCGCCATCACCTTCGGTAAAATCTCATGCAACACGTTGCGCCGCAGCGACACGATCGTCTTCCCGCACAGCGCAAATTGCTCGCCGCTAAAGCGCCGCATCGCCCACAGGAAAAAGCCCATCCCCATCGACAGCGTCTTCCCGCTTCGCACCGCCCCGTCGCAGATGATCGCGTCGTACTCTCTGTACTTTGGGTTCGCCCACCAGGTCATCGCCGTCTTCTGCTTGGCGGAAAACTGCTTCACGGCCGCCAATCATCTCTCTCCTCTCCCGCCTGCTCCAGCGCCTCCAAGAACTCCGCCGCCTCGTTCGCGTCCCCCGTCCCCAGCATCTCGTAAAGCGCGCTCAGCGCCTTCACCCGGTCGACGAACTTGACCTCCACCGTCCCGTTGGCGTTTCTCTTGAATTCCGCCACCGCCGACAAGTCCATCTTGCGGATCAACTGCGCCGTCGGCTCGCTCAGATACGTCAGCTCCACCCCGCGGTTCACCCGTCCGAACGCGATCTCCTTGAGCGCCTCGATCACATCCTCGCGCCCCAGCTCCTTTTTCTCCATCGTGTCCCCCCATTTTGTTTTCTCTTTTCACCCGAACCCCGCCGCACCCGTTTTGTTGCACAGTCGCATGCACGCGCGCAAAATTTTGCGCGCAAAAAATGCCGCGCACCGCGCGGCAGTAAAAAAAAGGGGCCATTCTCTTTCGCAAAAGAGAATGACCCCCCTTGAGCCCCCAAGAGAAAGGTTTTAATTGGCAGTCTCAGGCTTGAACGGCCTTTATGCCTCCGTAATGAAAATACCTGCGCGCGGCGTTGCCGCGTTGAATGTTGCTATACGATTTGGTTTGCTCCTATCATCCGCTGCCGCTCTGCTGATCTTGTAGAAGTGCACAGTAATTTCCGTCTAACGGGGTACTACTCAATGCGGCGAGCGCAGCAATGCCGCATTCGGCACACAGTCTGCCGCCGTTCTACCGTCACTCGCGTCTCACGGTAGTAAGGCGCGGTTGCAAGACGTAACGAAACGTAGGGATTCATGGCGAAGCCATGTACACCGCACTTACATTGCGCAACGCATGCAGTCATTCAAGCCCAAAGCTGCCAATGTATGGGATCAAGGGGCAAGGCCCCTTGCGTTCTCTTGGGGGATTTAAAGGGGGCCATTCTCTCACGTGAGAGAATGGCCCCCTTTATTCGCACCCCTGCGCGGCGCAGGGGAATTCCCTCCCATCATGGGAGACAATCATTCGAGAATGAACTTTTCAAGCTCACCCGCATCATCGGCGATCATCTTCGCGCCGGCTTCGATCACAACTTCCCTCGAGCGGAAACCCCAGCTCACAGCGATGACGTCCAGTCCGGCGTTCAGCCCCGTCTGCACGTCCACTTCGGAATCTCCGACGAACACCGCGTCCTTTTTAGCAATTCCCAGCGCTTTCAGCGCCGTCTCCGCCATGTCGGGGTACGGCTTGCAGCGCACGCCGTCGCTCGGGCCGACGGCAAACTCCATCCGGTCGCCGAAATACTCACGGCTCAACTTCTGCACCGCGCTGTCCGGCTTGTTCGACACGACCGCCAGCTTGATGCCCTTTGCCTTCAGCTCGCTCAGCATGTCCAAAAGTCCGTCGTACACCCGTGTTTTGATCTGGCAGTGGTCCTGATAGTACGCGCGGTACGCCGCGAGCGTCTCCATGATCTTTTCCTCGCTCGTCCCCTCCGGCACGGCGCGGCGGATCTGCTTTTCCGCCCCGTTGCCGACAAAGCGCCGCATCTCCTCAAGGCTCCGCTCTGGATAGCCCATCTGCCGCAGTACATGGTTCGTGCTGTCGCGCAGGTCCTCCAGCGTATCGAGCAGCGTCCCGTCCATATCAAAAAGAACCGCTTTATAGCTCATAAATTATCCTCTTTTCGCACTTTTGTTGCCTCATTATAGCCGCCGCATGCACAAAGTTCAAGTGCCTTTATCCAAACATATCTATGCCCTCTGTCCTCTTGTTTCTCTTTTTCTTCTCTGATATAATTATTAAATGATTTTATAGATAAGGAGCGCTGTCATCATGCATGAACTGGAACGTCTCTATCATATCCACTGCGCCAAGGGCGAGGTCGGCCGCTATGTGATCCTGCCCGGCGACCCCGGCCGCTGCCCCTCCATCGCCGCGCTGTTCGACGATGCCCACCTCGTCGCGCAGAACCGCGAATACACCACCTACACCGGCACGCTGCTGGGCGAAAAGGTCTCCGTCTGCTCCACCGGCATCGGCGGCCCGTCCGCCTCCATCGCCATGGAGGAGCTGCATCAGCTCGGCGCGGACACCTTCATTCGCACCGGCACCTGCGGCGGCATTGACTTAAACGTCAAGTCCGGCGACATCGTCGTCGCCACCGGCGCCATCCGCTACGAGCACACCTCGCTCGAATACGCGCCCATCGAGTTCCCCGCCGTCGCCGATTTCGACATCACCCTCGCCCTTCGTCAGGCATCCGAAGAGCTCGGCTACTTCACCCACACCGGCGTCGTCCAGTGCAAGGACAGCTTCTACGGCCAGCACTCCCCGGAAAAGAGCCCCGTCTACTACGAGCTTCTGCAAAAGTGGGAGAGCTGGAAGCGCCTTGGCGTCAAGGCAAGCGAAATGGAGTCCGCCGCAATGTTCGTCGTCGCCTCCGCGCTCGGCTGCCGCTGCGGCTCCTGCTTCCACGTTGTCTGGAACCAGGAGCGCGAAAAGGCCGGCCTCGATCAGGACATGAGCGAGGACACCTCCGCCTCCGTCAAGGTCGCCGTCGAAGGTCTCAAGAAGATCATCCAGCGTGACCGCGAGCTCGCCGCGCTCCCGAATCACGATCAAAAGCTGCTCGAAAAGAAAGAAAAGGGGCTTCTCCATGAGTGATAAAAAGGTCATCGGTATCCTCGGCGGCATGGGTCCTCTCGCTACCGCCGACCTCTTTCAGAAGATCACCCTGCACACGGCTGCCTCCTGCGATCAGGACCATCCGCGCGTGTGCATCGACTCCAATACCAATATTTCCGACCGCACGGCAGCCCTCCTGCACGGTGGCGCCGACCCCGTCCCCGAAATGGTCAAGAGCGCGCAGCGCCTCGAGTCCATCGGCGCGGATCTTCTCATCATGCCCTGCAACACCGCGCACAACTTTTATGACGCCGTCGCCTCGTCCGTCTCCATCCCCGTTCTGCACATGATCGCCATCACGCGCGACGCGCTCAAGTCCCGCGGCGTCAAGTGCGCCGGTCTCCTCGCGACCGACGGCACCGTCCAGACCGGCATCTACCAGCGCACGTTCGAGGGCAGCGGCGGCGAGCTCCTCACCCCCGATAACGCCGAAGATCAGGCCGCCGTCATGGACATCATCTACAACGGCGTCAAGGCCGGCGACCTCACGCACGACGCGACCGCCTTCCGTACCGCCTGCGAGCATTTGCTTGCTCGCGGAGCCGAAGTCCTGATCCTCGGCTGCACGGAGCTCCCCCCTGCGTTCGACATCTATCATCTCGATTACCCCAACGTCGACCCGACGCTCGAGCTGGCGCTCGCCGCCGTCCGCGCCGCCGGCTGCGAGACGAAGTGAGGGCGCGCCCATGAGCTACGCCGATCAGGTCTTTCGCGCCAACTGCCTCGACATTCTCCAAAATGGCGTGCGCGACGACGACCTCACCGTCCGTCCCCACTGGGAGGACGGCACCCCCGCCCACACGATCAAAAAATTCGGCCTTGTCAACCGCTACGATCTCCAAAAGGAGTTTCCCATCCTCACCCTGCGCCGCACATACCTCAAAAGCGCGGTGGACGAGCTCCTCTGGATCTGGCAGAAAAAGTCCAACAACGTCCACGACCTCTCTTCCCACATCTGGGATGCCTGGGCGGACGAAACCGGTTCCATCGGCAAGGCCTACGGCTATCAGCTTGGCGTCAAGCACCAATACAAGGAGGGCATGTTCGACCAGGTCGACCGCGTACTCTATGACCTCAGACATAACCCCGCCTCGCGCCGCATCCTCACGAGCCTCTACAATTTCGAGGACCTACACGACATGAACCTCTACCCCTGCGCCTACTCCATGACCTTCAACGTCTCGAACGGCACGCTGAACGCCATCCTGAATCAGCGCTCGCAGGACATGCTCGCCGCCAACAACTGGAACGTCTGTCAGTACGCGGTGCTCGTCCACATGTTTGCCCGGGTCTCCGGCCTCAAAGCAGGCGAGCTCGTCCACGTCATTGCCGACGCGCACATTTACGACCGCCACATCCCCATCATCGAAAAGATGCTCGCAGAGCCGGAGCACCCCGCCCCGCAGTTCACACTCGATCCCGCCGTGACGAATTTCTACGCTTTCACCCCCGACAGTGTCCGGCTGGAAAATTATCAGTTCAGTCCCTTTGAAGACAAGATTCCCATTGCCGTTTGAGCATTCGCGCCGGCAAAATTTATAGAGAAAGCCATGGAGTTGATACTATGACCGCAATCGTCTGCGTTTCCCAGAGCTGGGGCATCGGCCGCGACGGCGCGCTGCTGTTCCGCATCTCTGCCGACCACAAGCGTTTCCGAACCCTCACCGTCGGCAAGACCGTCATCCTCGGCCACAAGACCCTCGACACCTTCCCCGGCGGCAAGCCCCTCAAGGACCGCCGCAACATCGTCCTCTCCCACCGCGACCTCGACGTCCCCGGCGCGGAGATTGCCCACTCGTTTGACGAGGCCGCCGCCCTCGGCGGCGACGACGCCATCGTCATCGGCGGCGCCAGCGTCTACATGGCGCTCCTCTCCCGCTGCGACCGCGTCTACGTCACCAAGGTCGACGCCGACCCGGACGCCGACAGCTTCTTCCCCAACCTCGACGACAATCCCGACTGGCGCATCGAGTCGGAGAGCGAGACCTTTGAGGAAAACGGCCTCAAGTTCCGCTATGTCGACTATGTCCGCAAGTAAAAAGAGGGGCCAAGGCCCCTCTTTTTTTGCGCCCTAAAGGGCATGCGGAAGCAGCGCCAGCGGCGCTGCACGGGAAAAGGGGGCTATTCTCTTTCACGAAAGAGAATAGCCCCCTTTCAATCCCCCAAGAGAAAGGTTTCGATTGGCAGTCTGAGGCTCGAACAGCCTTTATGCCTCCAGAATGCAAATGCCTGCGCGCGGCTTCGCCGCGTTTGGTGTTGCTATACGACTTGACTCTCTCCTATTATCCGCTGCCGCTCTGCTGATCTCGTGGAGGTGCAGCCTAATTTCCGTCTACTTTGGATTTGTACGATCTTGCTACTGCCTGCCAAGGCGGCATTGCTGCGCTCGCCGCGGTTATGTCAGCGGTGATATTCCAGCAGATCGCCGACGGTGCAGTGCAGCACGCAGCAGATGCGGGCCAGAATGTCAAGGTCAAGTTTTTCAACGTCACCGCGATACCACTTGTCGACGACCTCAAAGCGCACACCGATCCTTCTTGCCAGCGTGTTGCGGTTGATGCCGTCACTGTCCATGCGCTCCTTTAACTTGAGCCGCACGTTTCCATACTCTTCCATTGTGATGATACCGCTGTCAGCCATATTTTTCACCTCAACGGTATACTATGGTGATAGTAACGTCTTGACTATTCGCTTATTTATAGTTACTATTTATATAGTATTTCAAAGGAGGATATGATTATGCTGACCTACAAAAACCTTTATTGCTCCCTGGTTCGCAGTATGAGCGAAGCCATCGACCTCTACGACGAGGGAAAGGGCATTCTCGCCCGCGAAGGCCTGAAAAAAGCCCTGTTGGACGCAGAAGACCAAGTCATTTCCCACGACATCATCCCCGACGAACCCATCAGCAGCTCCCACCCAGCAGAAGACTAAACAGCGCGGTGAGCGCAGCAATGCCGCGCCCGCAGGCAGTCTGCCGCCGGTCCACCGTCACTCGCGCCTCACGATAGTAAGGCGCGGTTGCAACCAGTAACGAATCGCAGAAGCTTCATGGCGAAGCCATGTACACCGCGCCTGATTCCGCAGGCTGAGCAGCTCTTCAAGCCCCAGACCGGCAATGTCGGGGGTCGAGGGGCCCTCCCCTCGCGTTCTCTTGGGGGTTCAAGGGGGCCATTCTCTCACGTGAGAGAATGGCCCCCTTTCCCACGTCCCTGCACCGTGCAGGGCCAAAAGCAGCGCTGCCGCGCTGCATCACGCGCAGCGGAACGCTTCCACAGCCGCCCCATCCGCGCAGCGATACAGCCGCCCGCCCTCGGCGTAAAACGTCTCATTCCCCTCGTCGCATTCGACGTTCCAGCGCAGACGCCACACTGTCTCGGCTCCGTTTTCGTCATAGCCCTGCCAGCCGAAGCAGCTGACCCCGTTCAGCGCTTTCACGTTCCTCCCAAGCCGCAGTGTCACCGTGCAGTCGACGATCTTCGCGTTCGGATAGTCCTTTTCCGCGTCCGCCGCAACTTTCTCGTCACCGAAGACGACCTGGGTATTCCATATCTCCGGCGCGTTCAACGCAAACGCCGTCGGCACACCGCGGCCGATATACCCGCCGAGCGCCGTCACCTTGTAGCCGTGCACTTCATCGGGAATAACGATCACCGCGCCGTCGCTCCCGTCCCAGTCAACGTCCGCCGCAAAGGCTTGATGCGTCACCAGGTTGCGGTAGTAGCGCTGCCCGTCTGTGTCTGTCCAGTCCGCCGCGCGGTATCCCTGCGCACCGGTCAGCATCCATAAGAGGACTCCGACCGCCGCGGCGATCAGCGCGACCGGCAGCGCGATCGCGCCCATCTTTCCGGAATGTTTCTTCTGCATGACAATACTCCTTTCTTCATCCTTGCAAAGGGTCTTTTCATTTCCATCCAAGTTGATTATAATAGACAGACACCGCATTTGTATAGGAGGTCCACCGCATGGCGACGCTCAACACCGATATCCGCTATATCAAGGGCGTGGGCGAAGCGCGCGCCAAGTCGCTCGCCAAACTCGGCATCACCGACCTGCGCTCCCTCCTTTCCTACTTTCCCCGCGCCTACGACGACCGCCGCGCGTACAAGAAGATCGCCGACCTCATCCCCGGCGAGAATGCCTGTGTCTGCGCCGTCATCGCGGGTGAGCCCAAGCTCTCGCGCATTCGCAAGGGGCTCGACCTTATCAAGCTCCGCGCCGTCGATGAAACCGGCGCACTTGAGCTCACCTATTTCAACCAATCCTACCTCAAAAACACCTTTCACACCGGCGACGCCTACGTCTTCTTCGGCCGTGCCGAGGGTACGCCGAGCCGCCCGCAGATGACCAATCCCCTCTTTGAGCGCGAGGGCACATATCAGATCACGGGCCGCATCATGCCCATTTACCCGCTCACCGCGGGCATCAGCCAGTCGATGCTCTATAAGGCCGTCGAACAGGGCCTTGCCGCCTGCGTCGACGAACTTCCTGACATCCTTCCTGAGAACGTCCGCCTCGTCTACCAGCTCTGCCACACCCGCTTTGCCTACGAAAATATCCACTTCCCCACGGACGATGAAGCTCTCTCCGCCGCGCGCCGCCGCCTTGCGTTCGAAGAGCTTTTCCTGCTCGCGCTCGGCCTCAAGCTCCTGCGCGAGCGCCGCACGTTCGTCGCGGGAAAACAGTGCAAAAAAGTCGACCTTTCGCCCTTTTTCACCTCTCTCCCCTTTTCCCTCACCGGCGCACAGCGCCGCGCCATCGGCGATATCGCGCGCGACCTGACAGGTCAGCGCCCGATGAACCGCCTCGTGCAGGGCGACGTCGGCTCGGGCAAAACGATGGTCGCCGCCGCCGCCATCTACATGGCCGCAAAAAATGGTCTCCAATGCGCCCTCATGGCCCCGACAGAAATCCTTGCCGAGCAGCACTACCGCTCACTCGCCCCGCTTTTGGAGCCACTCGGCATCCCCTGCGCACTGCTCACCGCCTCGACCAAGGCCAAGGAGCGCCGCGCGCTGAACGAACGTCTCCGGTCCGGCGAGCTCTCCCTCGTCATCGGCACGCATGCCCTGCTCTCGCCTGACGTGCAGTACCAAAACCTCGGGCTCGTCGTCACCGACGAGCAGCACCGCTTCGGCGTCGACCAGCGCGCCGCGCTGTCCGCCAAGGGCGATGACCCGCACCTTCTCGTCATGTCCGCCACGCCCATCCCGCGCACGCTCGCGCTGATGATCTACGGCGATCTCGACGTCTCCATCTTAAACGAACTTCCCCCCGGACGGCAGAAGATCGACACCTTTGCCGTCCCGTCGAGCTATCACGAGCGTATCTACGCTTTCTTGCGCAAGCTCGTCGCCGAAGGCCGTCAGGCCTATATCGTCTGCCCCATGGTCTCGGAAAACGACGAGCTCCCCGATGAGCGCAAGGCCGTCACCGCCCACGCAGAAATGCTGCAAAAAGAGGTCTTCCCCGACCTTCGCATCGCCCCCATCCACGGCAAGATGAAACCTAAGGAAAAGGACGCCGTCATGCGCGCTTTCGCCGCGCATGAGATCGACGTGCTCGTCTCCACCACCGTCATCGAGGTCGGCGTCGACGTGCCGAACGCCGCGCTCATGCTGATTGAAAACGCCGAGTGCTTCGGCCTCTCCCAGCTCCACCAGCTGCGCGGCCGCGTTGGCCGCGGCCAGCACAAGTCCTACTGCGTCCTTGTCTCCGACAACAAGGGTGAGGAAAACAAGCAGCGTCTCAAAGTCATGTCCTCCACGAGCGACGGCTTCGCCATCGCGGAAGAGGACTTGAAGCTCCGCGGCCCGGGCGACTTTTTCGGCTCCCGCCAGCACGGCCTGCCGTCGCTGCGCGTCGCCGATCTCTCGTGCGACTTATCCCTTCTGCACGAGACGCAGTCCGCCGCCGAGCAGCTCCTCGCCGCCGACCCCGCGCTCAAAAATCATCCGCTGCTCAAAGCCCGCGTCGAGCTTCTCTTCGAGCTCAACGCCGATGCCATGAATTGAAATAAAAAAGTCAGGCCTGCTGGCTTGACTTTTTTACGCTTTGTAGTATGATTAGTATAACTAATCATACTTTAGGAGGCTGATTTTATGGAAGTACCTCAGGGCAAGCACGCCTGGATGGTCAAGATCGGCGAAAAGGGCCAGTTTGTCATCCCCAAGGAAGCGCGCGACATTTTCGGCTTTCACCCCGGCGACGAGCTGCTCGTCCTCGGCGACGACGAGCGCGGCATCGCCATCCTGCCCAAGGCCATGCAGCGGGAATATATGCTGCGCATCTTTTCCGAAATGGACAACGGGGGCGACAGCAAATGAGCAAGATCGCCTTTTTCTGCATCCCGGCCTACGGCCACACCAACCCGACGCTCGGCGTCGTGCGCGAGCTCGCCGCGCGCGGTCACGAGGTCCGCTACTACTCCTACGAACCCATGCGCACGCTCATCGAAGCCGCAGGCGCGCAATTCGTCGCCTGCGACCCGTATGACTGCGAACAGCACCTCACGCCCGCCGACGGCGTGCGCGTCGGCAAGGACATCGCCTTTTCGACGCACATTCTGGTCGAGACCACCCTCGCCCTCGACGAAATGGTCTGCGCCGACATGCGCGCTTACGCGCCCGACTGTATCGTCGCCGACTCGATGGCTGTCTGGGGCAAGGCCGTCGCCAAAAAGCTCGGCATCCCGTTCATCTCCTCGACCACGACCTTTGCCTTCAACCGCTATTCGGCCAAAGTCATGAAGCAGAGCGGCGGCCAGATGCTCAAAATGATGCTCGCCATGCCGAAGATCAACCACGATCTCCAGCGCCTGCGTGACCGCGGCTATCCCATCAAGAATATTCTCGACATCATCCAGAACGACGATCAGACTGACACCATCGTCTACACCTCGCCCGAGTTCCAGCCCTGCGCCGACACGTTCTCAGACAAGTACGCCTTCGTCGGCCCGTCCATCCGCCCCGCGACTGAAAATATCGAAAAGACCCACGATGTACTCATCTACATTTCGATGGGCACGGTCAACAACGACCTCCTCCCCTTCTACCGCGCCTGTATCGCCGCGTTCGCGGACTCACTCTATCAGGTCATCCTCTCCACCGGCGAGCAGATCGACCGTTCCGCCCTCGGCACACTTCCCGACAACATCACCGCCCTCCCCCACGTCGACCAGATCGCCGTGCTGCAAAAAGCCGACGTCTTCCTCTCCCACTGCGGCATGAACAGCGCGAGTGAGAGCCTTTATTTCGGCGTGCCGCTCGTCCTCTTCCCGCAGACAAGCGAACAGGGCGGCGTCGCTTCGCGCGTCGCCGAACTTGGCGCGGGCCTCAAGCTCGAAAAAGCCGACGCCGCCTCCATCCGCACCGCGGTCGACACCGTCCTCCAAACGCCCTCGTATCGCGCAAACGCGCAGAAGATCCGCGAGAGCTTCCTCCGCTGCGGCGGCGCGAAAGCAGCGGTGGATAAAATTCTTTCTGTCGCTGACAGGAAATAGTTTCCCCATGCCGCATGGGGAACGGGGCAAAGGGGGTATTCTCTTTCACGAAAGAGAATATCCCCCTTTAAATCCCCCAAGAGAAAGGTTTAGATTGGCAGTCTCAGGGTTGAATAACCTTTATGCCTTCGGAATGCAACTGCCTGCGCGCGGCAGAGCCGCGGTTAGTGTTGCTAATACGATTTGACTTTCTTCTATTATCCGCTGCCGCTCTGCCCATCTTGTGGGAGTACAACTTAATTTCCGTCTACCGTGGCACTCCTCAATGCGGCGAGCGAAGCAATGCCGCATTCCGCAGGCAGTCTGCCGTCGAGCTAACGTCACTCGCGCCTCACGATAGTAAGGCGCGGTTGCTGGATGTGTCGAATCGCAGGGATTCATGGCGAAGCCATGTACACCGCACCCGATTGCGCAGCGCGTGCAGCTCTTCAAGCCCCAGGCCGGCAATGTTGGGGGTCGAGGGGTCCTCCCCTCGCGTTCTCTTGGGGGTTCAAGGGGGTCATTCTCTCACGTGAGAGAATGACCCCCTTTCCCGCGTCCCCTGCACAGTGCAGGGGAACATATTGCCCGCGTCAACGCAGAAGAACTTACTTCTCCTCCGCCGCCTTGATCTTGGCGAGTTCTTCTTCCTCCAGCTGGCGATACGCCACCTTACCAACCAGAGTCTTGGGCATATCCTCTTTGAACTCGATGTCATACGGCATGGCGTACTTCGCCACATTCTTGCGGCAGTAGGCCAGAAGCACCTGCTTGGTCTCCTCGGTCGCGGGCACGCCCTGTGCGAGCTTGACGAAGGCCTTGACCTTCTGCATCTTGTAGGGGTCGGGCACGCCGATCACGCAGCTCATCTGCACGTACTCGTGCGCGTCGAGGATATTTTCGATCTGGCCGGGATAGACATTGTAGCCGGACGAAATGATCATGCGCTTGGCACGGCCGCGGAAGTAGATAAAGCCCTGTTCATCCATCACGCCCAGGTCGCCCGTGTAGACCCACGTCAGGCCGTCGGCGTGCGTGCGAAGCGTCTGCGCCGTCTCTTCGGGATTGTTCATGTACTCCTTCATCACGGTCGGGCCCGCGAGCAGGATCTCGCCCTCCTGCCCGTAGGGAACCTCCCGGTCAGTGTCCGGCTCGACGATCTTGATGTAGGTATCCGGGAACGGCAGGCCGATGGAGCCCTCCTTGAACATGTGCGGCGGTGTCAGGCAGCAGGCCGTGACTGTCTCGGTCGTGCCATAGCCCTCGCGCACCTGAATGGACGCCTTATGGTCATAGAGGAACTTGTCGAACTTCTTCTTCAGCTCGATCGACAGGCTGTCGCCGCCGGAGAATACGCCCTTGAGCGAGCTGAGGTTCGCCCCGTCCATGCTCGGCAGGCGCAGCAGCGCTTCGTAAAGCGTCGGCACGCCGGCGATGAAGTTGCACTTGTACTTCACGATCTGCTTGGCGTAGCTCTTGGCCGTGAAGCGCGGAATCAGGATGCAGCGGCCGCCCTGCGAGAGCATCGTGTGCACGCACACGCCGAGGCCGAAGCCGTGGAACAGTGGCATCGCCGCCAGCATGCGGTCGCCGGGGCGGAACATCGGGTTCGCCGCAATGACCTGCTGGCCGAGGGCGTTGAAATTCTTGTTCGTCAGCACGATGCCCTTTGTTGTGCCGGTCGTACCGCCGGAATAGAGGATCACAGCGGGGTCCGCGCCCTCGCGCTTGACCTTATAGGTCTTATAGTAGCAGGAGTGGGAGAGCTTCATGAAGTCCTTCCACATGATGACCGGCGCGTCCTCGGGAATCTTCTCGATCTTGCGTCCCTCGGTGAGCATATAACCCGCCTTGATCGTCGGGGACAGCGCGTCGCGCACGCTTGCGATGATCATGTTCACGACCTTCGTGCGCTCGCGCACCTTTTCAAACTTGTTGTAGAACTGGTCGAGCGTCACCGCCGCCACACTTTCCGAGGCGTTGAGGTAAAACTCGATCTCCTTCTCTGCCGACAGCGGATGGATCATGTTCGCAATGCCGCCGACGAGGTTGACGGCGTAGAACATATAGATGGCCTGCGGGCAGTTCGGCATGGCAATGGTCACCTTGTCACCCTCGCGCACGCCGATGGTCTTGAGCGCCTTGGCGCACTGCTCGATCTCGCGGATCATCTGGCGGTAGGTCGTCGACTTTCCCATGAACGTAAAAGCGATGTTGACCGGATATTTCTTAGCGATCTGCTCCACGGCCTCGAACATCGAGCCGTCGAAATACTCAAGGTGCATCGGCACCTCGCCCATGTAATCCTTCCAGGGCGTTCTGACAATGGAATCACTCATATTCTACTTCCTCCGATAGCGGTCGTTCCAAAAGGGTGGGGTGTTCTAACAGATATTTGAAAAGGCGCACGCTCTTTGCGTAATAGTAGCCGTCGGCAATGCGCTCATCCACGGTGAGGCCGAGGTCCACCGTCTCCTGCATTTCGACAAGGCCGTGCTCGTCGTACAGCGGCGTCCACTTCTTTTCGCCGATGATGCAGAACAGCGAGCTCGTGCCCCAGTTCGTCAGGTGGTGGTAGCCGCTTTTGAGATGAATGGAACCGAGGTTAGAGATGAACACCGAACTGTAGTTCGGGTCCTTGCCGATCAGGAAATCGGGGCACCAGCCGTGCTTGTCGAGCCAGCGGATAAACCGCACCGCCGCCTTGGACAAAAAGCGCGGCAGGCTGTTGAGCACATTCATGCTGTTGTCGGTCGTGTTGACCTTCTTCTGCTCGCGGCAGGCCGCAACCTCCTGGTGGATCTCTTCGTGGATCGTGTCGATGGTGCTCTCAGGCTTTATCTCCAGCAGAGCCATGGCCTCTTCGCTGCCGTCGGCAAACTCCTTTTTGATGACAAAGCCCGCTGTCACCTTATTGCGCTGATAGTAGTTTTCATTCGCGTAAAAGCGGTTGAGCTTCGGCCGTAAAATGACCGTCTTAACGAGCGCCGTCAAAATCACGTGGAAAAACGTGTACTTGAACGGGATGCCCTCATAGTTTTTCGTCGCAATGTAGTCCTTGATGGGCTCTAAATTCACGCGCTCTGCGATATACGCCTCGTTGTCCGCGCGGTTGGGATAGATGATGCCCATGATAAAGTGCAGCGAATCCACATCCCGCAGCAGTGTTGCGTCGCGCCGGTCGCCCCAGCGTCTTTTCTGTTCTGCCATAAAACCTTCTTCCTTTTCTTTCGGTTTTGCTTCTTTTCCCCCACCCTTCCACAAGTGGGACCCCTCTTTAGGGAATAAACCGCTCAAAAATGACGATCGCGCCCTCGCGCTCCGCCGTCTCCAAGTCTTCTTTCGACCGGATGGTCCAGTAAACGCCCTGCGCGCCGTAGAGCTTACGGCATAAACGCGGCGCCCAGTTTTTCTTATCTTCAAATTTGTAGGCGACAAAATCCGGCTGCGCCATGATGTTGCCCAGCAGATTCGTCGTCGCAAACGCCATCGGCAGGCTCAAATTGCCGCGGTCTTTCAAAAAGTCGCAGCTCAACTGCCCGCGGATGACCTCTGGCCGGTGCTTTTTCAGCCACGCCACGCACCGCGGGTCGAACGACTCCACGCAGTACTTGACGCCAAATTTGTCGAGTTCCGCCATCGTGCGCTCAGTGAGCTCGGCAAAGTTGTCGCGAAAGCTCTTGACCTCCACAATGACCGGCAGGCCCGTCCCCGCAAACAGCGCGAGCACATCCTTGAACTGCGGGATGGTCTCCTTCGTCCCGTCCAGCGCGTAGTCCTTGAGCTCGTCCGCGCTCAGGTCTTCGAGATACCCCTCGCGGCCCGTCATACGCTTCACATCGCTGTCGTGGAACACGGCAAGCGTCTCGTCGCGCAGCAGGTGCACGTCGAGCTCCGCGCCGAAGCCCCGCGCGATTGCGCGCGAGAATGCCGGCAGCGAATTTTCGGGAATGCCCGCCTCCTTATCGTAGAGCCCGCGGTGCGCATAGCGGAATTTCCGCAGCGCCGCCATCGACTCCGTCCCGCGCCGCGCGCGCAGTAAAACCGCCCACGCGACCGCCAGAATCAGGCAAATTCCGACAACGATCCGTAAAATTTTCATTTTAGATCACTTCTTGTATTCGATTTAGTCCGCATCCATGTCCTCAAACGCCGCAAGGCCGGCCTTGGCCTCCACTTTGCAGTCGCCGTGGCGCACGAAGCACATCGTCACAAAGCTGCACACCACGAAGAACGCCGCATACGGGAACAGCACACTGTAGCTGATGTGCTTCAAAAGCGTGCCCGCCAAAATCGGCGTCACGACCTGCGCCGCCATCGAAAATGTGTAGTAGTAACCCGTGAACTTGCCGATATCGCTGCCCTTGCACATTTCAACGACCATCGGCAGCGAGTTGACGTTGATTGCCGCCCACGCAAGACCGACGAGCGCAAACACGACAAACATCACGGCGTTGATGCTCTGATAATGCGTCGTCAAAAAGTACGCCGACGCAAAGCACGCCGCAAGCAGGATGACGCCGCCCTGAATGGTCTTCTTGCGTCCGATCTTCGACGCCAGCTGCCCCACGGGGATGTACGACACGATGGCCCCGCCCGTCGCGACGAGCAAGCACGTCGACGCGCCGCCGAGGCCCCGCCCCATCACGCGCCCGACATACGTCGTCCACCACGTCGTCACGCCGTTGTAGCCGATGTACCACAGCGCGATCGAGCACAGCAGCATCACAAGGCTGCGCTTGACTTCTTTGGGGAGATCCTCGCTGCCGTCCGGCTCCTCCTCCACGAGCTGCTGCTCGGGATGCTCGGCCTCGTATTCCTTCTCCGCCGCCGCGAGCTTCGGCTCGTTTGTCGTGAAGTACAGCACGATGACCGAAACCGCCATCAGCACCGACACGACGACAAACAGCGGTTGGTAGTTCACATGCTCGGCCCCCGCCGTCTTGCTGTTCGGATACAGCACCGCCGCCACGATCAGATACGAAATGCCGCCGACCGCGCCCATCAGGTTAATAATCGCGTTCGCGCGCGATCTTATGGGCTTGGGTGTCACGTCTGGCATCAGCGCCACCGCGGGCGAGCGGTAGGTCCCCATCGCCACGAGCAGCAGCCCCAGCGTGACGACGAACATCGCAAGCTTACCCGTGCTCGCGCCATTTGCGTAGCCGTTGTCAAAAAGCGGCAGCAGATTCATCAGGATCACCGCAGCCGCCGTGCCGCCGAGGATAAACGGCATCCGCCGCCCGATTTTCGTGCTCGTCTGATCACTCAGCGCGCCGAAGAACGGCAGCAAAAACAGCGCCAGCACATTGTCCGCCGCCATGATCGCGCCGGAAATGGTCTCGTCTAAGTGGAACGTGTTCGTCAAGATCAGCGGGATGATGTTGTCGTACATCTGCCAGAACGCGCAGATGGACAAAAACGCCAGCCCCACCAGCACCGTGCGCTTTTGGTCAAGCTTCATAGCCGTTCTCCTTGCAAAGAAAAGTCGATTTCCTTAGAATCACAGTAGAATATCATGTTTTCGCCGAAATAGCAAGCGCCCGTCGCGCCCCACTCTGTCAAATCCCTGTAAAATGCCAATATTCCTTGCCTTTTCGTCCCGTTTTCGCTATAATGGAACAAAAATTGCGAAAAGGAGCTCCCATGCTGTTTTGGAAGAAGAAAACGCCCCCGCTCGTCCAGTCCTCCGCCTCCGCGTGGCGTGAGCAGTGGCGCGCGATCGTCCCGCCCGAGTGCCGCAACGTCCCCGTCACCGTCGGCGATAAGACCGTCACCGCCTACGTGCAGATCAACCATTTCGTGATGATGCTCCAGGATGGCTTACTCATGGAGGAGCACTTTTTCGACGTCTGCTCCCACTTCCAGCGCGCGGGCTACCATGTCATCTGGCTCATGCGCTGCACGCAGGACATCGAAAACGGCTATTTGAAGCTCAAAAAGCAGCGCGGCGACAAATGCCTCTGGAAGTGGCGCAAGCCCACGACGAACTTCGGCCGCTGGACGTCCGACAACCGCTGCGTGACCATCCTCCTCCAATATAAGCCCGCGCCCGACGGCCCGCTCGAGCACTGCACGGAGCACATTTTGCAGCGCGTCCAGTGGGCGGAGAGCTCGGACAACGCGCAGATGGTCCCCTCGCGCACGGAATTCGCCACCGTCGGCGTCCCCGGCACCCCCGCCGAGCTCGCCAACTGGCTCCGCGGCGGCTTCATGTCCGGCGATCTGTAAAATTTTCAGTTGGTTGCCGTCCTTCGTCCAACAACTCCTTTCATGCTTGACAAGCATGAACCCCCGGTTTTCCGGGGGTTTTATTTTTACTGTTTTTAAGGAGATTGCTATGAAACGGACTACAAACTACTCTCTTCCCACGTGGGAAAAATCGGACTTCATCCAAATGTCCGACTTCAACGACCTGACGCACAAGCTCGACACCGCGCTCAAAAGCCACGACGACACGCTGAACACCAAGGCAGACACCTCGGCCGTCACCGCCGTGCAGCAGGAGGTCGCGGCGGCGCGCGAGGCCAACTGCCTCGTCAAGCTCGCGGACCCGCTCGTGACCACGACGGAAAACGGCACGCTCAATTTCGACCTCTCGCAGGTCGACATGACCAAGGTTGCGGCGCTGTTTTTGACATTCAGCGTCAGCTCCGTCAGCGGCACAATGAGCGTTTCCGTCAACAACGCATCCGTCGGCACGATTTGCAGCAACGACCGCTCCACATCGGCAGGCGTTGCGTGGCTGTTTCCATTCGGCGGCAAGGTTGCCAGCTATACGTTCTCAGCTTGCAATGTGGAGGGCTTGACTAACTACAGCGACACAACCGAGTCAGTTAACTGGACAGGGGTTACTTCCGTCAAACTCAGCGGCGGTTCCAACGCAGGTGCAACAGCAACACTATTTGCGATAAAGAAATAACAAAGCAGAAAAACCCCCGAGGCAAAAGCCTCGGGGGTAAAACTTTTATGAATGCATCCTGCGATGCGCTTCAAATCGGTTTTGCATCAATTACTTGATGACGGTGAAGATGACCGTGGTGGTCTCGCCAGCGTTGACCGTGTAGGTCTCAGCCCTGGTGGAGTTCAGCTGGCCAACCAGAGCAACCGTCGTGGCGTTCCAGGTGAAGTCACCCTGCCAGCCCTGGTGGGCGAGGACGGTCTGGAGATCGAAGCTGAAGGTACCGGTGGTGGACTTCTTCTGAACGCCGAGGTCGAGGACGTCGCTCTTCACAACGCCGTACTGATCGACGAACTGAACCTTGAACTCAACGGTGCCGGTGGTGATCTCGGGGTTGGAGCCGTTATCAACGAGCTTCATCACGTAAACGTAGGAAGCAACATTATCGACGTTGCCGACAGCGTTCTTGCTGGTGTAGCCGATAACGACGACGTCGTCAGCCGCAACAGAGTTGATGTCGCCCTTGGTGATCTCGGTGATCTCGGTGCCATCAGAGTACTGAGTCTTGGTGACCACATAGTACTCGGTGGAGGAGTTCACGCGGTAGTCGCCGTAACCAGCGCCGACAAGGGAGTCGCCCTCGAACTTCTCGACCTTGGTACGATCCCAATACAGATCAGCAGCGGTGCTGTTGGCAGCGTCGTAGCTGGCGTTCAGGTCAGCAGCGGCATAGCCATAGCCCTTGAGGAGCAGGGTCGGGTTGTTGGAGACAGCAGCGATAGTGCCGTCAGCAGCCAGAGTGATCTTGTAGAAGCCGTCAGCCTGGAACAGGTTCTGAGTGGAAGCATACAGCGTGGTGGCCTCGGTGGAGCCGAGCTTGGTCACGGTGTAAGCATACTTGACCGGGTTGTAGCCGGTGGCAAAGCCGTTCTGAGTGGCGGCGTAAGCAACGAACTCGCTGGAATCAAGGGTCTTATCCTTGATGACGACGAGAGTAGCATAGGTGCCATCAGTCAGGAAGCAGAGGTCACCAGGGGCAACGGTCATGCTGGGCAGCTCGTTGATGCCGTTGTACAGGGTGTAGGTGTAGCCGTTGGAATCAAGAACCAGGAACTTGGTGTTGTTGTTGGCAACGAAGCTGTTGACCTGGTTGTTGATGGTAGCGGACTTGTACTGCGTGAAGTGGATAGTGCTGTTGTTGTGGGTCTTGCCAGCTTCCCGAGAATCGCAGTACTTGTTGAGAGCATAGGAGCCGTCAGCATTCACGGAGTAGGTGTAGATGTGGCCATAGTAGCCATCCCTGCCGCCGTTGTTGACATAAGAGTCAGAGACGTAAGCCTTGGCATACTGACCGTTGCTGTCGGTGGTGTTGCTGGTAACAGCGCCGTTGACAGTAGCGACGGTAGCGCCGGAGACCTTCTCACCGTTGGCGAGAACGAAGTCAGCAAGAGCCTTGCCGTTGCCGATAACGCTGTTGTCGTGCTTCCACTCGATCTTCTCGATGACGAGATAGTTGACGTTGGACTTGACCAGAGCGATCAGGTTACCGTAGGCATCAACGATCGTGTCATAGGAAGTGTTGTCCTTCTCAGCGGGGTTAGCCTTGAAGTTGCCAAGGAAGAACTTGTCCGCATCGTTGTACTTGGTCTCAGCAACCGTGGTGGTAGCAGCGACAGTACCGTAAGCGGGAGTCCAAGTCTTGATCAGACCCATCGGGGTGACAGTGGCGGCTTCAACGTTGCGGACGACGACAGAACCGTCGAGTGTGGCGTTAACGAGGACGTACTGACCAACGGTGTAGCCGGTGGCCTCATAGCTGTAAACAGCGGGGGTGGGGTTGACCTTGTTGTCGCTATCGAGGTAGAGAGCAACGCCGATCTTGGCAGCGGTGGTGTGGCCGTTGCGGTCGGTGGTAGCGGCAGTGACGGTCTTCACAACGCCCAGATAGGTGTTGATCTCAACCAGACGATAGCCGTTCTCCATCTTGTAGACCTCGGTCAAACGGCCCTGAGCGCCAACCAGAGAGGCGGTGTTCAGCGCATCGATCTTGCCGTTGCGGTCGGAGGTGACGGAAGCGTTGGTGACGTTGGTCTTCACGCCATCGATGTAAGCGCTCTCGATGGCGGCGGACTTGGTGATGCCGAGATCCTTAGCGATGTCGCACTCATCAACCTTCACGGTGTAGGAGGCAACAGCCTTATCGCCAACAAAGGTCTCCGTGTCGCCGACGTTGTAGGTCCACTTGGTAGCGGGACGGCCCCACTTGTCAGCGGAATCCTTGCCGACGAGCTTGAAGTTCTTGTAGCCGAGGGTGGGAGCAGCATTGCCGAGCACCTTATCGGTCACATAGCCGAAGGACGGAGTGTAGGTGACGGTGGCGGACTCAGCGATGGCACGGAACAGGAGCTCGGCGACCAGCTCACGGGTAGCGGGAGCGTTGAGGTCGATGCCCTTGACGTTCTTGAGCACGCCGGCCTGCTGCGCGGTCTGCGCAACATGCAGCGCCCAATCAGCGCCGGAGAACTCACCGTTCTTGTCGTAACCGACAGCGCGGAGGATCATAGCGAGGACTTCGTAGCCGGTGACCTTGCCGGAGGGCTTGAAGGTACCGTCGGGATAGCCCTTGACCAGCTCAGCGTTGGCGCAGTAGCCGATGTAGCCCTGAGCCCAACCGGCGCCAGCCATGTCGCTGAACTTGTTGTAGGTGGCGTACATGGAAGCCTTAGCATCCTTGACGTCCTGAGTGTACACGCGATAAACGATCGCGGACACCTCAGCGCGGGTGATGTTGCCCTTGGGCTGGAAGGAACCGTCCTCATAACCCTTGAACACACCCATGCCATTCAGAACGGCAACAGCCTCAGCGTAATCATCGCTGATGCTCTTGTCATCCTTGAAGGCGTTGGCGCTGACGGCCAGAGACAGAGTCATGACCAGAGCCAGCACCATTGCGAGTAACTTTTTCATAGATGTTACTCTCCTTTCATAAA
>NZ_JPJG01000124.1 GCF_000765235.1 Oscillibacter sp. ER4 | reverse complement strand
TCGCCGTCCGGACGGCGATGGGTGAGAATGAGGTACTTGTCGTGCGCGCGGAGGTATGCCGCGACTTCGGAAACGGTCATTCCTGCTCATCCTCCGTGTTCAGTGTTTCGTTTTCGGGGTTCGCGGGCTTCACCACGCGCGGGTCGCGCAGCATCTCTAAGATGTGCGCGCCGTATTCGATGGAGTCGTCCGCGATGAACTGCAGCTCCGGCGTGTAGCGCAGCGACATGTTCGCGCCCAGCTCGCGCCGGAGATAGCCCGCCGCGCTCTTGAGACCGCGAATGACGTCCTTTTCGAGCGGCTTTTCGAGAACGCTTACGTAAATGCGCGAATAGCGCAGGTCGCTCGTCGTGTCCACATGGGTAATGGTCACCATGCCGCTCTGGACGCGCGGGTCCTTGAGCGTGCGGAAGAGCGAGCTGAGCTCGCGCTGGATCTCTTCATTGATGCGTCCAATGCGATTGCTTGCCATTTTTATTCCTCCTTTGAAAAAAGCAGGGGCGGGCGAACGCCCGCCCCTACCTTAAGGCTTCTAAACATTGCGCCGCGCACGGCGCAAAAATCTTGATCTGTATTTCTGACGACCTGTGCGTCAGAAATACACTTTACAGGCTGCAAACGTGCGAGCGCAGCGAGTGCGCTGCCGCAGCCTGAATCCTACTCAAAAATTCGCTTCGCGGATTTTTGAAGTCTTACTGCTCGATTTGTTCCATAACGTACGCTTCAACAATATCGCCGACCTTGATGTCGTTGTACTTTTCGAAGCTCAGGCCGCACTCGTAGCCCTGCGCGACTTCCTTGACGGAGTCCTTGAAGCGCTGGAGCGAGGCGAGGTGACCCTCGTGGATGACGATGCCGTCGCGCACGATACGCACGTCGCACGCGCGCTGGATCTTGCCGTCGGTGACATAGCAGCCCGCGACGGTGCCGACGGACGAGACTTTGTAGGTCTGGCGAATTTCGGCGTGGCCGATGATGGCCTCGCGGAACTTCGGCGCGAGCATACCCTTCATAGCGGCCTCGATCTCGTCGATGGCGTCGTAAATGACGCGGTACATGCGCATGTCAACATGGTTGCGGGCCGCGCTGTCGCGCGCCGCGGCGTCGGGACGGACGTTGAAGCCGACGATGATGGCGTTCGAGGTCGCGGCGAGCATGACGTCGCTCTCGTTGATCGCGCCGACCGCGCCGTGGATGACGCGCACACGGACCTCGTCGTTGGAGATCTTCTCAAGCGACGCCTTGACGGCCTCGACCGAGCCCATGACATCCGCCTTGACGATGATGTTGAGATTCTTCATCTCGCCCGCCTGGATCTGGCTGAACAGGTCCTCGAGCGAGACCTTCGTGATGGGGGCGTTGGCCTTGCGCTTTTCCTCTTCCTTGCGCTGCTCCACGAGCTCGCGGGCAAGGCGCTCGTCGGCGACGGCGTTGAAGTGTGCGCCGGCCTCGGGCACTTCGCCAAGGCCCGTAATCTCCACAGGCACGCTGGGGCCCGCGGTGGTGAGCTTCTGACCCTTGTCGCTCATCATCGCGCGCACGCGGCCGACAGCCGTACCAGCGATGATGATGTCGCCCTGATGGAGCGTGCCGTTCTGGACGAGCAGCGTTGCGATCGGGCCGCGGCCCTTGTCAAGGCGCGCCTCGACCACAGCACCGGACGCGGCACGGTTGGGGTTGGCCTTGAGCTCGGCGACCTCGGCGGTCAGCGCGACCATTTCGAGCAGGTTGTCGATGCCCATGCCGGTCTTGGCGGAGATGGGGCAGACAATGGTGTCACCGCCCCAGTCTTCGGCAACAAGGCCGTACTCGGTCAGCTGCTGCTTGATGCGCTCGGGGTTGGCGTCGGGCTTATCCATCTTGTTGATGGCGACGATAATGGGAATTTCAGCGGCCTTGGCGTGGTTGATGGACTCGATGGTCTGCGGCTTGATGCCGTCCTCTGCCGCAACGACGAGGATGGCGATATCCGTGATCATCGCGCCGCGGGCGCGCATGGAGGTGAACGCCTCGTGGCCCGGGGTATCGAGGAAGGTGATGGGCTTGCCTTTGATCTGCACCTGATAGGCACCGATGTGCTGGGTGATGCCGCCCGCCTCGCCGGAGGCGACGTGAGCGTTGCGGATATAGTCGAGAAGGCTCGTCTTGCCGTGGTCGACGTGACCCATGACGACGACGACCGGCGCGCGGGGCTGGAGCTCGTCGGCGCTGTCCTCGTGATCGTCGATGAGCTTTTCCTCGATCGTCACGACGACTTCCTTTTCGACCTTGCAGCCGAGCTCTTCAGCGACAAAGGACGCGGTGTCGAAGTCGATCATCTGGGAAAGGGACGCCATCACGCCGTTTTTCATTAGGCACTTGACGACCTCGGCGCCCGTCTTCTTCATGCGGGAGGCCAGCTCGCCGACGGAGATCTCGTCGGGAATTTTGACGGTCAGCGTCGTCTTCTTCGCGATCTCAAGCTGCAGGCGGCGCATTTTTTCGGCCTCTTCCTGCTTGCGCTTGCCGGAGAACGGCTGCTGACGGTTGTTGCGGTTTCTGCTGTTGCGGAACTTTTCCTTGCTGCCGCGCTCTAAGTCGCGGCGGTCACCGGAGCGCTCGGCCATGTCCTGCAGCTTTTCGTCGTACTTGTCAAGGTTGACGTTCGTGACCTTGCGGGTGTCGACGATCTTTTTTTCCGGCACGCGCGTCGTGGGATGCTGCGTGGCGGTGGACTTGCTCTGCTGCTGCACCGGCTGGGTGTTCTGCTGCGGCTGGGCGGGCTTGCCCTGCTGGCCCTGCTGGGGCTGGGGACGGCTGCCGCCGTTATTGTTTCTCGGCTGGTTCTGAGCGTTATTCGCCTTGGGCTGACTCTGCGCGGGAGCGGCCTTGGGCTCGGGCTTTTTCTGGGGAGCGGACTCGGCGTAGATCGACTCGATCTTCACCTGATGCTTCTGCGTCAGATGCTCGAAGATCAGGTTGACCTCGTCCGCGGACAACACCTGCGAAGGCTTCTTGCTCCCGTCCTCATAGGTACTCAGAACGGACAGAATGTCCTTCGACGTAAGGCCGAAGTCCTTTGCCATATCGGATACCTTGTTCTTGTTCATTGTAGTAGCCAAATTATTGCACCTCCGTGTGTTGTGATCTCTGCTTACTGTCTTTCTTGATGCTGCCCTTGCCCTTCTTCACGGGGCGGGAATGGGCAAAGCGCCTTGCCGCGCGCTGCTTTTCCGCGGCGCGGTGCGCCTTTTCTCTCTCGGCGCGCGTGCGTCCGTGCTTGACCGCGCCTCTCGGGCGCTTGCTCTCGCTCTTTTCCGCGCTCTTGGCCTTTGCGGCGGGAGCGGGCTGCGGCTCTTCCTGATGCGGCTTTTTCTTGCCGGTGCGCACATTTTTTTCGTGCTGCTTGAGCTCTTTCCTCCGCTCGGCGGCGCGGGCCGCCTTGATCGTCAGGCGCTTGGCCGCCTCGCCGTAGTGCGCTTCGTCACTCTCCGCCAGCTTTTTCGCGACGGCCTCGGCAAAGCCGATGTCCGTCAGCGCCAGCAGGGCGCAGGATGTGCGCCCCAGCGCTCTGCCGAGGTCCTCCTTCGTCGGCGGGATCTCAAGGCAGATGCACTCGCCCGCCTCGCCGAAGTGGAGCGCGCGGCGGCGCGTGTTGTCCGCCGCATCCGAGGCGATGAGGATGAGCCGCGCGTGCTTGCTTCGTGCCGCCGCGCCGACGGGCTCTTCACCGACCTCCAGCTTTCCGGCCTTTTTGGCAAGGCCGATCAGATTGAGCAGTTTATCCACCGTTTGCCATCTCCTTTTCCATTTCTTCGTAGACGCTCTCGGGGATGGCCGTGTCCAGCGCGCGCTCGAGCGCGCGGGATTTGCGCGCCCGCTTGAGGCATTCGCTGTTCGGGCAGACGTAAGCGCCGCGCCCGGGCTTTTTGCCCGTAAAGTCGAGCGACACCTCGCCTTGCGGCGATTTGACGGCGCGGATGAGTGCGCGTTTGTCCTTCATCTCGCGGCAGCCCACACACTGGCGCTGCGGGATCTTCTTCACTTTCTGCATGAGCCGCCCTCCTCTTTGGCGCTTTCAGCGCCTCGGACTTTTTTGCGCCGCGCACGGCGCAAATGAACTGAAATCGTTTTTACTAGCGACCGGTGCGTCAGTAAAAACACTTCTCGCCCCGCAAGTGTGCGAGCGCAAGCGAGTGCGCGCAACGGGGTGCAAATTGAAGCTCAAAAATGTGCCTATGCACATTTTTGAAGATCACTCTTCTTCGCGATAGCTCTCGGGCTTGATGTCGATCTTGTAGCCGACGAGACGTGCGGCTAAGCGCGCGTTCTGGCCCTCCTTGCCGATGGCAAGGGAAAGCTGATCGTCGGGCACGATGACGCGGCAGGCCTTGCCCTCTTCGGCAAGGCGCACGTCGACAACGTCCGCCGGAGCGAGCGCCGCGGCGATGTACTCCGCGGGATCGTCGCTGTACTTGATGATGTCAATCTTTTCGCCGCGCAGCTCTTCGACGATGCTGTTCACGCGCTGGCCGTGGGGGCCGACGCACGCGCCGATGGGGTCGACGTTCTCGTCGTTGCTCCACACCGCCATCTTCGTGCGGGAGCCCGCCTCGCGGGCGATGGAGCGAATCTCGACTGTGCCGTCGTAAATTTCGGGCACTTCGAGCTCGAAAAGACGCTTGACCAAACCCGGGTGCGTGCGGGAGATCACGACCTGCGGGCCGCGGGACTGGCGGCGCACGTCGACAAGGTAGACCTTGATGCGCTGACCCTCGATGAGCGTCTCGCCCTTGACCTGCTCGCCGGCGAGAAGAATGGCGTCTGTCGCTTCCGTGCCGGTGCCGATGCGAAGGGACGCATTGCCCGTGCGGGGATCGATGCGCGTGACGACACCGGTGAGAATTTCATGCTGCTTGGAGTTGTATTCGTCGTAGACCATGCCGCTCTCGGCTTCGCGCAGGCCTTGGATGATGACCTGCTTGCCGTTGCCCGCGGCGATGCGGCCGAATTCGATGTTGTCGACGGGAATGTTGACGATATCTCCGACGTTGTACTTGGCGGAGATGGCCTTCGCGTCATCGAGGCTCATCTGCGTGCCGGGGTTCTCGACCTCATCCACGACTTCCTTCTGCACGAACATCTTGAGCTCGCGCTTGCCCTCGTCCACGTCGACGACGACGTTTTCCACACCCTCGTGGTCGCGCTTGTAGGCGGTGGTGAGCGCCTGAACGATCTTATCCATCATAAAGGCCTGAGAAATGCCGCGTTCCTTTTCCAGCATCGCAAGCGCTGCGAAGATTTCATCACATTTCATGGGTATGCTCCTATTCTGTATAATCAAAGTAATTGGTATTCTTTTTGGTTAAAAGTCGCAGCGCAGGCGCACAAGCGCGACCGCGTCCTTTTCAAAGCGCTTTTCCTCTTCGCCGATGCGAAGCGTGACCGCGCCGTTGTCGTAGCCCGCGAGATCACCGGAAAATTCCTTGCGCCCGTCGACGGGCTTGTAGGTCTTCAAGAGCACGGGCGAGCCCATGAACTGCTCAAAGTCACCGGGCCGCTTGAGCGGGCGCTCCGCGCCGGCGGACGCGACCTCGAAAATGTAGCTCGACTCGATGGGGTCGGCCTCGTCCAGAATATCGCTCAGCGCGCGGGAGATGGCCTCGCAGTCGAGGATGTTCACGCCGCCGTCCTTATCAATGTAGATCCGCAGATACCACTGTCCGGCCTCGCGGACATATTCCACGTCCCAGAGCTTGCAGCCGTTCTCTTCGACCACGGGGAGCGCCAGTTCGCGCACGGTCTCTGTCACTTTCTTCATTGTATCCCTCGCAATCCGTGTTTTTTCCGAAATTTGCAAAAGAAAGAGCGGGCCAAACGGTCCACTCTGCGTTTCCTGCATCCATAACACAAGCATACTATCACACAAAGCTGCGGAATGCAAGCGTTTTTGCGCGCAGTTTGCGGCTTTTTTGAAAAAATTTCCGCTGTTTTCCGTTATTTTTTGCGCGCCGCACCCTTCCCGCTTGCAAAGCGGGGAAAAGTGTGCTATAAGGATAGGACTCTGAATAGAGAATGAGAGAGAGGGATATTTTATGGCGCGTTCCGCCACGCTCGATATGACGCAGGGCAGCCTTAGCCGCCAGATCATCGGCTTTTCGCTGCCGCTGATGTTCACTAACCTTTTGCAGATGCTCTTCAGCATGGTCGACCTTGCGGTCGTCGGCCGCTTTTCAAGCTCTGCCGCCATGGGCTCGGTCGGCTCGACCACGACGCTCATTTTCCTGTTCACGGGCTTTCTGATGGGCCTTGGCAGCGGCGTCAACGTGCTTGTCGCCACGTATTTCGGCGCGCGCAGCGAGAAAAACGTGCGCGAATCCGTCCACACGTCGTTTCTTGTCTGCCTGATCGCGGGCTTTTTAATGCTGGCGCTGGGCCTCATTTTCGCCCGCCCGCTGCTCGAGCTTCTGAACACGCGCGACGACCTCATCGACGGGGCGGAGCTGTACCTTCGCATCTACTTTCTCGGCATGCCTGCCGCCGCGCTCTATAACTACGGCAACGGCGTTCTGAATGCCATCGGCGACACGAAAACGCCGCTCATCTTCCTTTCCACCGCGGGCGTGCTCAATGTCATCCTCGACCTTGTGTTCGTCATCGGACTCGGGATGTCGACCGACGGCGTCGCGCTCGCGAGCATGCTCTCGCAGTGCGTGTCCGCGGGGCTCATCGTCCGCTCGCTCATGCGCAGCAAGGAGATCTACAGCCTCAGCTTAAAAGAGGTCCGCTTCCACAAGGACAAGGCCATCCACGCGCTGTCTGTCGGCGTGCCGGCAGGTTTGCAGAACGCGATCTTCTCGGTCGCAAACCTCTTCATTCAGGCGGGCGTCAATTCGTTCAGCACCGTCGTCGTCGAGGGCAACTCCGCGGCGGGCAATGTGGATAACCTCGTCTACTCCGTGATGAACGCGTTTTACATCGCCTGCTCGAGCTTTGTCGGGCAGAACTACGGCGCGGGCAAATCGCGCCGCGTGCTCAAGAGCTACCTGCTGACGCTCTGCTATTCCGCAGTAGCCGCAGCGGTGCTCGGCGGGCTGTTCCTGCTGTTTGGGCACCAGTTTCTCTCGCTCTTCACGTCGGAATCCGACGTCATCGAGGCGGGCCTCGCGCGCATCTGGGTCATGTGCTTCTCGTTCCCGATCTCAGCCACGATGGACTGCACCACCGCCGCCTCGCGCGGCCTTGGAAAGGGCCTCGTGCCGATGATCTTCGTGTTCCTCGGCTCGTGCGTGTTCCGCGTGGCGTGGATCTACACCGTGTTCGCCCACTTCCATACGATCCGCTCGCTCTATATGCTCTATCCGTTCTCGTGGGTACTCACGGGCGCGGCGGAGATCGCATACTTTTTGTATTGCTATAAGAAATATGTCAAGCCGCTGGATGCGTCCCACGCAGCAGAATGAAAAAGAGCTGTCCTTGCGGACAGCTCTTTTTTCGCCTAAAGGGCGAAGACTTCTTTCCACGCACGGCGCGGAGGGATATGCCGCCTGTGGGCGGCGGGGGCAAAGGGGGATATTCTCTTTCACGAAAGAGAATATCCCCCTTTAAATCCCCCAAGAGAAAGGTTTAGATTGGCAGTCTCGGGGTTGAATAACCTTTATGCCTTCGGAATGCAACTG